>JBJESB010000042.1:0-4293 GCA_051882575.1 Oscillospiraceae bacterium
AAGAAATTGTTTTTATATGCTCCGCTTTTAATCCCGATAACAGGCTCGCCGTTATGATATTGCTCGACGCATTGATGACTTACAAATCCTGTTCTGCAAAGGCTGACGCAATAGCCGTCTTCTGTGTGGGTATAAATAGTGAACGGCACGAAAAAGTATACCGATACTCCCAAAATCAGCAGTCCGAAAGCGGAACAAATCGTTGCTTTAATGATTGTATGTCTGCGTTTTATGTCATGGAAAGCCGCTGAATTATACTCCTCACATACACATAGTTCAGAAATGACAGTCGCGATTTTCTTGTCGGGGGCTTTCTTAGCTTCGTGCGCTATCAGAGCTACGAGTTTATTCTCTGCAAAGAACAGCGCTAAGCTTACTATAAGCACAACACAAGCAAAAAAGATTGCAGAGGCGGTGAGTCTCCACAATATCCCGAACAATACAATCACTATCGGTAATACAAAGCTTTTGAAGATACGGTATGCGATAAACCCGGGCATTTTTCTTGATGACACTTTTTTGCCGCAATACAGTTCATCAAGTTCCTGAGAAACCACTTGTTTCAGAATACTATCAGCGCTTTTCTCTCCATAATAGCTCATAGACACCGCTCCTTTCCCATTGCACGAAGTTCGCCTGCGGCGAACGAATGTGCAAGGATTTTTAATGGTATAATAAACGCTCTGCGTTTATTAAACCATATCCGCAAGGTTATGGTTTAATTATCCGATACGCACGAAGTTCGCCTGCGGCGAACGAATGTGCGAGGATTTATAATGGTATAATAAACGCTCTGCGTTCATTAAACCATATCCGCAAGGTTATGGTTTAATTATCCGATACGCACGAAGTTCGCCTGCGGCGAACGAATGTGCGAGGATTCTTAATGGTATAATAAACGCTCTGCGTTTATTATACGATACAGCATATGTAAGATGAAAGCACACTTTAGTCAAGCTGTTGTAAAAACTATGTAAAGGCTGCGGATTTGTTATTCTGATTATAATATCAACCTAGTATTACCTTTACGTTGTCGGAGGATTCTTGCCGTGAGGCTCCTCGTCAGGCTTTTCCGCGGTGACAAGAGCCGGCACTAAGCTTCCTTTCTCCTTGTATTCGGCTATTACCATATCGATTTCGGACAGCTTCCTGCGATATGCAGCAGGATAAATCTGAGATGAAAATGACACATTTGTGCTGTCCGTTAATTCGGACGCGCCGCCCCTGAATGTGAACGAATAGCAGTGGCTGGGTCCGTCTGCCACGAAAATATTGCTGAACTTCCTGTTGTTCCATTTGTGCATCTTATATTTTCTGAACACACTCTCTATCTCGGTAAGTACAGCCTTATCCAGCCTGTACTTGGTGACGCTATCGTCCTCATGCCACCATTCGGTATTCGAGTATGTCAGGATAACCTCGCCGTCGATGACGCTTATCTCAGTGGTACTGTGGCCGCCGGTCATACCTCCTGCACATGAATATCTGAATGATATCAGCGACTTGTTCTTCACGTCAGGGGCTTTGCCGCGTCCAAATAATCCGAACATAAATAACCCTCCTGTAATAAGCAGCATTATTCTCTGATACATCCTGCTTTTTGTTGTCCTCTTTGCTTCGGCAGCGCACATAACGGGGGATAGGCATAAAAAAGTATCGGATAAATCCTTGCCGCTGACCTTTGTATTGAAGCTTTGAGGTTCGTTCATCCATAAATCCCGGGTATCAATCATCATAGATATATCCTGCCTAACTAATGAAATAATTATATCAAATTTCTCATGAAAAAACAAGATATCCGCATTTGTTCGGCGCATTTGGTGCTGCTTTGACTATATGTTTATTTGAATGTAATACTGCGGTTCAAGCTTGCGGATTTGCAAATTGGGTTCACAGAACGCTTGGCGGAAATATAAAGATACTTGCCGAAACAAAGACTTCCAAAATGGCTGATTACATATGGAACGGAGAACTATGGGACTTGAAAACAGCAACAACAGAGAAATCTGCAAACGGATTAATTAGGAAAGGCTTACAGCAAATCGCTCAAAATCCGGGAGGATATTCCTTGATTATGGCAGCAAAAACATTTCTCTTGATGCACCGGAAGAATGCATAAATAAGAGAATGCAGTGGCATAAAGGATTTGGCGTTGACATAATGATAATTCAAATGGCGAAGTTACTAAAGAATTAAGATACAAAAAACAGAGGACACGCCCCCACCATAATAGCGAAGGAATACCTTCTATAATTATTATATCACTTTTTTGATTTTTATCAACACTTTTTCGCGCGGTGCTATTCCACCGCGCGAATATCGCCGAGTAGAGAAAAGGTTATCTCATTAGTTTCATAAGCTGAAGATTGTGGTTTCGATTCCCGTACGGGTCACCATAAGCACAGCTCACATTTGGCTTAACAGAGCCTTTTGTGGGCTTTTCTTTTTGCCCGGAAACCGCTGATGGGTCTTATTTGGGTCTTATTTTGCTCAAGCCCCTCTTTTGGTAAAGTTGAGCGCCTCCGCAACGGCGTTGCAAGCCTTGACTTGGTTTTCTCGGAACATATGCCCGTAGATGTTCAGGCTCGTGCTCACCTGCGAGTGTCCGAGTATTCCCGAAACGGTTGTCGGGTCAATGCCTGCGCCAATCAGCAAGCTCGCGTGAAGATGTCGAAATTGGTGTATTCCATAAAATGGGAAATCGCGTTCTTCGCAAAACTCTTTCAGCCAACCATAAGGCGTCTGCGGATTCATCGGCATACCGTTCCATTTCGTGAACAATCGGTCATTCTCAACCCACTTATTACCGAGCCGCTGTTTCTCGCTTTCCTGTTCTGCTCTGAATTGCTTAAGAATTTCAAGCACTTCGGGCGGCAGCTTGATGAAGCGCACCGAGTTCTCGGTTTTTGTAGTGTCGGTGTAAATACCCCTCGCCTTCGTGTAGTTCGACGTTCTCTGAATGTGGACTACTCCTGTTTCAAAGTCAATGTCCTTCCACTCCAAGCCAAGCATTTCACCACGGCGCATACCGCTGTAAATGTCCAGCGTGAAGAAAGTACGCCATTTCAGCGGTGCTGTTTCCAGCAGTTTCAAAAATTCCTCCGTTTCCTGTATTGAGAGGATTTTGCGCTCTTTCTTACTGCCTTTCGGGATTGTTACACGGCGGCAGGGGTTGTCCGTGAGCATATCCATCTTGATTGCGTAGTCAATCACGGTTGAGATGAACGAAAGATAATGCACCATTGTCTTATGGGAAAGCGGTTTTTTCGTAATCTCGTTTATGCCGTCCTGTGCAAGGGAATTGATGAATTTCTGAATTAGTCGGGTGGTTATCTTGTCAAGCCGAATGTGCCCGATTGCCGCATAAACCCGCTTGGTTAGTTGCCTTTGCCGTGTGTAGGTCGTGCTTTTGAGGTTGAGCTTGGCGTATTCCTCAAACCATTCCTCGGCGAAGGCTTCAAACTTTACTGCCGATACGATTTGCCCACGCTTGCACTCCTCCTCAAAGAGAATTGCCTGTCGCTGTACCTCCTTTTCGATTTGTTTTGCGGTCATTTTCTCGTCGGGCGTCCAGGTCATTCGCTGAAAAACCTGTGTTCCGTCCGCTTTGTAGCCGCAGGATACCTTAATTCTGTACGAGTTGCCTCGTTTTTCGATTGATGCCATTAGTTTACCTCCTTGTCGGTCAAACCATTGGCATATTTCTGCAACTCTATTTTACCACTTTAAAGTGTGATTTGTCAAGTGCTTTTTGACAGTATTATTGAGAAATATGCCTTTGGCTTGTGTTGGTTCTGTCTGTAAACAAATTTCTCAATCTGAAGAAGCGTGACAGGCTGCCCAGACTAACGAGCCTGCCGGCGCTTCTAACCGTCATTAAGAGCCGTTATGCAATACCGTTGAGGTACGCAATCAAAGCGGCTTTCGGGATAAGTATCTTCCCGTTTTTACCCTGTCCTGCACGGACAAAGGGGATTTCGTTTCTCGCAATAAGCTGTCGAATGGTGAACTCATTCAGCCCTCGGATTTCCTGTGTGCATTCCTTTATAGTCAGCATTTCGACAGGCTGCTCGGCTGAACTTGTGATAGGGATTTCCTCGTCATCATCAAGCAGCCTGCTCAATAGCGAGGTAACCTTTGCGATTATGTCCTGCTTCTTGGCTTGCGTCATTTTGTGCCTCCTTTCCTTATCTTCTATTCTTCCGATTAACAGTCTGCATAGGCGCTATATTTTTCTGTTTTTTTAACACATTTGAAAGCCGCCGCAGAATAGGTATAACGCATTACCTGTTT
>JBJESB010000043.1:0-17412 GCA_051882575.1 Oscillospiraceae bacterium
CTTGAAGAAATCATCGAGGTGCTTGACAGCGTATTAAGCAAGGGAAGATAGCGGCTGTCGGACAAAATTTGCGGTAAAAAATTCAAAGCGACCAAGTGAGAGCTTGGCCGCTTTTGCTATGCTGATACAATCCTAATGCTTGCTTATCGGATTTATCCCGCGCTTTAGCTGAAATAATCCGACAGCTTTCTATCCTGCCAATCGGCTTTGATGAAATCAGCCAGTGCTGTTAGGGTTGTTTTCTGTGTATAATTAGCCGGGTTAAGCGTGGTGCTTGTTATTACGCGAGCGTTAATTGCTTCTGCCGAGGTAAAACTCTGCGCGTCAATACAGCTGTTTCTGGCATACAGCTCGATATCGCCGTTATCCGTTTCGACTGCATCATATCTGAACATAATGCTGCCCGGAGTTTTCAAAAAATCGCAGCCCTTCTGCGGCTTGGCAAGAACAACCGTAAACCTTTCGCCGGGCGCATATAATGGGTCGCCCGAATCCTGCCAACGTACATTACCCATTGAAACAAAGATATATTCAGTCCTGTTGACATCCTCGCCGCTGATAAGGTCTTTAAGTACATTCACCCGATATATTGTTCGGTCCGAGTAATCCTCATTCCAGCCTGCCAATTCGGCACATTCGTTGAGCGATAAAGCCTTTACTGTTTCTACAAGAAAGAATGAGTCTATGTATTCCCCATGCTCATCTTCTCCGACTTTAAGCATATCCATAACATCTTCATAGGTCATTGGAGCGTCTGTGTACGACGCTGCGCCCATAAATTCATTGTCATAATATGCATTTTCGGTCTCGGGGATATTGCCATCCTCTGTTTCGGGCGACGCTTCCAATGTGGATTCCGCAGCTTCCAAAGTGCTGTCATGCGGCTGTGATTCGGTCGCCGCTTGCGCGGTGCTGTCATTCGGTGAGGATTCCGACGTGGATTCCGCAGCTTCTAATGTGCTGTCATGCGGCTGCGATTCGGTCGCTGCTTGCACGGTGCTGTCATTCGGTGAGGATTCCGACGTAGACGCCGAGGTTTTTGCGGCGCTTTCGCTGCTGGTTGATTCCACAGCAGAGCTATCATCGGTTGCAAGCGGGGCGGCAGTATTGGAACACCCCGACAACAGCAATGCCGCTGCGCAAAGAATAATCGACGCTTTTCTTTTCATTTGACTATTCGTTTCCTTTCTAAAAAAAGATTAACCTTTTTCGAACACTGATTGAATTTCGCTCTCATTTACAACAATACGCTCTGTAAATAATCAAGGGCAACACCGCACAAAGACCATGCTGCCCGTTTATCTCAATCTCCTCCAGAACCTGAATTTCGGTATTGTAATTCATTTGAAATTCCGTTTTAAGTTTTCAAGAACGGGCAAAGCGGAAGAACATCACCCAGAACAACACGCCCGCGCCCGCCAGAGCGCAGCCCAGCCCGCTGTAAAATACCGCAATAAACACCTCGGGCACAAGCCCCGAGTAGCGCAGCCAGATTCCGCCGCCCATCATAAACGCCATAATACAGTACGCCTTAATGTCGAAGAAATTCCAGAACGGGCGGGTGGGCTCTGCGTAGCCAAGTATGCGGCGCTCGTGCTTGCGGCTCATTTTGTAGAACATTGTGCCGAACGCCGCGAACACTGCAAGCGATACAAGCGGCTGCCGGAAAGCAAATTCCGTGTTTGCGTACGCGATTATTCCCAGCCGCGCAACGTTGAATCCCGCAATCAGCCAGACGCAGCCCGCTATTGCAAGCAGGGTGCGCTTTTTAACATGGTAAAACGGCTTGCTCATTCGCGTACCTCTGATTTAACGGCAGATTTAAGCGCCGCGATAAACAGCACGATTCCCGTTCCGGCTATAATATGACCCAGTCCCGCGATACCCGAAATCGCGCCGTTAGCGCCCTTGGAAAGCTCTGTGCCCAGAACCTCGGTAATTCCGCGCACTGCCATCATCACCGCCGTAAGCGGCACGCCGATATTGTACACGCACAGGAACGTCTTGAACAGCTTTTTCTCGGGCAGACTCTTAAAATGCGCGCAGAACAGCGCTGCAATCAGAAAAATCATCATTCCCAGCAGGAACAGGTGGGTATGTACCTTGCCAAGAACGGTTACTCCGTCAAAGCCGTTAAGCTTGGTAAATTCGCGGTAGAAAACGCCGCCCGCCATTGCTGCCGCGGCATAGATAAGCGAAAGATTCAGACATTTTTTCATTGTTATTACTCCTCTCGTTGCGTTAAAATGCTGCGGCGTTATCTCGGGATTTACCGATTTCGCCGCAAAAGTGAACAGTGTTCATTTTGAAATAATTGTACCACTAACCGACTCGTTTGTCAATAGAATCGGCGCAGATGAACTTCATCTTGACGAGCGGCTTGTGATGTGGTATCATAGTGTAAAGACGCAAATCGGGGGTGATTTTGTGCCAAAAGCGAATACCGCGTGTTACTCAACGGGTCAGATTGCAAAGATAGCGGGTCTGCACCCGAATACCGTGCGGATGTATGAGGAATGGGGCTTGATACATAAGCCGGAACGGAAGAAGAACGGCTATCGCGTTTATAACGATATTCATATCAAGCAGTTTGAGCTGGCGCGAAAGGCACTTCAGATTGAAGTATTGCAGGCAGGGCTTCGCAAGCGAATGATTGAAGCGGTAAAGCTGTCTGCGATGTATCAATTTGAAGCGGCAGCGGCGCAGGCAGAGGAATACATACGCATAGCAAGGCGGGAAACCGAAAACGCAAAGGAAGCCGCGGCAATCTGCGAAGCGCTCTGTCGGCAGCCGCAGGATGACGGTATCGTATACAAGCGGTCGCAGGCGGCAAAGGAATTGGGACTTACGATAGACACAATCCGCAACTGGGAAATGAACGGGCTGCTTACTGTAAAGCGAAAGCAAAACGGCTATCGCGTGTATGATTCAAACGACATAAACCGTCTGAAAATCATTCGCTCGTTGAGATGCGCAAATTATTCCCTGTCGGCAATTCTGCGAATGCTTGAAGCGTATGACAGCGGGATGGATAAGGACAATATTCTGGATATTCTGAACACTCCCGATGAGGACGACGATATTGTTTCTGCCTGCGACAGGCTGATTGTATCGCTTGAAAACGCAGTAAACAACGCTTATGAGGTAATCGCAATCATTGCTCAAATGCAGCGTATGTATGAAGAACTCGGGCTGTGATAGCCGCAGAAAAACACAAACCCTCCATTATACCACCGGACTTTTGTTTGGTGGTATAATTCGTTTACGCTGAATTACGGTCAGCGCGCGGTCGGGAGCTTGATTGAGCGTAAAACGGCGTTATTACGATTAAGGAGGAGATAATATGTATGCGGTTGTCGCAGAAAATCTTGTGAAAAAGTACGGCGGGTTTGTCGCTGTGGACAATCTTAACATCAGGGTGAAAAAGGGCGAGGTATTCGGCTTGCTGGGAGCAAACGGCGCGGGAAAAAGCACAGCCATAGAGTGCATTCTGGGCGTGAAATGTGCCGACAGCGGCACAGTAACCGTTCTGGGCAGCGACCCCAAAAAGAACCGAAAAAAGCTGTTCGAAAAGATAGGTGTGCAGTTTCAGCAGTGCGAATATCAGCCCGAAATCAAGGTGTACGAGCTGTGCGAGGAAACCGCCTGCCTTTACGGGAATCCTGCCGATTGGAGAGAGCTTTGCGGGCGGTTTGGAATAGGCGATAAGCTTAACTGCGCGGTAAAATCCCTTTCGGGCGGCGAGCGTCAGCGGTTGTTTATAGTCCTTGCGCTGATTCCGAATCCCGAGCTGGTGTTTCTGGATGAGCTGACAACAGGGCTTGACGCAAAAGCCCGCAGAGGTGTGTGGAAAATCCTTTCGGAGCTGAAAAACAAGGGCTTAACGATTCTGCTGACCTCTCACTTTATGGACGAGGTCGAGACGCTTTGCGACGAGATTTGTATTCTGCAAAAGGGCAGGGCGGTGTTCTGCGGAACGGTTGAACAGGCGAAAGAAGCAAGCGGCTGCGAGAAATTTGAGGACGCGTATCTTGCTCTTTCGGGAGAGGAGACGGAGGAATGAAATCATTTGCAGTGTTATTCAAGAACGAGCTCAAGCTGAATATCCGTAATATGAACATGGTGATTTTTGCGGTGATAATGCCGCTGGTGGTGCTTGTGATTCTGGGGATTATATACGGAACAAGTCCTGCCGCAGAGGGCGCGGAGTACACATTTTTGGAGCAGTCGTTCGGTGCTGTTTGCACGATAAGTATATGCGCGGGCGGACTTATGGGGCTGCCGCTGGTGGTATCGGATTACAGGGAGCGCAAAATTCTGAAGCGTTTTCAGGTTACGCCGGTAAGTCCCATAAAGCTGCTGCTGGTTGAGCTTTCAATATATGTGTCGTACTGCATAGTGTCGATGCTTACGCTGTTTCCGGCGGCGATGCTGATTTGGAACGTGAGAATAAGAGGCTCGCTGCTTGCATTTCTGGGCAGCTGGGCGCTGACGATGATATCAACGTTAAGCATTGGAATGATGGTAGGCGGGGTTGCGAAGAACTCCAAAAGCGCGAGCGTTATTGCAAGCGTGCTGTACTTTCCGATGCTGGTATTTTCGGGCGCGACGCTTCCGTTTGAGGTAATGCCGCCTGTTATGCAGAATATAGTCAGCGTATTTCCGCTGACGCAGGGGATAGGGCTGATGAAATCAACGTTTCTGGGGCTGCCCGCTGAAAATGCTTGGGCAGCGATAGCGGTGATGGCGGCGACAACGGTAGTCTGCACGGTGATTGGCGTACGGTTTTTCAAATGGGAGTAATCGGAGCGTTCGGTTAGCGGGCTGTTGTCACAGCGCATATTCCGCACAGTGATTGTTTTGCCGCTTGACTTACATATTGAAAAATGATATAATATTATCATCCTTGCACGGAGTTTGCAGCGGTAAACTCCGTGCGAATTGTATGCGGTTTTGCCGAACAAACCGCCATTTTAGTAAAATACGCGTCAAATTACGGAGAAAACAATATGAGTGAAATTTTTGACTTTGGCTGGCTTGGAAAAGATAATTCATCATTGAACTTACAGGAGATTGAAAGAGGCTCGTCAACGCGCCTTGGCAGGGAAGCAAGAACACTATTGGGCAACCCCGATAACCTTTATATTTTGTCCCAAAGTACATCCAGATGGTCGGTTTCTGAAAATACTATGGACAGAATGCTTTCGGGAAATACTTCTGACCCTGACTTCAGATTTGTTTTGATTAAGGATGACAGCGGAAATGAACAGAATAAATATGAAGGAAGTATCTGGGTATTAGACGCTTCGTTCCGGGACTGGATATACCAAAATATAGAACCTTCAAAAGCCCGCGGCTATAATTACTATTTTGTTGACGAAGAAGATATAAAAAAGTACAATGGCGGTATAATCATAAAACAACAATATCCATTCAATTCTAAACAGGAATTTGAGGATAAACTGAAAGAAATTGCGAATCCGAATAACCGGAATACAGCAAGCGGAGGTAATCCGTGAACGGTTTTTCTTGTGGAGAAGACGCTATTGTTCCCGGTGCAGCGGATATCATAAAAGACAGGGCAGAGGGTTATAAGATTACAAATGCGCTGATTACAACCTATACCTTTGAAAGCAAGGAGCTTAACCGAATAATCAACAAATTGGCAGAATGCAATATTATCTCGGTTAAGAATCTGCCTGAATTGACTGTATATTATCATGCTATGACGGGTGATTGCGACAGATATTTCGATTCCGACTGCTTTATTCAGGTGGGAGATAAGACTCAATCGAAATCGTTTCATCCGAAAATAATACTCCTTCGCCTCGAAAAATCTTCCGATGACACGAAGTACCTGCTTCTCGCAGCAAGCCGCAATATTACCGGTTCGGACTTCCTTGAAGCCTATGCTGTGCTTGAGGGAACAGCTTCTGCCAATGATAACAAAAATGGCAAAACATTGGTTGATTATATCACTCAATTTACAAAGGTTTGCTCTTTGCCGCAGGTTCCGAATTGGCTCAAGGATGTCGCAGACGTTAATTTTACGGTTAAGTCCGATTCTTCGGTAGAAAAGGCAGACTTTGTAACTGCCCAAAACCTCGCGGGCGAGCTTAAGAAATTGAATAATATAATCGCCGTGTCACCGTTTCTAGGAGACGTAATACATAGCTTTGATATCAGAAAAATACTGACAACAACCGACGCCATAATTTCGCTGAAGCGCAAATATCGTAGATTTAAACCGTTGATTTCGGGTAAAAAATTTGGCTGCAAAGCGAAAATAAAGCTTGACCTCAAAAAAATCAGGGAAATCCACATTCCCGAATATTTAGTCCTTAATGATGATGTGGATGAAGATGAGAAAATTGAACTCCATGCGAAAATATACTGCGGCTTGGATAAAGACAAAAAAACTGTCCTGATTATCGGTTCATCCAATGCCACATATAGGGGCGGTCTGTGGTGTACGGGTTCGGTAAACTATGAATTTAATGTTATGCTTACCTTTTCAGACAGTAAAATGCACGGGGAATTTGGGGAAATCATAAAGGCAATCGGATGTGAGCCCGATTTATCGTCAAGCGCAGCTTCTGCAAAAACGAATAACAATATGGATAAATTCTTTGAGATTTTTAGAAACCTGATAATTTCAGAGATTGACGCGAAAAGGGCTGTTTTCGAATATAGCGGCGAGCAGAAAGGATTTTCTGTCAACGGTGTGGAGGTTACGAATGAGAATAAAGGTAAGATTGAAGTTCCTCTGAAGAATTTCTTTTCGGTTTGCGTTACGGTTGAGAGCAGCAGCTTCTATATTGACCTTCTTCAATTGTGTAAAGAAGATATCCGCGAGAAGCTTAAGCCATTGCAGGAAAAATCGCTCAACGCCAACCTAATCCGTCTTTCGGAACAACACATAGAAAATATTATCAGCGGGAAAAAGCGCTCGAAGGATTCAGATGATTCATCAGACGAGAGAAAATCGGCAGAAAGCAAAACCCGTGCTTCAAGTCGGTTTGCGGTTTCCAGAGAATGCATATACGAAAAGCTGATGAAAATGTCTAAAGAGCTTCAGCCAAGCGGAATCGCGGCGGCAAGAGAGGCTTTTATTGAGAAAATCAGGCAGATTAACAGCATGGCTATAAGCGGCTCGGAGTGGGAGACGGCTACCAACGAATTGCTGGCAAAATATAACGCCAACGGTTCAAACAACGGAGGTACAAAATGAGACCAAACAGATTTCAGCAGGAAAGTATCATAAATGCCGTTAACCGACTGACAGCCCCGAAAACCACGCACAGGTATCTGCTTGCGGATGAGGTGGGTCTTGGCAAAACAATAACCGCAGGCGGAATAATCCGCAGACTCTATGAGCAGAAAAGAGCAGACAATCCCGGCGCCAGTGCGATAAATGTTGGCTATATCTGCGCAAATATGGCGCTTGCACAGCAAAATCAGGGCAAGCTTCAATCGGCAATTTGCTTTGACCAAACGGGTAAGACAAACAATAACGGCGGAATAGGAAGGATTTCCCTTGCATACTATAACAGCTTAATCAAGAAGAACAACGGGAATAACAATAACAGCATTGCAAATATTACTCTGCTTACCCCTTCAACAACCATAGAAGTATCTTCCCCGGGCACAAAACAAGAGCGTTCGCTTGCTGCCTGCCTGCTTTTCGGCTCGCATAATAAGGCTAAGAATAAGCCGGAATTGACTGTCACAGGCAATATGACCGGCAGTATTTTTTTAGCGTTTGGAAATAATATAAAAGTACATGGCAATTCAGGCGATTTTGTAAATACTCTTAATTCAAATTCGAAAGACAGTATAGGAATAGACAGCATACCTATCGGAGATTTCGATGATTTTCAGAAGGCTTTTCTTGATGTTTTTAATCAGAGATTTGAACGGTATATTTCCGACGCCGATATTCTTTCGGGAATTATTGATTGGATGAGAAAATCCTGTGAAATGGATGATAGCATTGAGCTATGCGCTAAGTATGTTTTCTATTGTGTTGCTGATATAAAGGAATATTATTTTGGAGCAAATAAAAATACACTGAAGAATAGCTATTTGGGTTCAATAAAAGCATTGGATGAAGCAGGCAAAAAGTTTGATGAATTTTTGAAAGCTCATAATGAGTTTCCTGTTATCGGCAACGACAGCAAAGAAAAAGCAATAGATTTTTTCAAAAAATACCTTTATGCCCCTTTGAAGAGCATTCGGGATAAAGCGGGCAAATCCAGAAATTTCAGAAATGTTTTTCTTCCCGAGGCTGTACGAATAATGGATTCGGCAAGAATAAACGGATTGATATTCTCTTATCTTTGTGAAATGTGGGCTAATTCCGATAGGTACAGCAAACAGCTTTATGAGAACCTGATATTTCAGATGCTGTCTAAAACCATATACTCTAAATTTGGTAAAAGACCCGATTCCGCATTTAATGTGGTGTTTTCGGCTGTCGCAGCCGAGCTGTATGGCTTTGCACGCGCAGGCTTGATAATCACAACCCTTGACAAGATTCCGATAGATATTTTTGTTGCGGACGAGATACAGAATTATTCCCGTATTTTTAAAACAATCAAAGAAAAAGGCACGGACAAATTAGAGAATTTAATCGAGCTTGACTATGTAATTCAGTATATAATTCACAGCAATGATGTCCGCGAGGGAAAGCAATCGCTAAAGCATGATATTCTGCTTCTCAGTGCAACTCCGTTCCGTGTTCATACCGCAATCGGCACGTCTCGCGCTGATGACAATCCAAACGGTGCGGCAGCGGGCAGTGAGGACGACGAGGTTGTGAGCGAGAATCTGGTCAAGGAAGAGTTTGAGCTTATCACGGGATATCTGGCGAAAAACGGCAAGGAATTTATCAAAAGCTGGAGCTTACTTTCTGACGGGAAAAAGGACGCCCTTTATAAACAGCAGGCGGAATGCTTCGTACAGCATACCGAAGCGCAAAGCCAAATGATGAGGAATATCAACATTTCCCGCGTGGAACGGTATTTGGGCAACGATAGCTGCGGCAGTTCCACAGAAGCGGGTACAGTTTCGCTGGATATGGACGACGTCAGCCTCGACGAGTTTTTCATGCTGCCGAACAGATTTGAAACGCTTACCGTTAATGAGTTAAGGCAAAGTCTTGTAGTGGCGGGCGGCGGTTATCCGAAGTATTACGTATATATCAAAAGGTCTGAAAAGACTGTCACAGAGCTATATTGTTTCAGGAAATACAGCGACGAGGATGGCTATGAGCGTATAATCATTGACGGAATTGATAAGGAGCTGAAATTAGAAAAATCATCTGACGTCGGTTTTAATTTCATCTATCTTAAGACACCCGGATTAGCAACGTCCGATTTAAAATTGTCCTTAGAAAAATATGAACGCACAATTGATGATTCAATGAAGCCCGAATGGCGCCCGGCATATCTTAAATCAACGCCTGCACTGCTTTCGTTTCCCCAAGGTTACGGCTCAATAAAGGGCGTCAATAAAAGATTTATGCTGACCGGCAATGATTTGGAACAATATAATCCTCTGTTTGGCGATAATGCGCGCATGAAAAACTCAAGAATTGAAAAGCTGTTCAGCAAGCTTTTTGACGAGGAAAGACAGCATTTGCTTTTGTTTATTCCTCCGTCATGTCCGCCGATGCGCGGCTTGCGCGGCGCGTTTGAGGGCATGGAGAATATGGGTATTTCCAAGCGGCTTTTCTTCTCGAATTTCTATATGGTGCCCAACAGCTTATCTGCGCTTATCTCTTATGAAGCCAACCGCCGCGTCTGCGAAATATTATCCGAAAAAAGAGGCAATAATAACGTTGTTGTGCTTAACGATTCAATTTCGATTTCTTTTGAGGACTTGATGAATCCGCTGTATAAACCGAAATATGGATTAGAAGATTCAGCAGAAAAGGTATCTGATAATGATGTAGCTAATGCGTTATACGAAGCAGCTAAATCGTTATATGAACAGGATATAAAGTATTCAGAGCAGCTGTGCAATCTCTCCGATGAGGAACGGGAGATATATGCTAATGCCTCACCGTACCTCTGGAGTATATACAACTTATCCGACACCAAGCGCAAGTCATTCTGCATAGGGTTCTATAAATATATGCTGCGGGCAGATTGCCTGCGTGTATTGGCGGCGTGTTATCCCGACAGTTCAATGCCGCTTATTGATAAGATTTTAAGGTATTGCTATGACGGCGGAATCCATGAGGTTTTTGACGAATTCAGGTTTTCGTGCAGTGAGATATTTGATGAATTATCCGATAGTAACTCGGAAACAAAAAAACCAAGTATATCTCTTATATCAGACAGACATCACGTCAGTCGCGTCAAAATAAGAGTATTTGAAAAAATGGAAGCATTTGACGAACCTGATAAGTTAAAACAATTCGAATGCGACTTTGCCATTGGAAACAATCCTAAAGAGGCAGATACCAATTCAAAAAAGGCAGAAAGCAAATCCGATGATGACAAACTGAATACTCTCAAAAGTAAAATAGACGTATTCAATACACCTTTCAGACCGTTTTGCTTCATCAGCACAACCATAGGGCAGGAGGGCTTTGATTTCCATTTATACTGCCGCCGTGTGGTTCATTGGGATTTGGAATACAATCCCATTAAGTTTGAGCAGCGCGAGGGTCGCGTAAACCGCTATCATTCTCTCACTATCCGCCTTAACGCTGCGAAAAAGAAACAGGGAAAGATGAGCTGGGCGGAACGGTTTAAGCAGCTTGCGGAAGAAGATATAGACAAGGTAAATAAAACGCATGGTCTCTACCCCGATTTTATCCTTGACGGAGATTTTAAGATTGTTCGCGAGGGGTATTTTTTACCATACAGCGCTGAATCCAAGAATATTTCGGAAGTGCTTAAAGCAGTGGGCTACTACCGCTCGCTGCTGGGTCAGTTCGGAGATGACCAGTATGAGGAATTGTTTCAAAAAATGCTTGCAGCTCAATCCGAAAAAGGCGATAAAGATGTGAACAAGTATTTCATCAGCCTTTTCCCGTCTTTCGAGGAGGCTCACATCGGACAATCATATTTTGCTGAAAAATTCGGCATTAAAATTCTATCGTATGAGCACAACTCCGACAGTGTAACGATAGAATTCGGATTTTTGCCATATCGGGGCTCGTCAATAAATATAAGCCTGCTGTGTCATAAGGCGTTTGAGGATGCGGCTATCTATAAAGAGGCATCCGAATCGTCGAGGACTGCTGACGGGCTGACTTATAAAAAGCTCTCATACAAATTAAGTTCATCGTGGTCGAGCCTTGAGCTTGATTTTTCGATTGGGGATAATGATTCAATACATTTTCTCTTTACCCGAACCGGCTTGATTCTGCGTGTGATGTAGCAGAATATACACAAGCGATTACGCACTGAAAAAATATGGAGGTGTTTCAATGAACGAATACATGAAAATTGCTGTTGAAGAAGCGGAAAAGGGAATCACCGGCGGCGAGGGCGGACCGTTTGGCTGTGTGATAGTCAAGGACGGAAAGCTTGTGGGGCGCGGTCATAATCAGGTTGTTCTGCGAAAAGACCCCACCTGCCACGGCGAGATAATGGCAATACGCGACGCCTGCGCAAATCTCGGGACATTCGACCTTTCGGGCTGCGAGCTGTACACTACGGGCGAGCCCTGCCCTATGTGCTTTGGCGCGATACTCTGGGCTAACATAACGAAAATCTATTACGGCTGTAATATTGAGGACACGGAGATAATCGGCTTTCGCGACAAGCGCTTTTATGAGGACAGCGAATCCCTTAAGCGAAAAATGTTCGTTGAGCTTGACCGCGACAGCTGCCTGAAGCTGTACGAAAAATACAACAGTATCACCGATAAAACGAATTATTGAACAGTCCTTCCGGGGCTTGCGCATTTGTCAGAATACAAACTCTTTACAAATGCCGCAAAATGTGATATAATAAAAACAGTCACCAAGTTCAGGAGGATAACAATGAAAAAATCAATCAGAAAATCGGCGCTGGGCGTCATAGCCTCTGCATTGGTAATTACAAGCTTTGTAGGCTGCACAAGCACACCCTCGGAGTCTACCAACGCAAGCATTACAGCGGATATCGCAGAAACAACCACCGATAACCGGGATATCACCACCGACGACCACAGTATTGCTGACGATTCATCGGCAGAACCCACCGACTCTGACCTTAACAGCGAGACTACCACAAAGCCTGTTGAAGATAAGCCTATCGAAGAAACATCTGCAACTACCATAGAGGAGACTATGCCTGCCGAAGAAACAGACACTCCGCAGCCTGCACAGACGACCACTCAACAGCCTGCACAGACCACCACAGAGGCTGAATTAGCAGAACCTGTAACCTCTGTACCCGGCGTAGACAACAGTGGCAAGGATAAGAAGTTTACAGGTGATAAGTCAACAGCATTGATAACTGAACTTCCGGCAGGCTGCTATTGGAGCCCAACACCAAAGTACCCTAATGCGTATACAGATGCAGCAGGTAACCTCTGGTGCAACAACAAAGCCCCAGAAACAACCGGTGCTTGGCTTACTGAGTGTGGCTACTATGACCCTTCCGGACGTTATCACGCTACGCAGGAAGAAATTGATCATGCCGCAGCCCTCAACGCAGCCATCCACGACAACCACGAAAACGGTCCCAAGTACTCCAACGACGACATGACCGAACAAGATGGCGAAGACTTAGCTGACCTTTTTGGTTTTTGAGCTAGCATAAATACACCCTTGACAACTCCACTGTCAAGGGTGTATAATACGAAGAAAAATAACATTAGTTAAAATTCATCTTGACACATCTAATGTCAGGGGGTGTACACTATTATAGAGGAGGGTACAAAAGCCGGTGCATTACACACCGGCTCTCGTTTGTTGAGTTAACAATTACTCAAGATAGTATAACAATTCTTGAAACCAAAAAACAATATATTAAAGAAGGCTCTCACTCTGGTGGAAGCCTTAATTGCATCCACAGTATTCACAACCACAGCACCCGCAGAAACGGAAGGAGATATTCTTCCCACTTGAATTGACTGTGACAACTTTATTCCGGCAGATTTCGGTCTATCTCTCAATTCTTTTTTCTATCTTTGTCAAATACCTCTTGCAGCACTACAAAGCACTGCAAATCTTTTTTTCAAAACCCCTTGACTTTTTCGATTCCCTGTGATATAATATTATATACTTGATAATCCGAGATGTGGCTCAGTTTGGTAGAGCGCTGCGTTCGGGACGCAGAGGTCGCAGGTTCGAATCCTGTCATCTCGACCAAATAAGCACGGTAATTTTGATACAATGGTATCTGAAACTACCGTGCTTTTTCTTTTTGCCTGAAAGCCTATGTTAAAGGGCTTTTAGGCATTTTTTACTTTTTATGGATAGTTTCGTTGTGCTGTTTTCCCTGCTCCGCAGAGGGGAAATTAAGTTGATTTCAGGGCAATATAAAGTCACTCTGAAACTATTCTTTCAGGAAAAGTTTCAGAGTGAGGGGAAAGTTTCATTGTGAAATGAATAATTTCAGAGTATAAACAAGTTTCCGGTTTTACAAGGCAGGTCTATGAAGATACAGTCTTTGATACAAACATAAAAAGCCTTCTCCGGCACATAAGTGCTGAAAAAGGCTTGAAATAAAGGGCTTTCGACGTTCCGCTGTATTTTACAGCAGAGCTTCGGAAGCCCTTTTCCTGTTTATTCAATTGTTGCTGGACAGTTCTGTGGCCTTCGGAACTTAACCTTCAAAAACGGATGTTGGAGAAAAAATTTAAAGGTTCAGGTAGTTGGGGTCTCTCCATATTCAAACCTCGCTTGACTCGAAGCAATTGCTAAACCTTTCGGAGAACAATTATGTGTTCCATTGTCATGGTTGAGCCCTTTGCCCCACTAACATTCGTAGGAGAATTCTGTGCGGGCATGACTTTGTTGGGTATGTTTCTATCAATTGTATAGACTGGTGTCAGCCCGTATTGTGGTGCGAGTTCTGTTATAATAACATCTGTCTGTAGCAGTTCATTCTTAACCGTTCTGTTGCCAACAACCCAGAATTGATAGCCACCAGAACGGGTCTTTCTAGCAACGCTACTTATTGATGCATCAAGATCAGAATAAAAGCTGTACACATCTCCAGCTCGTTCAACATCGGCATCTTTAATTTTATTAAGTGATGCTCTTAGCGTAGGGCTATTAAGCGTATACTCAAAGCCGTTTCGATATTTTTTTCCACCCATTAAAGAGCGATCTACACCCATGATCTCTTTTTCAGTTAGGTCAAACAAGTTTATCCATTGCAACGAAAGCCTACTATACTCCCCATATGCAACCGTAGTGCGGCTATCCCCGTATGGTGGAGAAGTTACAATCAGGTCGTAGGTGTTATCAGGCACATCATCTAAAGTACATGCATCATTCTGAAAAATAGACACAGTAGTATCGACTTTCGTCGATTTCAAGGTTCCATTAAAATCGCGCATCTTTTCGAGGTTTCTCAAGAGAATTTTCCTGAACTCTTCATACACGTCCGGACGGAATTGTAGGACTTTTGCTACCGGCATTCTAAACATCTTAAACTCACCATTACGGCGATTTGAAACGAACCGAATTGCTTCACTCATAGCCACGAAAACAAAGTCCCGTATGTCTTTATCCTTTATCTTTTCTATTTCCGCTTTGATGATAGCCAATTCAAGAATAACGCGAGGCCGAAACCAGTAACCAATATTCTTAAAGCTTGGCACAGTAATTTCGAGTTTTCGGCTTTCACAATATTCCTTAAGATATTTGGGAGCTTCATCACCCCATCCTTTTTTATCTGTGATATCAAGTCCTAATTCATCCGTTATGTAGGAATCAATGGAAGCAAGAGCACTTTCAATTGCATTTCGCTTCCTTGAAATACTCTCAAGAACATTAGTCGATTCACTAAAGAGTCGATCATTATCAAGCGGAGTTGTTTTAACTTTTGACAAAAGCAACGCAAGTGGGTTGATATCGTTTCCTGCGACTTGTTTTATTCCACTCAACATTCCCTCCACAAGAACTGTGCCAGATCCTGCGAACGGGTCAAAAAGTGCGTTTACAGGCTGGATTTCTTTAACCATGTTTATAATATTCCTGCTGATCGGGCAGACCATCATTGCGGGATAGTTGTGAATTCCGTGAGTGAATTCTTTAGTATCGTCATCACGAAAGTCCCAGTAATCTATAGGAAATGTTTTTATCTTATCAATAAGTTTCTGATCCTCTGTTGTCATGGCAAATTCCTCCGTTTTTGTTTTGCTTTGGGGTTTCGATGTCGGGCTATAATTGCCTTCATGCGTTTTTACCTCCACGGTGCAAATTGTATCGTTGTGCCAACCTCCATGAGGGACAAGAAGTATCCGTTGGATTTCAAACCCGTATTTGTAGCCAATACCACCACTATTCCAACCGAAGGTTATAACCTTGCCACCTATCTTTACGATCCGTGAGATCTCTCTTTTGTGATTTCCCCAGAATGATGCTTTAGTCGTATCCCATGTGACATTGTAGCCAACATCGTTGTAACATTCGCTGACCTGTCTTGGAGAGTAAGGTGGATCATAAAGTACTCCATCAACTGAGCCATCGTCAAAGAGTCTTAAAAAGTCAAGAGCATCTAAATGATAATCGGTATCATATTCCAGACTAAGATCGTTTGTTACACTTGCAATTTTGTTTCGATTAGCGAAAGGATCAATCCAGTATTTTGAAAGGTCGACCTCTTCAGAAAGCAACGCTTTAATTGGCATTATTTCAAATGTATTCTTATTTGGCATTGACCATATGCGCTCTATCCGAATATCATTCGACGCGTTAACTTTGTGATTCTTGCTCACTTTGATTTCTCCACTTCTTCTGCCTTTAGCACAAGGCATTTGTTAGCCTTATCATAATAAACAGCAAACCTTGTTTTTCCTTTTTCTGCACTTATGTTGGTCAAAATGCTTTTAGGCATACGAATCCTCATATCCTGTTGAAGCACATAAGTGTCAAGATAGATTAAATCCTGTTTCATCGCCAAGCCTCCTTAGACTGATTTTAGTCTAATTATAGCACAAAATCAGTCCAAAATCAAGTTTATAGCAAAATAAACACCACAACAGAAAATGGTGTTTATACGATCCTTCTGTTCACCTTAAACAGAAGTGGCTGGTCAATTTCTTTTATTCTGAAGCCCGTTCCATGATCATGCGTCTGACCATTCTTAGCACCACCGTGGTACTGACCAATCCGCAAATCTATGTAAATCTTTCCATGCTCGAGCAAATCAACAAAGGCTTCATAATTAAACCCTGAAACTTCATATGCCTCAACAAACAAGAATTCCTCGGTTGCACCTGCGCCTCTTGCGCGTGCTTTTGCATACACGAACTTATTCTTATACTTTTTCTCAAAAGCCTTTTTTAACTGATCACGGGTCCAGAAAGCATACTCTTTTCCATCTTCTGCAATTATTGAAATCTTTGTCGGGTCGCATACAACCTTTAGGCTGCGTCCGGTGTCAGCTATTGGTACAAAACGGTCTGCGGACAGCGTTGAGTGCAAAACCTTTTCATCGTTATCATATGCCTCACTCGAATATCCAAAAGTCATGCGTAGTGTGTTTGCAGCGCCTTTAGGCTGTGGTGTTTTCGTAAATATTGTAAGCATACTATTTGAATCCAGCCGACACGATTTGAGTTCATAATCACCGAAATCAGGACCGTCGATGTTGTTTTCAGGAATACCAAGCAAATCTTCTAATGTCTTTCCTATTCCTGTAGGGCCAGAACGTTGAGTAACAACCCATCCGCCCTCAGAAATTTTCTTATACTCTCTTACAAAGTCGTCCAGTGTGTAAATCATGTTTTTCCTCCATTTCCTTTTGAGAGAGATACAGCCTGCTTATTTGCACAGCAGGTGTTATTTGAATCTCGTTTCGTTTGTTCTGTTATCGTTCCGTACTTAATGTGATGTGCAATATCGCGCATGTCATAAGTGTATATGTTAAATTATAACACATTTATTTTTATCTTTCAAGTGGGTTTGCGTTCTTTCGTTTTTGGGGTTCATTTTATTGATATTTGCGATACATTAATCGAGGAAGCAAGAATTCCTTATTTGAAAATAATTATAGCATTCAACGCTTTGTTATCAATCAATAAAAATACTTACTGATTGTTGAAAAGTTACAATGTTCGTGGTATAATGTTATCAAGAGATAACAACAACATCAAATGTTAACTCTGAAAAAGAAAGAATATGAGAAAGCAATTGATAACAGGAGGATTTTGTCATGAACATGGATTTTGGTCTTGCTGTAACCTATAACGGGAAAAGCTACACACTATTGTGCGAAGGAATAGTAAAGGAGT
>JBJESB010000044.1:0-17112 GCA_051882575.1 Oscillospiraceae bacterium
TTTGCGCCCGTTGAGCTGCTTATCGGCAGCGATTTTCCGGAGCTTAAAGAGGTTCATGCGTTTGTACGCGAGAGACTGAAGAAATGTATCTGCGAAATGCTGGAGGACGCGGCGTTTGATAACTCCGACACCTCGGTGATTACCGAGCAGTTTGAGCAGGCGGATATCGGTTCTCTGGGCATTGCGGATATGCCGCTTGCGCAGAAAGCCATGTGCGCAATGTTCCGGTATTTCGGTGAGACGCAGAAAGCGACCGTAAAGCGATTTGTAAGCCTCAAGCTGCATTCCGACGGTGAATTTATGGGTATCAATCTCACCACGCGGCGCAATCTTGAGCTTACGGAAACCATGCGCAGCAAAGAAAAGCGCGGCTCGCTGCTGTGGGTGCTGGACAAGACCGTGACATCCATGGGCAGACGCCGCCTTAAAACATGGATAGAGCAGCCGCTTATCAATCCCACGGAGATTCTGCGCCGACTTGACGCGGTTGAAGCGCTCACAAAGGACGCTGCGGCGCTGTACGATATCTGCGGCGCACTGGACGGCATATTCGACCTTGAGCGGCTTATGACGCGCGTTATGTACAAATCGGCTTCACCGAAGGACATCTATGCGCTGGGCAAGACCTGCGCCAAGCTGCCGCACCTAAAGAGCTGTATAGGAAAAGTGGATTCGCAGCTGCTTTCCATGCTCAACAGTGAGATTGACGAGCTTGCGGATGTTGCGTCGCTGGTTGAAAACGCAATCAACGACGACCCGCCCTACACGCTAAAGGACGGCGGCGTAATTCGCGACGGCTTCAACGAGGAGCTTGACCGCCTGCGCAAAATCACGGGCGGCGGCAAGGATATACTTGCAGAAATTGAGGAGCGCGAGCGTGAGGCTACGGGAATCCGAACGCTGAAGGTAGGCTACAACCGCGTTTTCGGCTATTTTATCGAGATTTCAAAGGGTCAGCTGGATTTGGTGCCTCCGCACTATATCCGCAAGCAGACGCTCACCACCGGCGAGCGCTACATAACCGACGAGCTGAAAAAAATCGAGGGTGAGATTCTCGGCGCAAACGAGAAGATTCTGGCGCTGGAGCAGGCTGTGTTCTCTGAAATCCGCGACTTTGTGGGAACGCGCCTTGAAGCCGTTCAGAACACAGCGTCTGCGATTTCGGCGGTGGATGTTCTGTGCAGCTTTGCGAACGTTTCGATTGAGAACAGCTATGTCAAGCCCGAAATCACGCTGGAAAACAGCATCGACATAAAAGACGGCAGGCATCCCGTAATCGAGAAGATGATGAACGACAGACCGTTCACCCCGAACGACACCTGTCTGGACCTCAAAAACAACCGTCTGATTATCATTACGGGACCGAATATGTCGGGTAAATCGACATTCATGCGGCAGACGGCGATAATTGTGCTTATGGCGCAGATAGGCTGCTTTGTCCCCGCAAGATACGCCCGAATCGGCGTGGTGGACAAGATTTTCACACGCGTAGGCGCTTCGGACGACCTCACGGCGGGGCAGTCTACCTTTATGGTGGAGATGAACGAGGTTGCGGAGATTCTGAAAAACGCAACGCAGAAAAGCCTTGTAATTCTGGACGAAATCGGCAGGGGAACATCAACCTTTGACGGAATCTCAATTGCGAAAGCGGTCGCAGAGTACATAAGCGGCAAGAATATCGGCTGCAAGACGCTGTTTGCAACGCACTACCACGAGCTTATCGCAATGGAGCGCGAGTACGAGGGAATCCGCAATTTCAGCGTTGCGGTGCAAAAGCGCGGGGACGATATCAAGTTCCTGCACAAGATAATTGAGGGTGGCACGGACGACAGCTACGGCATTGAGGTTGCGAAGCTTGCGGGCTTGCCGCAGAAGGTAATCACCCGCGCGAAAGAGGAGCTCAAGGACATGGAGGCAGTGGGCAAGGCGCAGCTTGCCGAAACGCTGGAGCGCACCGCCGACACGCAGTTCAGCTTCACCGCCGTAAACGAGCAGAACGCCGTTGCACGGTTAAGGGCGGTTGATATCAATACGTTAAGTCCAATGGACGCGCTGCTGTTCATTAAAGATTTGAAAGAGTCATTGCAATAGTGGGATGATGAAGCTAGGACTGCTGTCCTATTGTGAACCTGCGGTTGGCTATTTTGTCGTAGACTTGATTTCTTATACTTGTATGTTTGTTGCACAACTCTTGTGCGGGGGGAGCAAAGGGACACCCCTTCGGGGCGGGGGAAAAAGAAAATCCAACAAAAGCGAGGATTTCCCCCGCCCCTACGGCGTTTCCCTCTGCACTCTCTTCCCCCTCTCCCCACCCCCATTCCTCGCTTTTTTGTCTGCTCTAGCCAAAAGTCTGATGAATTTTTGCACGTTAGACTTGAGGCGTTTACCGCGGCTCACAATCTCATATTCTCCTACTCTGTTCAATGCCGAATTGTACCGCAAAGATTTGAATAAATTTTCTTCAACCTCTGCGGAACAAACGGCTTTGTGCAGAGTAATGCAAAAACCAAACCATGAGCCGTTAGAGAACCGTCGAATAAAACGGACAAAAACTCATCAACCTTTCGGCTTTAGCAAGCAAAAAAGCGGACAAAGGGGTGGGGAGAGGGGAAAAGAGGGTCTGGGGGAGAAAACCGTAGGGGAGGGGGAATGTCCGCTTTTGTTGGATTTTCTCAGTCCCCCTCCCCGAAGGGTTTCATCCCCCAGTTCCCCGCACAAGAGTGTGCGAAAAACAGACAGGTATAAGGACGCAAGTCCTAGCAAAACCGCCCACCGCAGGTTCACAATAGGACAGCAGTCCTAGCCCAAACCACCCACCGCAGGTTCACAACAGGACGCCGTTCCCTGCCGATATATTCCGAAAATGCTCCCTTTAGCAAAGGGAAAGAAAGAGTACAACAATGCCAAAGATAAATCTGCTTGATAAAAGCGTATTTGAGCTTATCGCCGCAGGCGAGGTAATAGAGCGCCCGGCTTCTGTTATTAAGGAGCTTGCGGAAAATTCGATTGACGCGGGCGCGCGGACGATAACGGTTGAAATTCGTCACGGCGGAATAAGCTATATTCGCGTAACCGACGACGGCTGCGGAATCTCGCATGAGGATATTCCGCTTGCCTTTATGCGCCATGCAACCAGCAAGGTGTACACCGCCGACGACCTTGACAGCATAAATACTCTGGGCTTTCGCGGCGAGGCACTGGCTTCGGTGAGCGCGGTTTCGCGCATTGAGCTTTTCACCAAGCAGGCAGACAGTGCAATCGGCAGCAGCTATCGTATCGAGGGCGGCGAGCCTGCCGAGTACGACCGCACGGGCTGCGCAGACGGCACTACTATCATAATCCGCGATTTGTTCTATAACACGCCCGCACGGCTGAAATTTCTGAAAAAGGAAGTCACCGAGGGCAATTATTGCTCATCGGTGATTGAAAAGCTTGCGCTGTCGCACCCGCATATTTCGTTCAGATTTATCCGCGACGGAAAGCAGACGCTGCTGACAGCGGGCGACGGCGAGTATTACAGCGCGATTTACGCGGTGTTCGGAAAGCAGTTTGCCGCGAGCGTGATTCCCGTTGAGTACGTTTACCGCGATACGGGCGTGACGGGGTATATCTCTGCGCCGCTGTTTTCACGCGGAAACCGCACCATGCAGCATTTTTTTGTCAACGGCAGAAGCGTTCGCAGCCCGCTGTGCTGCGCAGCTCTTGAGGAGGGCTTTCGTAATTCAATCATGGTCGGAAAATTCCCCGCATGTGTGCTTTGCGTGAACACCGACCCGTCTAAAATCGACGCTAATATTCATCCCACCAAAACCGAGGTTCGTTTCACCGAGGAAAAAACCGTGTTCGACGCCGTGCTTTTCGGCGTGAAAAACGCCCTTTTGAGCTACGACGAAAGCCGCGAAATCAAGCTGCCGAATACCTCTCCCGAGGCACAGGAAAAAACCGAGCCTATGCCCGAGCCGAAATCCGAAACCGTCTCTATACCCACTGCGGCAAGCACAACGATAGTCTACCCGACAGGCAAAACCGAGCCGCAGAAATTCTCGCTGCATCAGACAAAGCCGTTTCAGACGCACGTTGAAAAGCCCGCTGCCGAGCAGCTTGTTCTGCCCGAAGAAAACGGGTATTCGTTCATCACCGAAAGGTCGTTTGAAAAGCGCGCACAGCCCGAAAATCCGCCCGCTGCACAGCCGCAGATTACCGAAATCGCCGAGCCTGTTCAGCCCGCCGAGATTATCGAGCCCGCAAAGCCCGAGCGTATTCCCATGCCCGTTCAGAGCGCGCCGTATCAGCCCGAATCGCAAGCCGAAAAGCACATCGGTGTGCGCGTTATCGGCGAGATTTTCAGGACTTATATTCTGTGCGAGACCGACGATACGCTGATGATAATCGACAAGCACGCGGCGCATGAGCGCGTGAATTTTGAGCGGCTGAAAAACGGGCTGGATTCCGCGGCGCAGTATATCAGCCCGCCCGCCGAGGTACTGTTAAGCCCCGAGGAATACAACGCTGTCGGGGATTTCACCGACAAGCTTTCGGAGATAGGTCTGCTGGTGGAGCTGTGCGAGGGGTGCAAGGCTAGAGTGACCGCCCTGCCCGCGCTGCTGGACAGCGCAGACGCCGCAGAAATACTGGAAAGCGCGGCGCGGATTCTTGTCAGCGGAAACACAAATGCCGAGGGCGAGCTGCTGGATGACATCCTGCACACAATGGCTTGCAAGGCTTCTATACGCGGCAACGAGTACAACGATATCCGCGAGCTTGCCGCGCTTGCAGACGAGGTAGTGAATAATCACGACATACGCTTCTGTCCGCACGGCAGACCGGTTGTAACGCAGATAACCAGAAAACAAATTGAGAAATATTTCGGCAGAATTGTCTGAAAGGAGCGGCAATGAACAACAGAGTGCTTGTGGTCTGCGGACCTACGGCTTCGGGAAAAACCGCGGTTGCCGTGGAGCTTGCCCTGCGGCATAACGGCGAGGTAATCTCGGCTGATTCCATGCAGATTTATACCGATATGGATATAGCCTCCGCAAAGGCAACGCCCGAGGAAATGCGCGGCGTGCCGCATCACCTGCTGAATTTTCTTGACCCGAACGAGCCGTTTTCCGTTGCGGATTACGTCGGGCTGTGCGACAAGTGCGTAAAGGATATTCTTTCGCGCGGGAAGCTGCCGATAATCTGCGGCGGTACGGGGCTTTATATCTCGTCGTTTGTGGATAATCTTCAGTTTGACGATACGGGCTGCGATATGCCGTTCCGCGAGGAAATGCGCCGCATAGCCGCCGAACAGGGCGCCGGGGTTCTGCTGGAAAAGCTGCGTGAGATTGACCCCGAAACCGCAGCAACGCTGCATGAGAACAACATCTCCCGCGTTATCAGGGCGCTGGAGGTTTACAGGCTTTCGGGAATAACCATAAGCGAGGCAAAGCGGCGCTCGCGGCTCAAGCCCTCGCCGTATGAGTTTGTTATGCTGGGGCTGGAGTACGCCGACCGCGAAAGACTCTACGAGCGCATAAACGCCCGCGTTGACCGTATGCTGGAGCAGGGTCTGGAGCAGGAGGCACGGCAGTGCTTCAATTCCCCCGACCGCCCCACGGCTGCGCAGGCAATCGGCTGCAAGGAGCTTTACCCGTATTTCCGCGGCGAGAAAACGCTTGCGGAATGCGTCGAAGAACTGAAGCGCGAAACAAGGCGATATGCCAAAAGACAGCTCACATGGTTCAGAAGGGATGAACGTGTGCGCCGAATTATAATCGAAAATGACGATGATTTTGAAGAAATCTTAAAAAAATGTGAAAAAACCCTAGATTTTTCTGAATAAGTGTGTTATAATGATAATATATAGCTCTATAATTGGGGTTAATTTCCACAAGTAAAATAGAAAAGGTGGTAAAGTATGGCAGCAAAGGACATCAACTTACAGGACGTATTTCTTAATCAGGCAAGAAAGGATAGAATTCCGGTTATTATATACATAACCAACGGATTCCAGTTTAAGGGAATTGTAAAGGGCTTCGATAACTACACTGTTATCCTTGACGTTGACGGCAAGCAGAATCTTATTTACAAGCATGCTATTTCAACCGTAACGCCCATGCGTCCCATATCAATACTCGACGCATACGACAAAAACGACGATAACTGATGAAATCGACGTGGACAAGAATAACTCTTGCCCTGACCGCACTGGCGGTAATTATCCTCTTTGGAGGAATGGTTGCGGGATTTTTCAAGCACAAGACCAAAACCGAAACGGCGCTTACTCACAGCTTTACGGAGGATATCACCTTCAACGGCGTGTATCTGCGCGACGAAACAGTGATTTACAGCGCTGGCAGCGGCGTTATCAGCTATGAGCATGAGGACGGCTCGCGCGTTGGAAAAAGCTCGGTTATTGCGCGGCGATTCAAGAACGAATCCGATATCAGATACCGCCGCGAGATAGAACAGCTTGAGGAGCAGATTGCCGTTCTGCGCGAGGCTGAAAAGCTGATTGGAACGGATACTGCGCAGCTTGAAACCGTTACCAACGAGATAAACGAGGCTCACTTTACGGTTGCCTCGGCAGCTGCGGCAGGGGATTATTCTCGGGTGCAGGAAAAAAAGAACGAGCTTTTGAAGGCTCTGTGCAAGCGCGAAATAGCCAAGGGCGAAAGCGCGGGCTATTCCGAGCGCATAAGTGCGCTGGAACAGCGCATAAACGAGCTTACGGCTCTCGCAAACGACGAAACGCAGATAATCTACGCCGACGGCTCGGGGTATTTTGTAAGCGGAGTTGACGGGTACGAGGGCAGCTTCGGTTATTCGGATATCGAGGGTCTTTCCGCCGAGAAAATCAAAAAAGCAATATCCGAGCCGGATATTTCAAGCGGCGGCTCTGCAATAGGCAAGCTGGTTGCGGATTATCACTGGAGAATGGCGGCGGTGCTTGAAGAAAGCAAGATGCGCGGCTATTACGAGGGCTCAACGGTAAAGCTTATCACCGGCTCGGGCAATGACGTGCTGAAAGCGGAGATAATTTCTATCGCAAGCAACGGCGACGGTACGGCGATATATGTTTTCGGCTGCGACGCCATGAACGCGTCCGTTGCGGGAAGCCGCGTGGGGCAGTTCAAGCTGCTGTTTGACAGCTACGGCGGACTGCGTATTCCCAAGAGCGCTATACGCGAGGATGAAAACGGACAGCGCGGAGTATATGTTGCGGTAGGCAGGACTATGCGATTCAGGAAGATAGACGTTACCTACTGGGGCGAGGACTATGTTATCTGCGCTCAGAAGCCCGCAAGCGAAGAGGGCTGGCTGCGCCTGTATGACCGTGTTATTGTAGAGGGTAAGGAACTGTATGACGGAAAAGTCGTTGAGTAATTCGCAGACGAGCGCTGACGATATAGCGGAAAATCTGCGGCGCATACGCGAGGGCGTTGACAGGGCAATGGCTGCGGCAAACCGCACCGATACGGTGAGGATAATGGCTGTGACCAAAACGGTAGCGCCCGAGCGGATAAACTGCGCGATAGACATGGGCATTGACCTGCTGGGCGAAAACCGTGTGCAGGAGTATCTGGGCAAGTACGAGCAGTACAAGCCCGCAGAGGTGCATTTTATCGGCAGGCTTCAGACCAACAAGGTCAAGTACATAATCGACAAGGTTACTATGATTCACTCTGTGGACAGCCTTAAGCTGGCGCAGGAGATTGACAGGCGCGCGGGCGAGCACGGAATCTGTATGGATGTGCTTGCCGAGGTGAATATCGGCGGCGAGGAAACCAAGGGCGGCGCAGACGCGAAAGCAGTCGGCGAGCTGTGCGAGAGCATTGCGCGGCTGCCGAATGTAAGGCTGCGCGGGCTGATGGCGATTCCGCCTGCGGGGTGTGACGAAAAACTTTTTTCACAAATGCAGGAAATTTTCCTTGACATTCGGGAAAAAATGTTACATAATATAGAGTATAAGGACAAGTCTGCCTTCGATACGCTCTCCATGGGGATGTCGGGCGATTACGAGGCAGCGGTAAAATACGGGTCCACAATTATCCGTGTAGGCTCCGGTCTGTTCGGATATAGAGAATATAAAAAATAATTGGGAGGAAATTATTATGGCAATGGAGTTCTTCGGCGAGGTAAAATCTTTTATCAGCGATAAGCTGGGCTTTCGCCGCGACAGCGATTTCGAACGTTTCGAGGACAGGGACGAGGGCGCAATGGACAATCAGCCCGAGTACACCAGAGAATCCACAGTGAGAAAGCCTGAGTATGAGGACAACGGTTATTCGGATTTCGAGGAGAGACCTATGGGAACGGGAAAGGTGCTGAATATGAATCAGGGTTCACACGCAACAAAGGTATTCATTGTTAAGGCTGAAACCTACAACACAACGCTTCAGAATGTCATCACACACATCAAGCAGGGTGATATCGTATTCCTTAACCTTGAGGACGCGCAGGACGGCGCAAGAACAAGAATCGTAGATTTCGTTTACGGCGCGGTTATTGCGCTTGACGGCACAATCGAAAAGGCAGATACCTGCTCCTACCTCATCACACCCAACGGTGTAAGCATCAGCGGCGACGCTGTAAAGGCTGCCACAAAGAACAGCTGATTCGGTGCCGTTACAGCTTAACGACGACGAACGTCTGCTGCACGCTCATATTGCCGATTTGGAGCGCATAAGCCGCAAAAGCGGCGTGCCGCGTTTTTCGGCGTTTCTTAACGAGCGTGAGCAGTTAATAGCAAACTCTGCGGCGGAGGGCGAAATCAGCTTTTTCGGCGGCTGCGAGGGTGCTTCGCGTAAGCTCTGCGCGTTTTTCGGGCAGACCTACGGTGAGGATATGACAGATGAGGACAGGCAGGGTCTGTACCCGATTGTCCCCGTTACCTTCGTGTGGCGCAAAAGCGATTCCCTTACGCACCGCGATATTCTCGGGGCGCTGATGGCTCTTGGGATTAAGCGCGGCTTGCTTGGGGATATCCTCGCTGCGGAGTGCTATGCTATTGTATTTGTCCACGAAACGGCAGCGGAGCTGGTGCTTGCGGTGGACAAGATTGGCAGGGTTGGCGTAAGCTGCTCTCGGGGGATAAATCAACCGATACCGCAGCAGAAAACGCAGACCATAGCTGCCACGGTTTCATCGCTGCGGCTGGACTGCATAGTCAGCGCCGCGGCAAATATATCGAGGGAAAAATCCGCATCGCTCATTAAATCGGGGCTTGTAAGTGCGGACTTTTCGCCATGTACGGATACAAGTGCGGTCATAAAAGAGAATACAATACTCTCCATACGCGGCAGCGGCAGGTTCAGACTTACGGAAATCCGCGGCGAGACGCGCAAGGGGAGAATAAGCATAAAGATAGACAGGTACATTTAGCGTCAGCGGAAGAATTGCCCTGTGGCGCATAAATCGGAGTAAAGGAGAAGTGTTCCATGAACGCAAAGGAGATTCTTTCAAGAAGATTTGAAAAGGCTACCTTTAACGGTTACAAGACCGATGATGTTGACGAGTTTTTAAGAGAAATATCCAACGAGTTTGCGCAGCTGCAAAAGGAAAAGAACGAGCTGGAGCGCAAGCTGGATGTTCTTGCGGACAAGATTCGCGAGTACCGCGACGACGAGGATGCCTTGAAGGATGCGCTGCTGCTGGCGCAGAAGCAGGGCAATCAGATAATTGCAGACTCAAAGGCGCAGGCAGAGCAGCTTACGCACGAAACCGAGGAAGCGGTTGCAAAGATGCTTGCAGAGGCTACGGAGCGCTCGCAGAAGATGATTGCAGACGCCGACGAGTACGCAAAGCGCATGACGCTGGATTCCAACGAGCGCGCGGACAAGCTGGTAAAGGAAGCGCGCGCAAAGGCGGCTGAAATCCACGATATGATGCAGCGCCAGACCGAGATTCAGCAGACGATTCTTCAGAGAACCCGCAAGGAGGCTGCGGATTACAGAGCGCGTCTTATCAAGGCATATCAGGCACACATTGAGTTTATAGACCAGCTCCCCGAGAAGTGCGAGAACGATTTTGTCCGCGCGGCTTCAGAGGAAGTCGAAAAGCGCGAGGCACAGCGCAAAACGCAGGCTGCAATGCCCGCTCCCGTTGAGGAAAAGCCTGTGGAAGAGGCTGCCGAGACTCCCGTTGAAGCTCCCGCAGAGGAAAAGACTGTAACAGTCCCCGCAGAAGAGCCCGCAAAAGAGTACACAAGCGAGCTTCCGCCCGCACAGCCCGACCTGCCGCTTGAATCCAACCGCAGAACGGCTGACGATATTCCCAATTCGCCGTTTTTCAGCCCCGAAAGAAAGAAGCACAAGGGCGACGGTTTCGGGAAATAATCACCAATAATATGGCGCGGAGACGTCAGTCACGATAAAGCGGCGTTTATGTTCCCGCCAAGCGGCACCGAAGGTCCCGCGAAAATATAGAAAAAAAGAATAAGGAGCAGCATTATGTCAGAGGATTTTAACAACACACTTAATCTGCCGCAGACCGAATTTCCCATGCGCGGCAATCTTCCCCAGAGAGAGCCCGAGATGCTTGAGCGCTGGGAGAGCGAGCGCGCTTACTACGCTCTTTCCGAGAAGAATAAGGGAAAGCCCAGCTATACGCTGCACGACGGTCCTCCCTATGCAAACGGCAATATTCACATGGGTACTGCGCTTAACAAGGTTCTTAAGGATATTATCGTAAAATACAAGAGCATGACAGGCTATCAGGCAAACTATGTTCCGGGCTGGGACTGCCACGGTCTGCCTATTGAGCTTAAGGCTATCAAGCAGCTTGGCGTTGACAGCGGCGCGGTTGACCCTGTAACGCTTCGCAAGAGCTGCCGTCAGTTTGCGCTTTCCTGCCTTGACGACCAGAAGAAGCAGTTCAAGCGTCTGGGCGTCTGGGGCGATTTTGACGACCCGTACCTCACGCTGAAGCCCGAGTTTGAGGCAAAGCAGGTTGAGGTATTCGGCGAGATGATGAAGCGCGGCTTTATCTACAAGGGACTCAAGCCTGTATGCTGGTGCCCCGATTGTAAGACGGCGCTTGCAGAGGCTGAAATCGAGTATCAGGACGACCCGTGCTATTCTATCTATGTCAAGTTCCCGATTACCGACAGCAAGGGTAAGTTTGACGGTCTGGGAATTGATTTGAGCAAGGCTTACATCGTTATCTGGACAACCACCACATGGACCTTGCCCGGCAACCTTGCTATCTGCCTGGGTCCGAATTACGAGTACACATTTGTAAAGGTTGAGGATGAGACCAGCAAGCATTACGGCGAGTATCTGCTGATGGCTTCCGAGATGGCTGCGGGCGTTATGAGCGCTGTGGGCGTCACAAAGTACTCTACCGTGGGCAGCTTTACGGGCGCAGAGCTTGACCTTATCGAAACTGCGCACCCGTTCCTTGACAGAAAGTCAATTGTAATAAACGGCGACCATGTAACGCTTGAAAGCGGCACGGGCTGCGTTCATACCGCGCCCGGCTTTGGTGTGGAGGACTTTGAGGTCTGCATGAAGCCGCAGTACAAGGATTTGTTTGAGATTCTTGTTCCCGTTGACGAGAACGGTATGCAGACAGCCGACGCGGGAGATTTTGCAGGTCTTAGCACCGACGACGCCAACAAGCAGATTGCGCAGCGTCTGGAGGACGACAACACACTGCTTGCAATGCAGAAAATCGTTCACCCGTACCCCCACTGCTGGCGCTGCCACAAGCCGATTATCTACCGCGCAACAGACCAGTGGTTCTGCTCGGTTGATATGTTCAAGGCTGATACGATTAAGGCAATCGAGGGCGTGGAGTGGATTCCCGGCTGGGGCGAGGAGCGCATTAAGAACATGGTTAATATGCGCAGCGACTGGTGCATTTCGCGTCAGCGCCGCTGGGGTGTTCCGATTCCGATTCTTTACTGCGAGGACTGCGGCAAGGTAATCGTAAACGACGAGACTATCAAGGCAACCGCAGATATGTTCCGCGCAGAAAGCTCCGACGCATGGTACGCAAAGGACGCAAGCGAGTTTATTCCCGCTTCTGTTAAGTGCGAGTGCGGCTGTGGCAGATTCCGCAAGGAAATGGATATCTTTGACGTATGGTTCGATTCGGGCTGTACTCACGCTGCCGTTCTGCAGGAGCGCCCCGAGCTTTCGTGGCCCGCTGACCTGTATCTTGAGGGCTGCGACCAGTACAGAGGCTGGTTCCAGAGCTCGCTGCTGACCTCCGTTGCAACCACGGGCAAGGCTCCGTACAAGGCAGTCTGCACGCACGGCTGGGTAGTTGACGGCAAGGGCGAGGTTATGCACAAGTCCAAGGGCAACGTTGTTCTGCCCGAGGAAGTAATCTCCAAGTACGGCGCAGATGTGCTGCGTCTGTGGGTTTCTTCGCTGGATTTCCACAGTGATGTAAGAGTTTCGCCCGAGATGCTCAAGCAGCTCTCCGAGGCTTACAGAAAAATCAGAAATACCGCAAGATTCATTCTGGGCAATCTCGGCAACGGCGACGGCTTCAATCCCGATACCGAGATGGTTTCGCTTGATAAAATCAGCGAAATCGACAAGTGGGCGCTTGCAAGGCTTGACGCGGTTATCGAGAAGGTTAAGGCAAGCTACGAGGCGTTTGATTTCTACCTTGCATACCACGCAATTCACAGCTTCTGCGTTGTTGATATGAGTAACTTCTACCTTGATATTGTCAAGGATACCCTTTACTGCTCCGCTGAAAAGTCCGAGGAGAGAAAGGCTGTTCAGACCACAATGTTCATCATTCTTGATGCGCTGGTAAGACTGGTTGCTCCTATTCTCACATTCACAGCCGATGAAATCTGGCAGTATATGCCTCACAAGTCCACCGACGACCTGCGCGGCGCAGCGTTCAACGATATGCCCGAAAAGACAGGCGTTACCGTTGACGCAGAGTTTGACGCAAAGTGGACAAGACTTCACGAGATTCGCGACGACGTACTCAAGGCGCTGGAGGAGAAGCGTACCGCAAAGGTAATCGGCAAGTCGCTGGAGGCAAACATCACGCTCTACGCGCCCAACGACGCCGCAATTCTCACCAATGCCGAGGAACTGGCGCAGGTATTCGGCGTATCGTATGTTGACGTTAAGACCGAGGGCGAGGGTGAATTCAAGGGCGCAGGCGTTTCGCTTACGGTTACAAAGGCAGAAAGCGAAATGTGCGAGCGCTGCTGGTCACACGCTCCCTCTGTGGGCAGCGACAGCGAGTATCCGCATCTTTGCGCACGCTGCGCGGCAGTAATCAGACTGGGATAATTTGCACTTATGTCGGGGGAGGGTATAGCCCTCTCCCGATTTTTCGGAAGGAGATATATGGTTTATATCGGACTATTGATAGCCGCGGCTGCCGTAGGTCTTGACCAATTGACAAAATATCTCGTTGTTTCAAATATGGCGCTTCACGAGTCTGTGCCGGTGCTTAAAATCGGCGGCGTTGAGATTATAAACCTTTCGTACTATCTCAACGACGGCGCGGCATTCAGCAAATTTGAGGGGCAGACGACAATGCTTATTGTTGTTACCTCGATATTTATTGCGGGACTTCTGGCGGCGCTGCTGCTTAAGAAAATCAAGCGCACACCGTATATTCTTGCGGCTTCGCTGATGATTGGCGGCGGTATCGGAAACCTTATCGACAGAATCTTCAACGGCGGTCTTGTGGTTGATTTTATCGACCTTAGGATAATCAACTTTGCGATATTCAACGTTGCGGATATCTGCGCGGTGTGCGGCGCGGCGCTTATGCTGCTGACGCTGATTATTGACGAGATAAAGGAATACCGCGCAAAGCACAGCGCTTGCGTGGAACAGTCGGAGCAGGCTGCGACGGAAGAAGCGGAGCAAACAAAGGACACGGACGATGGAAACATCTGAAACGATAGAATTTTCAGCGCAGGGCGGCGCAAGGCTTGATAAGCTGATTGCAGAGCAGACGGAGCTTTCGCGCTCGGCGGCGGCAAAGCTGATTGAGCAGGGCATGGTGACTGTAAACGGTGCGCCCGCGCAGAAAAAGACCGTACCCGAAGTCGGCGCGGTGGTTGCGATAACGCTGCCCGAGCCGCAGCCGTGCGATATTCTGCCCGAGAACATCCCGCTGGAGATAGTGTACGAGGACAGCGACCTTCTGGTTGTGAACAAGCCCAAGGGCATGGTGGTTCATCCTGCGGCGGGGCATTATTCGGGAACACTGGTAAACGCGCTGATGTATCATTGCGGCAGCAGTCTTTCGGGAATCAACGGCGAGATTCGCCCGGGGATTGTTCACCGAATAGACAAGGACACAAGCGGTCTGCTGATGGTCGCGAAAAATGACGCGGCGCATCTGGGGCTTTCCGAGCAGATAAAGGCGCACAGCTTTCTGCGCGAATATGAGGCGGTTGCCGTGGGCGCGGTAAAAGAGGACGGCACAGTGAACGCGCCCATTGGCAGGCACAAAACCGACCGCAAGAGGATGTGCGTAACGACCGAAAATTCACGCGAGGCGGTAACGCATTATTTCGTGCTGGAGCGCTTTGCGGGGTACACACATCTGCGGCTGCGGCTGGAAACGGGCAGAACGCATCAGATACGCGTACACATGGCGTATATCGGTCACGCGCTGGCGGGCGACGAGGTTTACGGAAGCGGCAAGCCAAAGTGGCTTGGCGGGCAGTGTCTTCACGCACGGAAGCTGGGGTTTGTTCATCCCGTGACGGGCGAGTACATGGAGTTTGACAGCGGGCTGCCCGAGTATTTTACAAAATATCTTGACGAGCTTGCAAAGCTCTGAATGAGGTAAGCATGGATTTCAGCAAGGTTATACTGATGACCGACCTTGACGGCACTCTGCTGACCGACAGCAAGGAGATTCTCCCTGTTGATATGGCGGCGATAGAGCGATTCAGGGCGGGCGGCGGAATATTCACAATGGCGACGGGCAGAGGCTATTCAATGGCGCGTTCTGTTGCCGAAAAGCTGGGGCTGGATGTCCCCGCGGTGATATTCAACGGTGCGGCGGTATTTGATTTCAGCAAGGATAAATTCCTGTGGCGCAGTGAGATTGGCGCACACGCAAGGGATTATATAAAGTGCATAACAGCGCGGTTTCCCGATATTGGAATTGAGGTTCTGCATGAGCAGACGGTGTTTGTGCCGTTTTTGAACGAAACGGAGCAGTGGCATCTGGATTTGGAGGGCGTAGTCCCCGATTTAACGCCGCTTGACGAGCTGCCGCGCGACGGCTGGCTTAAGGTGCTGCTTGCGTACCCGCCCGAGAGAATGGACGAGGTAGTGGAGTTTATTCAAAGCAGCGATATGACGGGAGCACAGTGGGTGCGCTCCGCGCCGATGTTTTACGAGTGCCTGCCGAAAGGTATTGATAAATCCGCGGGCTTTCGCGAGCTTATACGGCTGCTTAATGCCGAGGACAGATTCACGGCTGCGGCGGGCGATTTTATGAACGATTCCGCAATGATTCGCGAGGCGGATTTGGGCGCGGCAGTGGCTTCTGCGCAGCCCGAGGTAAAGGCGGTCGCCGATATCGTGGTGTGCGACAACAACAGCGGCGCGATAGCGGAGATTATCGACTATATCGAAAGGATGTAAAGCTATGCAGAAAATGGTAGTTATTTACAATAATGAAGACCTTAAAAGGTTGAATGCTTTGTTTGAAGAAGGCTGGCGTTTGGTAAATATGGTTGCTGCCGGTGGTGGAGATGAAACCAGTTGGGGAACCGAATGCTATGTGGTAATTGAAAAGGACACCGAGCAGAACTGACATCGAAAGGTTGCAGGCTATGAGCAAGGCTGTAAAGGCGCTTAAAATCACGGGCATAGTAATAATCAGCCTGCCGTTTGCGCTTGCTGCGCTGTATATTGTGTGGGAGATTATCTGTGCTTTGGTGAACAACATCAGCGGAGTTCTCCACACGCAGGACGTAATAAACGGCTACGGCAACTGCGCGTCTATCGAGGTTCTGGACAATGTAACATTTGTGGGGAACACCTCGGGCACGGGCAATCACACCGAGGTTCGCTCAACGGTGCTTGTCAGGGCGAATGATATAAACGAGCTTGAATACCGGACAAACGGCGACAGCTACTATATAACGCCGCTGTTTGAGAAAGTCCCCGAAGAAAAATACGACCGCTGGAGCAGGGAGCTTGACCTGCCGTATGAGAGCGACTGCTGTTATGTGGTGGAGGTCTACGGCAAAGTGCCGTTTCGCGACAGCATTATGGGGCATTGAAAAAATAGTATATTCAGCGGGAAACCGCTTTATAGAAACAGATAAACGAGCGAAAGCTCATAATACCACAGGAGGTCTAAATGGACAATCAACTGAAAAAGCAGCTTGAAATTGCTGCAACCAAGGTGAGAATGGGTGTTATCGAGGGCGTATACAACGCCAAGGCAGGTCACCCGGGCGGGTCGCTTTCAATAGCAGATACGCTGACATATCTGTATATGCACCGCATGAATGTAAATCCCGCAGAGCCGGATTGGGCAGAGCGTGACAGACTTGTTCTTTCCAAGGGTCACACAGCACCCGCGCTGTATTCCGTTCTGGCGCACAGAGGCTTCTTCCCCGTTGAGGAGCTTAAAACTCTCCGCAAAATTGATTCAAGACTTCAGGGTCATCCTGTTCGCGGCAAGGTTCCCGGTGTTGATATGAGCACAGGCTCGCTGGGTCAGGGCGTTTCTGCGGCTTGCGGTATGGCGCTTTCGGGCAAGCTTGCCGCTGCTCCGTACAGAGTATACGCTGTTCTCGGCGACGGTGAGATTGAAGAGGGTCAGGTATGGGAGGCTGCAATGTTCGCAGCGCACTACAAGCTCGACAATCTTACTGCGGTGGTTGACAACAACGGACTTCAGATTGACGGCAAGATTTCGGATGTTATGTCCCCGTACCCCATTGACGAAAAGTTCGCTGCATTCGGCTGGCACGTTATCACAATCAACGGCCATGATTTCGACGAGCTTGAAAAGGCGTTCAACGAGGCTGAAACAGTATTCGGCAAGCCCACGGTGATTATTCTTCGCACCACAAAGGGCAAGGGCGTTTCCTACATGGAGAATCAGGTGGGCTGGCACGGCAAGGCTCCCAACGAGGAGGAGTACAACACGGCAATGGCA
>JBJESB010000045.1:0-16954 GCA_051882575.1 Oscillospiraceae bacterium
AGAATTCCTTTATAATCTGATAGGTACTCCGCTGGGCTGGATACTTTATTTCTTCTATGAATTTGTTTGCAGCAACGTCGGCGTGGCTATTCTTCTGTTTACGCTGGTCGTAAAGCTTGCCATGCTGCCTCTTGCAATCAAGCAGCAGAAGAACACCGCAAAGTCTGCTATCTTCGCGCCGAAGGTACGCGAGATTCAGCAGAAGTACGCAAAGAATCAGCAGAAGCAGCAGGAAGAGCTCGCAAAGCTTCAGGAGCAGGGCTACAATCCCATGGGCGGCTGCGGCTCGCTGCTGTTATCATTCCTTATTCTGTTCGGCGTCATTGACGTTGTTTACAAGCCAATGACCCACATTCTTCATGTGCCGACGCAGAATATTCAGGCTATTATCGAGGACAGCTACAACGTTAGTGTTGCAGCGGCAATCACAGCGCAGGTAAACGCAGATACCTCAGGCATGAAAGAGGATGAGCTCAAGGCTCGCGACGGCGTTGTGCTTGACGCGCAGCGTATTCTTGAGTACTACAACGAAAACTGCATTTCCGAGGGTGAAGCCGCAAAGGATATGTCGGTGTGGAGCGAGGTTACGGTTGAATCCAAGAGGATAGTTAAGGCTGTTTTCCGCGACGCTATGCTTAAGGAATACAACGCTGACAACAAGCGCGCTCTTATCGGCGATACCGACTTGTACCGTATGACCGACGAGGAAAACGCCGAGATGAACGCTATTGAGGATGAGGCGCAGCGCAAGGAATACGCCGCAAATCACAGCTTCTGCGACAAAATGCGCGAGATTCTCAACACAGCGCAGACTCACTTCGGCATCTACCGCGTTACCGCTACGGACAAGATAGAGTTCCAGCAGACAAGCTCTTTGCAGCGTGAGCTGTACGCGTTTGAGTGCTACGGTACGGACAACAACAAGCTGGCGTATACAGAGGTTGGCACCTACTCCGAGGATTTCTCCGAGCTGTACAAAAATCTTAACTTCCTCGGAATCCCGCTCGGACAGGTTCCGTGGGATAATCTGGGATTCCCGCTTATTCTTATTCCTATCTTTGCATTCCTTATGGCGGTTTTGCAGACTATCATCTCAAACAGACAGATGGCGCAGAACAATCCCGAGGCGGCGCAGATGGGCGGCTCTATGAAGCTGATGATGTATATCATGCCGGTGTTCTCGCTGATATTCTCGTTCACGGTTCCTGCGGGAGCAGGCTTCTACTGGGGCATTTCGTATGTGTTCGGTATTGCGCAGTCAATTGTGCTCAACAAGCTGTACAGCCCCGAAAAGCTCCGCGCACAGGCAGAGGCAGAGCTGAAAGAGCGCAGCAAGCGTGTCGAGGTTGAGGCGCGCCGTGTGAGAGATACAGATTCTGACGATACTATTGTTGAGATAGACGGCGAGAAGCTCTCGCAGAAGGAAATCAATCGCAGAAAGCTGGCGGCGGCACGCAAGGCTGACGCGCTGAAATACGGCGAGGAGTATCACGAGGAAGACGACGACTGATAAAAACGGTGAAGTGGTCACCGTGAAATATAAAGAAGGGGTTAAACAATGGAGAAAATTTTTACAGCCAAGACCATTGACGAGGCTAAAGCTCTTGCGGCACAGGAATTTGGCGTTGCCGCTGAAGAAATCGACTTTGAAATTTTAGAGCAGCCCCGCAAAACACTTTTCGGCGGACTTAAGGGCGAAGCAAAGGTTAATGCAATTTATGAAGCTCCCGCCGCACCCGCAGAGCGTATCTACGCTGACGAGCCCGAGGATGAGGAAGAAGCTGCGCAGGAGCAGGCTACTGCCGAGGCAGAAGATAGCAATGAGGCAGGCGAGCTTCCCGAGGATTTCGATGTAAATTCCAGCGCAAAGGTACAGGCTGCAAAGCAGTACCTTACAGATGTTCTTCACGCTCTGGGACTTGAGGGCTTTGAAATCACACCTATCAAGAAGGACGGCAATGTTGTGCTGGATATTTCGGGCGAAAAGCTGGGCGTTGTAATCGGCAGACGCGGCGAAACTCTTGACAGCCTGCAGTATCTCACCATTCTTGCAAGCAACCGCACAGAGGAGAGCTTCTGCAGAATTTCCGTTGACTGCAACGGCTACCGCGACAAGCGCCGTGAAACTCTTGAGGCTCTGGCAAAGAGAACCTCTGCAAAGGTAATCAAGCAGGGCAGAAAGATTTCGCTTGAGCCTATGAATCCGTATGAGCGCCGCATTATTCACAGCTGCGTGGCAGAGATTGAGGGCGTTTCCAGCCACTCTGTCGGTGTTGAGCCTTACAGAAAGGTTGTAATTTACGCTGACAAGCCCAAGTTTGAGGGTCGCAGAGGCCGCCGCGACAGAGGCGACAGAGGTCACGCGCCCGCAAGAAGCTACAGACAGTCCAGCGGCTTCTCTACAAGCTTTGAGCGCGAATACAAGCGCAGACAGTACGAGCCGGATGAATCCGCAGACGCAGGAGAGTTTTCCAAGGAAACAATCGAGGCTGAAAAGTCCGCAGGTCTGTACGGCAAGATTGAGCTTTAATTAGGGACACGCTGATTAAAGCGTAGCGTATCAAATTCAGACACATGAAATAGCGTACTTGAACGTGCCGAATTTGATTTTATCAGCGTATCCTAAACAACGCTTTATACATCACAAACATATCCCCCGTATCGCAAAGGTACGGGGGATTGCTGTTTCAGCCTGTGTACGGCGTTCCGAATTTGATATAGTTGTATTCCCGCGCGATAGCGTCCCACGTTGGCGCGCCCACATAGCCCGTAACCGGGATACCGTACAGGCTTTGGAAAATCTCAACCGCGTTTCTGGTCTGCGAGCCGAAATAGCCCGTTACGGGTACAACGGGAATATCCCGGATATTCTGCCCGATAACATTGAGGTACTGCTGAAGCTGCCGCACATCGGAGTTATCCATGCCCTCTGTGAGGAAATAGCCGGGGTAAAGCGCCGCCGCGCCCGCCTCGTAATTCTCGGGCAGATTGGCAAGGATGTCGTTGTAAACCTGCTGAATAAGATTCCATGTACGGGTATCGACCACGCCGTCGGGAGTGAGCCCGTAGAAGCGCTCAAACGCCTGCACCTGCGCTTCCGTTTCTGAATCAAACACGCTGCTGCGGCGCACGGTGGGAATCTCGGGGTTGAAGTAAGAGATTACGTTGAGGTAATATTGCAGGGTGTTAACGCCAGTGCCGTAGCTGCCACGCTTAAGCGTCTGCGGCAGAAGCTGCTCTACCTCCGAGGGCCGCAAGCCCTCTGACGAAAGCTCCGCAAGCCCCTTTACGGCGTTGAAGATGTATTTGATTCTGTACCATGTCGCTTTGTTTACAATGCCCGTCTGCGGCAGCCCGAAAACTCCCTGAAACACACGCACGGCTTCGGCGGTAGATGTTCCGTACACGCCGTCGGCAGGCATGATTTTTGGAATTGCGGGGTAGTTGTCGCCTATACGGTTGAGCTCCACCTGAATTGTACGCACGTCGTTTGAAACCGACCCCGGACCGAATGGCGTGCCGGGGTATGAGCTGATATACGGCTCAATCGGAGCGTTGCGCACGATATTGATATCGTCACCGTAGTAATACTGCAGAATCTCATACGGTGAAAAGCCGCGGTTTGCAAGCGTCACCGTACCCCACTGCGAAAGCCCCGGGCAGGTTACGGTTGTTCCGTTGCAGAATTGCGTAAAAAGCGGCTCAACGCTGCCCTGACGCACAACGTAGTTATTGAAAATCTCGTCAACAATATCGCTGATATTGCTGAACACCTCGCGCCCGTAAACAAACGCCTGGTCATACTGCGTGGAGCTTGTGATGTCAAAATCATAGCCGCGGCTTCTGTACCACTCGGTAAAAACGCGGTTGAGCGCAAACGTAATCTGCGCGTAGATATTTGCCCGCAGAGCAGCCTCTGGCCATGTGGGGTAAATCTCGCTGGAGGCAACATTTTTGATGTAATCGGGAAAGCTCAGCGTAACATTGTCGGCGGGTGAATCGGGCGGTCCGAGATGTACGGTGATAGTTTCGGGGATTACAGGCGTGATAAGCTCAGGCATCTCGCACCTCCGTCAGGTCGGGCTCGCCCTCGGAAATTTCCTCATTCTGCGGAACATCAATCTGCGAATACGGCACAAGGTTTACCCGCTGAACAGATTTGATTCCCTCAAATATGGGCAGGTTCCTGATTATCACCTCATTAAAGCCCGGCTTGGTTACTTTTGCGTCGTACAGAACATACGGCTGATAATTATTCTCGGGCGTCTGCGAAAGCGAGCTTGGCAATGCGGGCAGAGATACGGTTTCGGTCTGACCGCTGCGGTCGGTGATAAGGGTGTAAAAAATGTGCTTTTCCCCGCCGATTACCTTTGAAACCTCGCAGCGCGCCCCTTCAATCGGAAGAGCCTGCCGCGCGGTTGTAACCGCAAATTGCAGCGTTCCTCGGCGCGGGGTTTCATCCACAAACTGCCGATAGGAGCTGTATTCACGCTCGGGCGCAGCCTCGCGCGGGGTAGTTGTCTGCTCCAGCCTCTGTACATCCTCGCGGGATTTGTAGGGCGGCTCGGTTTCGTTTTCCGCGCTGTCGCCCAGTTCCTCGTCGCTTTCAAACTCGCGCTTGGCAAGCTGCTCGTCGGGGTAGATTCCGCTTTCGGGCTGTTCGGTCAGCTGCTCGGCAATTTCGGGCGTGGTGGAGGCATTGTAGCCCTGATAATCCTCAAGCTCTTGCGCAAGGTCGGATTCACCCAGCAAATCCTTAAACGCATCCATGGGGATATCGGCGTGGTTTTCCTCCACATACCCGATTATCTGCGGGCGGCGCTCGGGCAGTACGGTCGGTTCAGCCTCGCGCTGAATATCACCGCCGGTTTGCTCGGGCAGGATATCATCTGCGGGCTGCTCGGGCAGGATATCATCTGCGGGCTGCTCGGGCGGCAATTCTTCAGGCGAAATATTCTGCTCGGGAGCGCTTTCGGGCTCGTCTATCATCTCGGGGAATTCCAGCTTATCGGGGACAGGGTGCGATATGCGGCTGTACTCCATAAGCTCCTGCTTGTACCTTTCTACCAGCTTCTTCATATCTTCCATAAAAAAACCTCCTGTGCATAATTATCTTCAAACGATTATATGCACAGAAGGTAAAATTTATGAGATATCAGAATCCAAACAGCGATTTGATAACAAACCACAGCGGCGGCACCAGCAGCGCGGGCAGCATATTCAGGGTTTTCATTTCCTTGATTTTAAGAATTGATATTCCCGAGGCGGCGATAAGAAAACCGCCCACAAGTGATAATTCTGTCATCAGCCCGCCCGTAAGTACAGGCGCAAGCCATGCTGCAAACAGGTAAATTGCTCCCTGCCACAAAAACAGTACAGCCGCAGCGATTGCAATGCCAAAGCCGTAGGTAGAGGCAAGCGCCATGGACGTGACAAAATCCAGCGTAGCGTTGGTGAACAGGTATGTATTGTCGCCGTTAAGCGCAGAGTGTATCGGTCCCAGAATTGACAGCGTACCGATACAGAACATCAGTATTCCCGTAGAAAGCCCCTGCCCGAGGTTTGATTTTGAGAATTTGTTTACAATGCCGTTGAATCGCTCGTCAAGGTTCAGAATTGTACCCAGCAGCGAGCCCAGCGCCAGACTTACGATAAACAGCACAGGGTATTCGCTTTTGGGCATATTGGTACAGACTGCATTCAGACCAATTCCCACAGCGGCAAGCCCCATGGCGTTGTACAGTGCGTCGCGGTACTTGTCCTTTATGCCCTTGCGCAGAAGCCCGCCTATTACAGAGCCGCACAGAATGGTGGCTGTATTAACTATTGTTCCTAACATAATTACTCTTTCTCAGCGAACGACACAGCCGCAAACGAAATATCGTCGCTGCTTCCTGTTTCGGAGCGTTTGCGCAGATGCTCGGCAAGGTCTGCGGCGCTGCCGTTGTATGAGGTGTATCTTCCGCTGAAGCTAATAAAATCGTCAATGCTTAAAAATGAATTTATCAGACCGTCGCTTGACAGCGCAATACCGTCAGCCTGACCGTTATATACAAAGTGTCTGAATCCGCCGATTGCGTCGCTGTCGCACAGGGAAGTTGTGCGATTACCTACAAGGCGGTCATCGGCGGGTACGGGCATGGCGGTGATTCCGCGCGCATTCATGGTAAGGCTGCCGTCGCCGATTTGCAGACCAAAGCAGAAATTGCGCTCAAGATATGCAATAATCAGCGTTGAGCCGTAAATGGTCTCGGTTTTCAGCCCGCCGTGTTTATCGAATACAGACTTTTCCGCGGCGGTAAGCGGCAGAAATTTAAGATGCGCGGCTGTTTCGTGATTCCAGCAGTAGATTATGTTTGCCGCAATCCGCCGCGCTGCATTTTCGGGATTTTCGCGCAGGACATCTGCAAGACTGCCGTTGCGCTCGCGGAAATCAATAATCGAACGAATCCCGACGCGCGTTGCCATTTCGCTGCCGCACTCGCTTCTGAAATGCCGCTCGCTGCCGTGTCCGTCGGCGACGGCGGCAATCGCAAAATCCTTGTCAAGATATACTCTTGCGCTGTCCTGACAGGGAGCGCCGCTTTTTTCATGCGATGCACCTCTGACAGAAACCGCAAATCCGCTGAACGGCATTACCAGCCCGCCTCAATATCAGCGCTGATTTCTGCGCTGTCGGCAAATTCGCGAATCTGCTCTGCGGCTGCCTGCTGCTTGGTTTTTGGCTCTTCGCCGTTTTCGGCAAGCGCAACACTCTGGCTGCCGATTTGCGAGGATGTAACCGCAACGAATTTTACGAGCTTCGCAAGAGCCTCGCCGTTGTATGCGGTAACAACCGCGTCGCTGTCGCCGGTAAATCTTGCAAGAATTTCGGTATCGGCGTCCTCGCCGATTGCAACGGCAATTTTTATGCCGGATTCATACCACTTGTTGTGCGAAAGCTCGGCAAGTCCTTTTTCAAAGTTGTCGGTGGGGTATCCGTCGGACATCAGAATCATTACCGGCGCAAACGAAAGCGAGGGCGAGCTCATAAATTCCTTGCGCGACAGCTTTGAGGCAAGCCTTGTAAACGCGCTGCCAAGGTCTGTAACTCCGTCGGCTTCCAGCGGCTTCCACTCAAAAGCCTCAACCGATACGGGTGCGTCGTACATCCACTCGCTGTCCGTGCCGAAGCGCATTACAGCAAGCTTGATATCTGCGTCAGCGCCGCCCAGACCCGAAAGCTCGGGTATAAGCTCCTCCATAATGGAATTGACCGTACCTATTTTGCTGCCGCTCATACTGCCCGAGCAGTCTATCAGAAAGAAAAGCACCATTGATTTCTTGGCGATTTCCTCCGCGTCGTCAAAGGGATTGAATACAGCTTCAGACATTTTTTACCTCCCAAAAAGAAATTATACACAATAACCTACTATAATAATACACCGAAATTGCCGCTGTGTCAATACGGCTTAAAAAATATGATTTGGTGAAAATATACAAAAAGCCGCCGCAAATTTATTCATGTAATCTTTCACCAGACAGTAGACATTTTTTTTGTGATGTGATATACTTATATAAAGGGCAGAATCCATCGCAAATCTGCTGTTATATTCTGATATGGAGGTATTATCATGGCAAAGAAAAAGCTTTTCGGAAATAACATCAAGCCCTCCTGCAAGTACTGCGAGCTTGGCACAGCCTGCGAGGGTGACAAGATTATGTGTTCCAAATACGGTATGATGAAGACCTACGACTCCTGCAAGAAGTTTGTATATTCACCGCTCAAGCGTACTCCCAAAAAGGACATTCAGCTTGCCAATTCCGATGTACACGATATAGATTTCTGATATTTCCGCATAAAATTATCCGCTCCTTTCGGGGCGGATTTTTTGTTTGTGCAGGGGCGACCATTTTTCCGATTGGGCGACCAATGGTCGCCCCTACAATTATTCGGTTTTTTCATTCTGTAATTTATTCATAATCCGATTAGCACCGCTTTTTGACAATAAGATTCAAATTGCAGATAACAGCGCAAGCCAGAATACTCCCGCCGATAACCGTCCAAAAAACGTAGATATACCATTCGGGGCAGCTGTTCCAAATCAACGCCGTAATCAGCAGAAACACCGCAACAAGACAAAGGCACACTCCCAGCGCTTTGCACAGCTTTTTTTCCGCTGAAAGCGGGTTCGTGCAGAGTGTTGTGACCAACAAACAGAGAAGCGCCTTTTCCGCTTAAAAAAGCCATTGCCAGCCCCGCGAACACTGATGCAAGAGCAAATATCAATTCAACCGGTACAAAAGGATTCATAGCACTTCCCTTTCATACCGCTTACACCTTGTAGGTATAAGCCTCCATCAGCTTTTCGCCTACGGCGGCAAGATTTTTGTCCTTAACAGCCTCGTAGCCCGCGTCGCGCAGGTCGGGCAGAGTGCCCTCGGTAATACCGCGGATTATCCGCTCAAATTCGGCGTTGTCCGAAGCCATGTAGCAGTCCTTGTCCTTTTTAAGCCAGTCAAACACCGGGATATCGCGCACAATAACGTTTGCATGAGCCGCAAGCGCTTCCAGCAGAACGATTCCCTCGGTTTCCTCATGGGTGGGGAAAATGTAGACATCCGAGCCAACGTATGCTTTTTTTAGCATATCCGGCTGAACGTAGCCTGCAAAAATCAGGTTAGGCAGCTGCGTCTTAACCGCCCTTCTGACCTTGGCGGGAACTGAAATCAGCGCGGTCTGACCGAACCAGATAAACTTATAGTCGGGCATTGCCTTTGCAAGCTCCACAAAATCCAGTATACCCTTCCGCTCGAAAAACAGCCCAACGGACATCACAACCTTGTCATCCTCGGTGTAGCCGAAACGCTCGCGGAACTCTCTGCGGTCGTTTTCGTGCGGCTGATAGAAATCAAGGTCAATTCCGTTGGAGATAGCGAAAACGGGGCGCTTTACTCCGTAGCCCTCAATCAGCCTTTTGGAGTAATTCGTCGGCGTGATTATAACATCGCCGCTGTTGTAGCAGGAGATTATCCACTTCTTGAACAGCTTTGAAATCAGATTTGAGCCAATAAATGAGTTTCGGAAATCTTCCTCTGTTGAGTGCGCATGGTAAACAACCCTCTTGCCCGCCTTGTGCATTCTTTTGGCAAGTATTTTGGATTTCAGCCCGAGTGTGTTTATATGTACGGTATCGAAATCCTTTTCCTTGGGGTTGGTGGTAAACTCTGTGCCAACGCAGGCAAGCGCTCTCTGCTGATGCAGAATAGCGCGCCCCAGCCCCGACACCTTTATCAGATTAAGTCCCTCGGAATACAGCAGTACTTTCATATCCTGTCCCTTTCTTTTATCTGTAAGACAGCCTTTTTACATATAACAGTATTATACTTTATTAACGCGGAATTGTCAAGTAATATATACCTTACAAAATAGTAACAAAATCGGCAGACTGCAAATTAAAAAGCGCCGAAAAAACAGCGCCTCTTATTACTATACGGATTTCTTCTTTGTCTCAAAAAGCCTGCGCAGTCTGCTTTTAAGCGGCAGCGCAATTGCGCAGGCAGCGACGATTTTCAGCGCGTCGCCCGGCAGATACGGCAGTACGCACAGCGCTATTGCCGACAGCAGCTCGCTTTTTGTAAAAATAACAAACCACGCCGTACCGAACGCATAACACGCAAGCGTTCCGAGAATTATGCCGACAGGATACGCCCAGAATCGGCTTTTTTCTGTAAACAGGTCGGAGAACACGCCGCAAATCAGCGCACAGGGTATGTACCCGATAATATAGCCGCCCGTAACGCCGAACAGCTTTGCAAATCCGCCCGAGAACCCCGAGAATACCGGCAGACCAATCATACCGATAAGCACATACAGAACTACCGCAAGCGTTCCGTCGCGCCTGCCCAGAAGCAATCCCGAAAGATAAACGGTAAAGGTTGCCGGAGAAATCGGTATGCCCGTTGGCGTTGGTATGGAAAACGGCGCCGCAACACATATTATCGCCGCCATTATTCCGATAAGCGCCATTTCACGCACGGAAAACAGCGGCTTTTTTGCCTCGTTCATTGATTTTGATTTCCTTTCACTGCGCGGCAAAGCGCCGCATAGTTTTCCAGTGTAAGCTCCTCTGCGCGGGCAGTAGGCTTGATACCGCAGGCGGTAAAGATATCGGCAAGCTCTGCTTTTGCTATTCCAAGCTCGCCCGCCAGCGGATTTATCATCTGCTTTCTGCGCTGCGAAAACGCCGAGCGTACAATGCGGAAAAACAGCTTTTCATCCGTAACCTCAAGACCCGATTCCTGCTTGATATCAAGGCGGATAACCGCGCTGTCAACATTCGGCGAGGGCATAAAGCTGCCCCTGTTCACACGAAACAGCAGCTTCGGCTCGCTGTAATATGACACCGCGCAGGATATCGCGCTGCAATCACGCGTGCCGGGCTTTGCGCAGATTCTGTCCGCGGCTTCTTTCTGCACCATAACCGTAAGCGATTTTATCGGCAGACGTTCCTCCAGCACCCGCATTATAACGGGCGAGGTAATGTAGTACGGCAGATTTGCGCACAGTACCACTTCCCTGCCCTCGGATTTTTCTTCAATCAGTGCGCGAAGGTCGGTTTCCATTACGTCGGCGAACACTACCTCGGTATTCGGGCAGTCCGCAAGCGTTTCTTCCAGAATCGGCTTAAGACCCTCGTCGATTTCTATTGCAACCACCCTTGCGCATCTGCGCGAAAGCTCGCGCGTAAGCACACCCACGCCCGTGCCGATTTCCACCGCCATGACCTCGCTGTTACAGCCACCCATCTCGGCGATTCTGGGGCAGACGGTGGGATTTATCAGAAAGTTCTGACCGAGAGATTTTGTGAACGAAAATCCGTGCCGCTCGAAAAGCTCCTTGATTGTACCTATATTAGTAAGCTGCATTTATCAGTAGCCCTCTGTGCCCGAAAGGCTTTCATCGTTTTCAATCCAGCCCTGAACATCCATAACCTTAAATTCGTCGGCGGAGGTGCGAATATATACCTTGTCTATTCCCGCATTGATAATCAGCCGCTTGCACATAGAGCAGGGCTCAACGTCGCCGTACAGCTCGCCGGTTTTTGCGTCGTGGCAGCACAGATACAGCGAAGAACCAATCATCTTGGCGCGCGGCGCGCTGATTATGCAGTTTGCCTCTGCGTGAACCGAGCGGCAAAGCTCATAGCGCTGCCCCTTGGGAACATTCAGCTTTTCACGCATACACTCGCCGTGGTCAGAGCAGTTTACCCTGCCTCTGGGAGCGCCGTTGTAGCCCGTTGCGATAATTTCGTCATTCTGTACTATTATCGCGCCGAAATTGCGCCGCAGGCAGGTTCCGCGCTCCGAAACCGTTTCGGAGATATCGAGATAGTAGTTGATTTTGTCACGCCTGTTCATATTTTTCCGCCTTTCCGTTGTCGCATGGTCGGGCAGAGCCCATTACTTGCGTCTTTTGCTCATCTGCTTGGCAATAAAGCCCTTGTCCTGTACGGGCTTTGGAACAAGCGGCACATCACCCGGGCGCTTTGCGGGAGTCAATTCGTCTGCGGGCATTTGTTCGGCTGCTTCATACGCTCTTAAAAAGGTCTGCGCAATGTGTCGCTGCTGTGCAAGAATCGTATTTTCGTTGGTGAATACCACTACTCTGTTGAACTCGGACTTTGCTTCCTCTGTCATTTCCAGATTTGCATAAAGCTCACCCAATACACAGCGGTACTTAATGGATTCGGCTTCGTCGGTTTCTGCCGCCTTATCAATTGCAAGCTTAAGATGCTCGATTGCCTTGTCATAGTTACCCATGTCAATATAACGGAGCGCTGCGTCAAATTCTACCATAATTATTCTTCCTTTCCTTGTGCTTCGCGCTTATGGAAACACACTTTTTCTTATTTTAACACAAAAGCGCTGATTTGTCAAAACTTTTTTCATTTTTTCTGTATTTTACCGCGATTTTTTCGAACCCGTCACCAACTTACAGAATAGTACGGTGATTTATGACAGCATTATCTTCCTTTTTATGGTAAAATATCATTTGCGGAACAAGCCGCGGGGAAAATATATATGAAAGGAAGATAAAAATGGATGTAAAACAAATGGCTGCGCCAAAGCGTAAGCCGCGACTTAATCTAAAGCTGTCGTCGGCTGTTGCACAGCGATTGTGCTGGGCGGGAGCGGCGTTTTTGCTGGAGCTTTCGTCACCGCAGCAGGGGGCTGCGCCGTGCGGGGCGGCGCTTGCCGCGGGACTTTCGGGTGCAAACTCGCTTGCGGCGCTTGCGGGTACGCTTATCGGGGCGGTGCTGCATGGGATTCCCGACGGAATTGTGGGAGCCTCGGCTGCGGCGATAGTATTAGCGGGCAGGCTGATTCCCGATGTGAAGAATATACGGCTTCGCTGCGTTGTAAAATGCCTGATTGCGATAATGGCTGTGTTCTTTTCGCGGATTGCTTCGGCAGTGACGCCGTCCGAGCTGCTGGGGGTAATAATTGCGTCGCTGGGAGCGGGCGTGTTTGCGGTGTGCCTGTGCCTGTTTATCGAGAATATTTCGGTCAAGGGCTTTGAGCTTTCGCGCGGCTCGGATTGTACGCTGGCAGTGATATTGTGCTTTATGGGCGCTATGTCGGTGGGTATGCTCGATTACCCGTTTGTAAATCCGGGCAGGCTGATTCTGGCTATTGCATTGCTTTCGGCGGGCGCAAACCGCGGTATTGCGTTTGCGGGACTTATCGGCGGAGCTTGTACCGCGGGATTTTACGCAGCGGGAGTTTCCGCAGGATTCGGCGCAGCGATAATGGTATTTGCGGCGCTGGTAAGTCAGCCGCTGGGAGTTTACGGAAAGCTGACGCGCTCGATTGCGTTTGTATTTTCGGGCTGCGCGGCGGTGCTTATCATGCAGACAGACAGCGGAGCTGTAAAGCTGTTTGGTGAAATGGCGGCTGCGGGATTGATATACACGGTGATTCCGCTGGAAAAGCTGGGTGCTGCCGGCTCGGAATTTTCGGACAAGACGGTGGCTATGCTGCTAAAGGAGCGTCTGTGCTTTGCCGCAGACGCAATCTCGGGAATAAGCTCGGGGCTTAATGCCGCCGCGGAGTCGCTGGGCAGAAGATACTCCACAACTATCGAGGATGTAAGCGAGCGAGCCGCCGACCGCGCCTGCAGAACCTGCCCCAACAGCATGGTGTGCTGGGGGCAGAAGTACGAGGTTTTCCACGCAGAGTTCGACCGTCTGGTAAAAATGAAACGCTCGGGCGCAGAGCTTACCGAACAGTCATTCAGCACGCTTGCGGCGGAGGAATGTATCGGCAGGAAACAGGTAATCGGCGCGATAAACGCAGAGTATGCAAGGTTTCTGAACGCCTCTGCCGACGAGCGCAGAATACGCGAGCTAAGACGGATATACACCGAGCAGCTGGCTTCAATGCGGGAGATTCTGGAGGAAATGGGCAGAACAGCGGGCTGCGGAGCTTCCAAAAACAAGGCGGCGGAGCAAAAGGTAGAGCGGGCAATGTCGGACTGCGGGCTGAAGCACGCCCGCGCCTATGTTTCCACGGACAGCAGCGGCAGGCTTAAAATCGAGGCGTATTCCTCGGGCGAACTTCGAACCGAGCGGGAATATCTCGGCGAGCTTCTTACAAACGCCACAGGCAGGGAGCTTTCGGTGCGTGACGTAAGCGGTGCAGACGGTCTGATAAGGCTGACTGCAGGCGAGCGCACACGGCTATCTGCGGATGTTGGGGTATTTCAGCTGTGCCGCGGCAGCAACCGCGTCTGCGGCGACTGCTGCGAGAGCTTCAACGGTGCAGACGGCAAGCTGTATGTGGTGATTTCCGACGGCATGGGCAGCGGCAGCCGCGCACGGATGGACTCCGCGCTTGCGTGCAATATGCTGGTACGGCTGCTTAAAAGCGGGATTCCTCTTTCTGCGGCGCTGGAAACGGTGAACACCTCTCTGCTGGTGAAATCCCCCGATGAAAGCTTCGCAACGCTGGATATCTGCGAGTTAGACCTTGATACGGGTGAATGCACTCTGTACAAGGCGGGCGCAGCGGTAACATACATCAGAATCGGAGATAAGCTGGTACGCGCAACGCTTTCTTCGCCGCCGGTGGGCTCGGGCGGAAGATTGACTGTGCCCGCACAGAAATATATCACTCAGCCGGGCGACGTGATTATAATGACCACAGACGGCGCTTCGCCCGATGAGGATTGGCTTATGCGCGAGCTTTCAGCCAAAAGCACCGCTTACAGCTACGCAGAGCATATCGCCAGAGCCTCGCGCGCTGCCGAAAACGGCAGGGATGACGATATCAGCGTTATTGCGGTAGTGATTGACAAGGGATAAATTTACCCCGCAGGATTCTGCTGCCTGCGGGGTTATTTCTGCCATAATATGCGCAGAAAATGGAATGATTTGAAGTTACATTTTGATTGGTTAAAAACATTTGTGCAAACTATATAAAGCTCCGAGATAAAAAATAGCTAAATACATGAAATTTCACAAAAGTAATTGCAATCTTTATAATAATGTGTTAAAATAACAGCAAGGAATAATCCGTGTATTGTGCAATTTTATTATATGAATTGATTCCAAATACAAACCCTAGGCATTTCAAGGGGTAAATATATCATTACAGGAGGTAATGCCAATGGCAATAACCGTACCCGAGGAGTACAATGTTCCGTTGTACCTTTTCCACCGCGGCGAAAACGCTCACGCATACGAGTTTTTCGGCTCGCACCGCAGCACGGTTGACGGTAAAACAGGCGCAGTGTTCAGAGTCTGGGCGCCGCACGCAAAAACCGTCAGCGTAGTCGGTGATTTTAATCACTGGGACAGAACGCGCAGCTACATGAACAAAATCAGCGACGGAGGTATCTGGGAGCTGTTCGTTCCGGGAATCAAGCAGTTTGATTCCTACAAATACAGCATTGAAAGCTCCGACGGACTTATCAGACTTAAAGCAGACCCGTTTGGCTTTCACATGGAAACCCGCCCGAATACTGCCACAAAGTTTTATGACCTTGACGGCTTTGCGTGGCGCGACGCTGAATACCTTAAAAATTTATCGCAGAAGAATATCTACGAAAGCGCTTCTAATATATATGAAGTGCAGATAGGCTCATGGCGCAAGGACGGCGAGAATTACTACGATTACGACCGCCTTGCAGATGAGCTTGTTCCGTATGTCAAGGAGATGGGCTACACCCATATCGAGCTTATGCCTATCGGCGAGTATCCGTATGACGGCTCATGGGGCTATCAGCAGATAGGCTACTTTGCGCCCACATCCCGCTTTGGTACTCCGCACGACTTTATGAGCTTTGTGGATAAGTGCCACGCCGACGGTATCGGTGTTATAGTGGACTGGGTTCCCGCTCATTTCCCGAAGGACGCGGCAGGTCTGTACGAATTTGACGGCACAAGCTGCTACGAGTACGAGGACCCGCTCAAGCGCGAGCACAAGAACTGGGGTACTCATATTTTCGACTGGGGCAAGCCCGAGGTACAGTCGTTCCTTGTTTCAAACGCGAATTACTGGATTGAAAAATACCATGTAGACGGTCTGCGCGTAGACGCGGTGGCTTCAATGCTGTACCTTGACTACGACAGGCAGGAATGGCGTCCGAACGTTAACGGCGGCAAGGAGAACCTTGAGGCTGTGGCATTCCTGCAGAAGCTGAACGCCGCGCTGTTCAGGGAGCACCCGAACATTATGATGATAGCCGAGGAATCCACAGCTTGGCCTATGGTTACAAAGCCTGCGGATATCGGCGGTCTGGGCTTCAATTTCAAGTGGAACATGGGCTGGATGAACGATATGCTCCGCTATATGTCCATGGACCCGCTGGGCAGACCGTACAATCAGAATCTGGTTACATTCTCGTTCTACTATGCGTTCTCGGAGAACTTCATTCTGCCGATTTCGCACGACGAGGTAGTTTACGGCAAATGCTCCATGCTGGATAAAATGGGCGGTCCGCGCGAGTATCGCTTCAATTCAATGAGGACTTTCCTCGGCTACATGATGGCTCACCCCGGCAAGAAGCTGATGTTCATGGGTCAGGAATTTGCGCAGTACAAGGAGTGGAATTTCCAGACAGAGCTTGACTGGGATGTGCTGGAGTTCGACCCGCATTACAAGCTGCACGAATTCGTCAAGAGGCTGAACAAATACTACTCCTCTACTCCGGCAATGTGGGAATGCGACACAAGCTGGGAGGGCTTCCACTGGATTTCCAGCGAGGATAATGCAAACAGCGTAATCGCCTTCAGACGTATTGCGAAGAACAAGGATGAGGTTATTGTTGTGTGCAATTTCCAGCCTGTTCATCACGAGGTTTACGAGATTGGCGTACCGTATTACGCAGATTATGTCGAGGTTCTTAACTCGGACGATGTTGAGTACGGCGGCTCGGGAATAAGCAACGGCACGCTTACCGCAATAGAGCAGCCAATGCACGGCGAGCAGTACAGAATTGCAATAGACCTGCCGCCGATGTCGGTGCTGTACTTTGAGATAAAGAACAAGCGTACGCCGCCGAGTATGCTGGAGGATAAGGATATCGAAACCGTAAAACCTGCCGAGGAAGCTACCGAAGAGGAAGTTACCGAAAGCAAAGAGGCTGATTCCGCCGAAAACGGCGAGGAATAAATACAAATCACGGCATTGCGCCGGGACAGGAGGATATATATGAATCACATTAAAAAAGAATGCGTTGCCATGCTGCTGGCTGGCGGACAGGGCAGCCGTCTTTATGCGCTGACACAGGATATGGCAAAGCCTGCCGTACCTTACGGCGGTAAGTACAGAATTATCGACTTCCCGCTTTCAAACTGCGTTAATTCCGGTATCGACACAGTGGGCGTACTTACACAGTACCAGCCGCTGGTGCTCAACGAATACATAGGCAACGGTCAGCCGTGGGGTCTTGACAGAGCGCACGGCGGAG
>JBJESB010000046.1:0-4058 GCA_051882575.1 Oscillospiraceae bacterium
TACCACATTTACGCAAAAAAGCCCAGCCTTTGCTGGACTTTTTCGACAGACTGAGAGCCGATACATAAGTATCGGCTCTAATTATCCATAAGATAATTGCTGGTTCAAAATCAAGACGCTCCGGGGGTAAGTATACAGAATTCTTGTGTTTGAATAAATCCTACCTTCTCATAAAATGACTTTAGCCGCGGTTCACATAGTACATAGCAATCGCTCGGCAGAAGCGCTGAACAAACCGACCTGATTAGCTTTGAAGCATAGCCTTTTCCTCGGGAATCCGGCAATACCGCAATTTGCGAAAGCAAAGCTTCACCGTTAATGTTGTGCTGTACAACTAACGCCGAAGTGTGTTTATAAAGAAATGCTCGGGTTACTCCATGACGAATTCTGTGCGACATATCTAAATACCACGGTTCAAAGTCAATATCAAAACCTGTGCTGATTATGCCGTACAAATCAATAAGGGAATTGGTTTCCTCTATGGCTGCCTGCAACGGTTCTCCTATAAATTTCATTGAAATCACTTTCTGACATTCGGTAGGAATATACGAATTCAACATTTTTGCAGCTTCAGCGGAACAAAACAAATCCGTATATCCGTTAACAGCTAAAAATGACGAAATTTCGCTAAAATCCGCATCCCTATCACAATACAACACACAGCTTCCATCCAGAAATGCCAGAATGCTACTACCCTGTTTATAAAATCTGCAAAAATCATATCCTGTTCCGTATGCTTGAAAAAGCGCACGGATTTTTTGTGCCTCAATACCGCGTTCCGGAAGCTGCGGTTCGGAAAAAATACGTTCTATCACAGCTCTGCCGCTGCATTCAGCAGGTGATTTGCAAGCTGCTGTACTGCTACTATATCGCTTAACTTTGCAACACAGCTTGGAGAGTGAAGATATCTGCAAGGAACAGATAATGCAACCGTGCGTACCCCTTCCCTGCTGATATGAATAGCTCCGCTGTCGTTGCCGCCTGCAATAAGTGTTTTGGTCTGCGCAGGAATACACTCTGCTTTCGCAATTTCAAAAGCTAAATTATACAGCCCCTTGTCGTAAATCGTGCCTCTGTCCATATAGGAAATTACACAGCCTTTACCCAGCTCACATACTCGCTTGTCGCCGCTGCTGCCGTGAATATCACATGCGGTTGTCGTTTCAAGAACAATAGCTATATCGGGCGCAATAGAAAATGACGCAGCTTTTGCTCCGCGCGTACCAACTTCCTCCTGCACAGTAAATGCAAACCATGTGTCATATTCAGGAACAGAATTTATCATGTCCATCATAATCAAACAGCCTGCACGGTCATCTATCGCCTTACCTTTTACAAATCCGTCCCCAAAAGCAAAAAAATCGGAATCGAAGCAAGCGGTGCTACCTCGATTTACATATTTTTCAGCTTCTTCCTGTGATGACGCGCCGATATCAATGAACATTTCATCTATCTCGGGCGCTTTTTTTCGCTCGTCAGATGACTGTTGATGAACTGCCTTTGTGCCGATTACGCCTTTTGTGCCGTTGGAAAATCTCACGGCTCTTCCCAAAACGACACGCGGGTCGATTCCACCTACTGCTCCAAATCGCAGAAATCCATCCTCGGTAACGTCTGTTACCATAACTCCAACCTCATCCATGTGAGCGGCAACCATTATTCTGTTTTTAGGCGTCTTTCTTCCGCGCTTGAAAACCAGCAAATTGCCGAGATTATCAATTCTTACATCATCAGCTTCAATATTGTTGACGATGAACTCGCGTACTCTGCTTTCATCACCGGAGGTGCCGTCAATAGAGCATATTGTTTTCAGTTTCTCAAGCATTGCTTACACCCCCGTTTGATACTGTACAATATTCGCAAATCAATTTTGCTGTATTCTCAATATCACATATTGAAACTGTTTCAACAGGAGTGTGCATATACCGCAGAGGAATCGAGAGCGTACAGCATTTTACTCCCGCGCGTGAAACTGAAATTGCATCTGCATTTGTGCCGGTTGATGAGGGCATTACCTCAATTGTATAAGGTATACCTTTATCCTTGGCAATACAAATGAGTTTCTCGGACATTGAACTGTCAAGTACAGCGGATTTTCCAATCATCACACCGCTGCCCAGTTTGGCAGTTTCATGCGCAGCACTGTCTGGAGTCCTGCCAAATGATACATCAACAACGAGTGCTTCTTCGGGAGCCAACCTGAACGCTGCGGTTTTTACGCCGCGCTCACCTGTTTCTTCCTGTGCCGAAAAGCACACTGCTATGTCGTAAACAAGTTCCCTGTCTTTCATCATATCCAGCGCTGCAAGTATCGCGCATACTCCGCTTCTGTCATCGGTTGAAGGACTGCTTATTCTATCGCCGCAAAGCTCTCTGAAATCAGAGTTAATCGTAACTCTGTCGCCTAACGAAACCACTTCGCAAGCCTGCTCATAATTCATGCCAATGTCAATTGATATTTCACCGATTTCGGGCACATGAGTATGGTCGGAATTGACGTGAGGCGGAAGCGTTGAAACAACACCCAAAACGGGATTTTTTCCATGAACAGTGACAGATTGCGCTGCCAAAACACGCATATCAAGACCACCGCAGGCTCCAACTTTTAGAAATCCATCATCAGTGATATATGTCACAATCATTCCAATCTGGTCAATATGCGCGTCAAGCATAAGCAGCTTGGCATTATCTTTTCCGCTTTTCAGTATTCCTGTAACATTACCAAAGTTGTCAAGTTCAGAATCGGGAACATACTGTTTAAGAAGTTCCAATGCTGTTAGGGAAGCCTGCTTTTCACTGCCGGAAACACCGCTGACCTCCGTAAGCCGCTTGAGTGTAGTTTTAATATCCAAAGTATCATCCTTTTCTATACTATTTTAAGAAATCGCTGCCGGTTCCGGTGAAATTAAAATGATATCCCTTGTGGTTAAGAAGCTCCAATTTGTAATCAATAAGCTCTGTTGGAACTCCAAGCTCGTATGCAGCAGTTTCAATATCAGAACAGTATTCCAGCTCTGACAGAATCGCCTTGTCCGAAATCAGCACGGTAGCAGCGAACAGATTTGCCTCGCGCTCGGTCTTATTGCTTTGAAGAAACAACGTTGTTTCTCGTATTCCACCCTGCGAAAGCTCACGGTGAAGTATATCATGTCCCAGCTCATGTGCGCATACTGTACGGCTCATAACCGAATTAAGCTCGTCATTTATTACAATGTACCGCTTGCCATTTTCACACAGGTAAAATCCCTTTAACGAGCCAAGCGGTCTGAACCAAACAACAGCGCCTGAATTTTCGGCAGTTTCAAAGATGTCTCTGCCGCCATATTTACGCAGTATGCTTTCCGCAGACTCGATAATATAATCCATTGATTATTCCTCCGGATTTTTCCTAGAATCCTTAAAAATCTCGCCCAGTGCAGAAATAAGCAGCTGCATATCATCCTCTGAATACGAATTACCTGCAAAAAGACCGCGTGATTTATCAAAGAACTGAATAGCAGCGGAGCGCTCTCTTTCGTTACGGCAGGTGTTCTTAATAAATTCTTCTTCGATTGTCAGGTTCATGTCGACACTATCATTGCTTAAAAACTCGGGAGTAACATCAAGCTCTTTTGCGATTTTTACAAGTATGGATGAGCGAGGCTTGCGTGTACCGTTCATATAATTTGCAAGCGCGCGATATGTAATACCTACCCTCTCCGCTAAATCGGTTTTGCGAAGCTTCTTTCTATTAAGAATAATCTCTATTTTTTCGTTCATTTGCATAGCAAAGTTCCTCCGTATGTATAATGAAAAGTGAACGCTAACGTTCATATTGATATTATAACAGTGAACAATATTATTGTCAATAGAGATTTTTTATTTTATTTTATACATCATTATGCATTATTGAGAATCCTCTCAAGAGTTTGTACAAATAGTGATTTATTCTTATTTAGCAAAGTTTTTTCACATTGAAGCTTGTATACATTCTTACTCTAAATATACATTAACAATATAAAAAATACTGTATATTCTGGTATTTTATACAGTATTATGTATAAAATGACTTGACATTT
>JBJESB010000047.1:0-4041 GCA_051882575.1 Oscillospiraceae bacterium
ACAGGCGCTGTATGGTATTTCGCTTGTCGTCAGCCTTTGTGATAAATGTGTACAGAATATCAAGATAAGCCTCCTCATCTCCGCCCGTATATGTAATACCCTTTGAGGGTGAGATAAGTCCGTATTCCTCGGCTTCGGGCAAAGACACCTTTTTGGGTTCTTCGGCTGTGACAACAGGTCGCTGCTGTTTTTCCTTAGGCAGCCATGTCTTAAGCGCTTTATCCAAAGCTGAAAGCTCAATGGGCTTTGCCACAAAATCATTAAAGCCGTTGCTAAGGAACATTTCCTTAACGCCGTTTACAGCATTCGCCGTCAATGCAATTATCGGCAGTCTCTTATAATATTCATCCTCAAAGCCGCGTATCATAAGAGTTGCTTCAACGCCGTCCATGCCGGGCATCATGTGGTCCATCAGCACAAGGTCAATGTCCTTTGAGCGCAGCAGGGAAATCGCCGCCTTTGCGCTGTCCGCTGTAAGCGTCTGCATATGGTATGGCCGCATAAGTCCCACCGCAACCTTAAGATTGATGATGTTATCATCAACGATAAGCACCCTTGCCTTTGGCGCAGAAAAACTGATTGACGGCGTTCTTCCGTCCGCGATATTCAGCAGCTTTTCATTATTGAATACCGACGCCACCGAAAGCGTGTAAAAGGGCTTGAATATGCACTTCATATTCTTCGGAATCTGCACGGAATTCAGCGAATCCTGAATTACTATTACCTGAATACTGCTGTCCAGCGCATTGAAAAATTCCCTGTCATTCAAGAATTCTTCCCTGCCGATAAAGCAGTGGGTAACGCGATTGTCTGAAAGCAGCTGCTTCAACACGGAAAGCTCATGGCAGAACTCGCACTCAACATGAAGCTGCTCGGACATTTCGTCGATAAGCTCGTTGTATTTCTGCTCGACAATCGGATTGTCAAATTTCTTCAGATTTATATAGCCCACAGCCCTGATTTTTTCGGGCTCCTTAACGGTAATAAACGGGCGCTCGTCTGTGACCTTAAGCGGCACAACAAAGCTGAAAACCGACCCCTTGCCGTACTCGCTCGAAACATTGATAAAGCCGCCCATTCTTGTAACAAGCCGCTTGGATATGGCAAGTCCCAGACCCGTACCCTCGACAGAACGGTTTTTCTTGGTATCAACCTGCTGGAAGCTGGTAAACAGCTTTTCAAGATTTTCGGGCGTTATTCCTATGCCAGAATCCTCAACCGAAACCTTGAGGTTTATACCGTATTCCTGCTTCGTCTGTGATACGCGCAGCGTTACAGCGCCGCTGTTGGTGAATTTGACCGCATTGGTCATAAGATTTATGATAATCTGTCGAATGCGAATCTCATCGCCGTAAAGACCGCTGGGCAGGTTGGGGTCTACCTGCGCGATAATTTCTATATTTTTCTCGCCCTTGCGCGTTACGGTCATGTTGATTACATCGTTCAGCGTTGATGCTATGTTAAACTCGCTTTCGATAATCTCCAGCTTGCCCGATTCAATCTTGGAGAAATCAAGAATATCGTTAATTATGGAAAGCAGGCTTCTGCCGGAATTCTGTATATTATGGCAGTTGTCGCGCACAGCCTCGCTGATATCCGGCTCACGCAGAATCAGCTCGCACATTCCGACTATTGCATTCATCGGTGTGCGAATCTCATGTGACATATTTGCAAGAAAATCGCTCTTGGATTGATTTGCGTGCTCTGCGTTCTCAATAAGCTCATTCTGCTTAAGCTGTACGGAAAGCATCCGATTTTGTATTATCACGCACACAATAACATCAAACAGATACACAATCGGAAAGCGCAGCAGGAAAGTTTCGGAATACTGATAGCCAAGCTCACGCAGAGGAGTCCACATATACACAAAAGTTAATGCCGAAACCACTATGCTGAAAAGACCGCCGTAGTACAGTCCAAAAAAGAACATAGCCACGGGCGGAATCAAAAAGAACCACACAATGGTAAAACCGCCCGTTCCGCCTGTAATCAAAAAGTCGGTCATTACCACAAGCATAACGGCAAAGGTCATAAATATCAACATACCGCTGTGCTTTCTCTGTCCCACCTCGTACACAAGCAGCGTCAGCCACAAGAGCAAGCTAAGGCAACCGGTAATCCATGCCATTGAACCAATTCCGTCTACTATGTTAATAATACACATAATCAGGCTGATTATTGAAACAATCACCATAAACATCCTGATTTTGTTAAAGTCAAGATTGCGTGTGCTGCGTATTCTGGTAAAAAAATCCGTAATCAAGAAGCTACCTCCGATTATTGGTTGTTTGTGTGGTTTTTATTCGATATAGGTTATTGTAAAGCCTTGGGTTGCGTCGCATAAGCCGTATTGATATATTGTCAGCGTTTCGCCCTTTTCAACGGTGAATTTACGCTTGGGTATTTTGTCGGAATAGGATATATATTCCATGTACATCTCAAAGGTAAGTCCGTCGTCGCTTATTTTCAGTATCTTTATGGAATCATTATAAACACTTTCCCCGACCTTTACGGTAAATTCCTTGGGAACAGGCTCTGCTCTTGGCTCGGAAGCCTCTTGTGTGCCTACATATTCCATATCGTTGCTAAAACTCGAAAGTATACTGATTCTTGCGGTTTTCTGCTCACCGCAGGCTGTTAAAAACGAAAACAAACCCATATTCAGCACCCCCGTTAAAATTATTGTTAAGATATGCGCTTTCATACTTTTTCCTCCGTTGAAGCATACGGCTGTTAAGCGGCAAGAAATGATATATCAAAAGTATTATACCATTTTTTAGCTAAAATTGCAACGTTTTTTTATGTGCTGCATGATTTTTTTATGCGATTATAAGCACAATATTTTTAAGAATGAGGATTGATTATGAATTCAGCTTTTGCCGCTGAAACTCCGGAAAAGAATTTGGAACGGATTTTGGGATAATTATTTCAATCACAAAAAATCGTCGGGTAGTGTTACCCGACGATTTAACAATCATTATAAGCGGTTTTATGCTGGCTGTCAGCCGCAATACCCTTTCGAGTATCTATTAGTCGTTGAAAATAAGTCCTCAACGCAGACTAACCATATCTCCCCGGTCCGGGCACGATACCCTTACGAATACCAAAAAGTCTTGGTCTTTTTACCTGCCCAAGCACAGTACAGCTTAATGTGCCGCCACACAGAGGATTTTTCCTCACTGATATTATATCCGATAAATCCGATTTTGTCAATACAAAAATTTAAAGAGCCTTGCAAAAACGCAAAGCTCTTAGTCATAATTTTCTTTCAGCATTTCTGCCTAAGACAGGTCTGGGTTGTTATGAAACCATATGCAGCTCCACGCACACTCTCCTGCCACCAGCGTACGCTTCAACACTGGACGTTCCCGACTACTTACGGCAAACATCAATGATATCTCTATCATCACTTATATTATATCCGATAAATCCGATTTTGTCAATAGATTTCAGCTGTTTTTTCTGGAAATTACAAAGTAAATTTCTTGTAATAAAGCCTGTTTTCCGAGTTCTGCACTGACAAACTCACTCATCATAATTCACTCCTTTGTCAACCAGTGATAACAGGTCATTTGGAACATATAAATTCCATTTTTGATTTAAAACAAAATCCGTTTTATATTCGGATTTATATAAATAACGTTTGGAATTCTGAATAATTTTGAAATTTAAAAGGGAGGAAACTCCACCGCAGCGAAAGCCCCTCCCCTTAATGATTGATTTTTCTGTTGTCCGCCAACTACCGTCCCATATGTACGGCAGCATGATAGGTCAAAGCGACCTGCCAAGTCAGGTTAAAACTGCCTGCCAGCATTTCTTGCCGCCTTACGGCTGCTTATGTGCAAGCCCACCAGCTGCGTTCACGCTATTCACAGCGAGCGTCGGATTTAATGTGTCAACCGCACAGAATGTTTTCTTTCAGCATTTCTGCCTATTCGGGCGGTGGACGAACATACAACCCCAGTGTGAGGCTCCGCACCCACTGTCCCGACCCAGCAGTATGCTTCACAGCCAAACAGGACTATCCTGTAGCCTGTTACC
>JBJESB010000048.1:0-4015 GCA_051882575.1 Oscillospiraceae bacterium
GCCATTGAACCCCGAAACCGTGCCGTTCATATCGAGGTCGAAGTCCGAGGGAATAGCGTTCTGCATTTCCTTTGACACGGCTTTCATCTCGTCACCAAAGCCCTCGCCAAGACCCTCCGCCATAAAACCGCCGAGGTTTGCGAACAGCTTTGACGGGGAATGAATTCCGAAGAAGTTTTTGATACCGTCCACAATACCGCCGAAGAACCCGCTTATTTGATTCCACAGCCACGCACCCGCGTCAGAAATGCCCTGCCACAGACCTTTCAGCAGATTGCCGCCGACCTCTGCCATTGTTCCGAAGAAACTCCCGAATGAGTCAACGATTCCCTCGATTATCTGCGGAACTGCCTTGACTATCTCCACAATTATGGTGGGGAGATTTTCGATTAACGAAACGAACAGCTGGACTCCCGCAGAAACAAGCTGTGGAATTGAGCCGATAACCGCACTTATTACGCTTGAAATAATCTTTGGTATCGCCGCAACAATGGTCGTGATGATATTCGGCAAGTCCTCCACAAGCGATATAAACAGCTTCAAACCCGCGTCAACAATCAGCGGAATCGAGTCAATAACCGCCTTGATTACCTCGTCAATTATCTGCGGAATGACCTCGACAATTGCCGTTATAATGTCCGGCAGAGCCGCGACAAGCGAGGTGAACAGAGCGATTCCCGTTTCGATAATCTGCGGTATTGAGCCGACAAGGAACTCAACAATTCCCGTGATTATTAACGGCAAAGCCTCAATTAGAACGGGGAGCGAGTCGAGAAGACCTTGAGCAAGTCCCGTTATTAGCTGTAAAGCCGCGTCTAGTATAAGAGGCAGATTGTCAATGAGCGTTTTCACAATTTCAACGACCACGTTCACAATCTGCGGTATTAGCTGGGGTATCGTGTCGGAAATTCCTTTGATAATCGACAGCAGAATTTTTGCTCCCGTTGACACGATTTTGGGCAAAAGTTTGACGAGCGCCGAGATTATCTCGGTTACGATTTTCGCTAGGGAAGGGGTGAGCTTTGAAATTGCCGAAAGCAGACCGTCTGCAAGCGCCTTGATGATATCGGGCGCGCTTTCAAGAACTGCTCCCGCGATAGAGGACACCAGCTTTGCCGCCTGTGGAATGAGAGTTTTTATTGCGTCAATAACGCTTGAAACGCCGTTTTTAAGTTCATCTGCGGCATTGTCGTTTCCCGCAAGCAGGTCGGCAAGCCCATCCGTAATCTGCGTTATTCCCGGCAGAAGTTCGCCTACCATGCGGTTCTTCAGACCGCCTGCGGTATGCGAGAGCCGCGTAAGACTGTCCTCAAAAGCGGCAGACGCGGCTACGGCTTCGTTGCTCATCACCATACCGTAATCTTCGGCTTCTTGCTTCAAGCGCTCGGTTTCCTCTGCGGAAATGTTCAGAACGGCTGCCATATCCGTTGCGGATTTGCCGAGAAGGTCGTTTGCGGTGGCGGTACGTTCTGCGCCCGATTCCATACCTTGCAAAGCCTCGATAACAAGCGACAACTGCTCGTCTTGAGATTTGCCGTTCAAGTCCTCAATGGAAAGCCCGACCGCAGACAGCTTTTCAGCAGCCGAATCCGAGCCGCCCGCCGCGTCTGTTATGACGGTAGACAGTTTTTTCATGCCCGTCTGGAGGTTATCCACATCAGCACCGCAGCGTTCAAAGACATAGCCCCATTTCTGATAGCTTTCGGCGCTTATGCCGATTTTCTGCGAGGTCTTGTCGATTTGGTCGCCCGCCGAGCCGACATCGTTCGCCATATCCCACAGCTTTTTTCCTGCGGCAACACAGGCTGTTCCGACTACAGCGGCGGCAGCACCGAGAGCCGCACCGATTTTCTTTGCGGTATCGCCTAGCTTGCTCAGTTTCCCGTCAGCGTCCTCGCTGGTGTCTGCGGCTTTCTTGACTGCGCCGGAGAAGTTTTTCGCTTCATCTCCGGCTTCATCAAAGCCCTTGTCGGCATTGGCAAGAGCGGTATTGTTGTCTTTGAGTTCGCGCTCCATTCCGTTCAGAGCCGCCTGCGCGTTATTCAGCTGTATCTGCCAGCTTTGAGTGCGGCGGTCGTTCTCTCCAAAGGACTCGGCGGCATTCTGCAAAGCAGTACGGAGGGTGTCTATCTTCTGTTTCTGCTGCTCAATTTCCTTGTTCAGAACTTGGTTTCTCGCCGTGAGAGCCTCTGCGGATTTGTCGTTCTTGTCGAACTGGGAGTCCACCAGTTTCATTTCTGAACCAAGCACCTTGAAGGAATTGTTGATTTCAGCGAGGGATTTCTTGAATTCCTTTTCGCCCTCAAGACCTATTTTCAAGCCGAAATTCTCGGACATTCTGCGTCACCTCCTCGGAAAAGGGTATAAAAAAAGAGCCTTCCGGCTCAGTGGGGATATATGAAAAAGGAGCGACCGTGCGTGGTTGCTCCTTTATTGTGTTAAAGTGCTCAACAAATGGGAAGTTAAATACTATCTCTCATATCTTCTAGTGTTTCAAAACAGTAACTATAACTCCAAATTCCTTTGTATTTTGATAAGATAGCCCACATAAACTGATTATCCTCATCATCAAAAATCTCGGCTATGTATGTTCCACAATATTTGATTATTCGTCTTGGTATTTCATTTTCTTTAAACTTTGTCTTTGATAATTTTATTTCAGACAATATTTCACATTTATATTCATCAATGAAAAATAATTCTTCTTTGTTGAAAGTAGTTTCCAATTTATATTTCATTTTAATACCTCAGATAAATCTCGATTTATCGAGCAGATCATCTGCCTTTATAAATCCATTATACCACTCGTTCCTACTTTTTTCAACCATATTTCCAATCAAATCCCTATCGGCACAATCTCATCAATGCACATCTCCCTCTTCGGCTTTGCAATCCCCACAAACTGCTTATGACACTCCCATAAATCCAGCAGAAACCCGAACGGCATAAGCCACACCTCTTCCGAACCGAGGTGCAGCTGCGCCGTGCCATAATAGAACAGCCGAGTGAATAACTCATTATCATTTACTCGGCTGTTACTGCGTTTTTTGAGGTGTCCTCGCTCACGATGTTCCGCTTTGTACCTTTCATCATAGCTTCGGTTATAGCGTCCTTGTACTCCGCAAGTTCGCCCGGAGAGGTGAGAAGCTCCACAGTTTCCTCGGTGAGGAGCGGTTTCTTATCCCCGCTTTTGAGGTTGTGGATCTGTATTCCCTGATTGCAAAGAAGCGTAATCAGCCACACTATTTCATCAAGCGCCATCTCCATATTCTCGGACTTCATCAGCTTATCGCCGAGATTATCCAAACCGCCGTAGCGGGTGGAGATAGCCTTTGTCGCGCGTGTGGTGAGAACCATTTCGTACTGCTCACCGCCGATTGTAATTAAAGAACTGCGCTCGTTTTCCATAGGTTAAACCTCCTCATTTTCAGTCGGTAAAGTTTCGGGTGGGGTAATCGCGTATGTCGGCTCGTACACCGACTTGTACCAGTCGCTCACAACACTTGCGGGAACGTTCTTTTCTCCCTCGGTGACCTCCGCTTTCCACGGGTGCTTTCCGCTGCCGTCCGGCTTGTTTCTGCGAAGAACCGTGCCCTCAATGGTAGGTGTTGAGAAAGTAATGCTGTCGCCCTTGGTGGCAAGGGAAGTTGACGGGATACCGAACTTGACTCTGTAAAGCCAGAAGTAGCGGTACTTTCCGTTTGATTTCTTTGCTCTGAAGCCGATAGCCACAGGATTTCCTCCGTCCTCGCTTGCGGAAATAACCACGTTGTTGCTGTCGATAGTCGCACCCGTCAGAACAGACGCGGCGCTGTTGCCAATATCGTCAATGCCGAGGGAGAGCGTTCCGCTCTTGAACTCCTTGACGATTTCGGACGCGCCGTCATCGGCATAAAGCGTTGCCTCGGCAAGCTCCACGGACAAATCCGCAGTCATAGCCTTGGCGAGTTTTGCGGGTGTGCCGTAAATCTCATCACCGTTTTCATCTTCGGTAATCGGCGCATAGAAAAGCATA
>JBJESB010000049.1:0-50156 GCA_051882575.1 Oscillospiraceae bacterium
GGTCTGGGGGAGAAACCCATAGGGGCGGGGGAAATCCTCGCTTTTGTTGGATTTTCTTTTTCCCCCGCCCCGAAGGGGTGTCCCTTTGCTCCCCCGCACAAGAGTGTGCGAAAAACAGACAGGTATAAGGACGCAAGTCCTAGCAAAACCGCCGATAGCAGAGCGGTACTAGGACGCAAGTCCTAGCCAAAAAGCCCCGCAGAGGTTCAGCAAGGACGCCAATCCTAGATTCACCCGCCCACCGCAGGTCTTTAATAGGACAGCAGTCCTAGCCCCCCCACCGCAGGTCGAACCGCTTTGCGCAATAACAGCAATGAGGCGCCGATACCGGCGCCTCGCGTATTATCTCTCGTTTACAGCAATCCAGATTTCGCAGGTGTAATTCGGGTCGGAAATATCCTCCGAGGGGTACACCTCAAACTCCACGCCCTCGGCGTATTCGTAATGCGCGCTCTGGGGGAAGAATTCGGTTACTATGCGATTGTAGGTATGCGTGAAAGAATAGGGCATTTTGCCCTTGCAGGTGAATACTGCGTAGGTGTGCGCGGGAATCTCTACGATATCCAGCGCGGGGTTGTTCACGGGTCTGCCGTCGTACTCAACGCCGATTCCGTAGGGGAACTGCAATGCTTCAAGCTCCGACGAAAAACAGATGCCGAGCAAGCCTTTCATTTTGGGCGCGGCGGGGAACATTCCGCATATCTCCTTAATCGAGCCGTCTGCGCCGCATTCTGCCCAAAAGCTCTTGATATCCTCAACTGCCGTTGCGTTTTCGGGCTTGTTTACTCTGCGGCGCTTGCATACTACCTTAAAGCTGTCAAGCTTTTCGATTCTGTAATCCATTGTACTGCCTCCTGTTAATGTAAGTTTTACCGACAGTCGCGAGAATGCCTTGACCACACCGCCGTGCTTTGCTTCGGTGGGGGTGATTCCGTGGAATTTTGTAAACGCTCTGGTGAAGCTCTCGGGGGAGTCGTAGCCGTATTTCAGCGCGATATCAATGATTTTCTCGTCGCTGCGCACCAGCTCATCCGCCGCCAGCGAAAGCCGCCTCATGCGGATGTAGTCCCCAAGGGAAAAGCCGCACAGAATACCGAAAACCCTCTGAAAGTGAAACGAGGACGAGCATGCCTCTCTCGCCGCCGCTTCGTAGTCGATATCCTCCGTGATGTGAGCCTCAACATAGTTGATTGCGCTCTGGATTCCGCTTGTCCAATCCATTCTCATTCCTCCTGTCTGAATACATTTTACATCAAATACGCGCGCCGTGCATGACTTTTTGTGCGGAGTGATGTTAAGGTAAGGCTTGAATAAAAATCCCGTCGGCATTAAGCTGACGGGATTCGTGTATCAGATAGCTTCAATATCGGCGATATGCGCGGTTACGGAGGAGTAGAAATCAATCATGCAGCTTAACGTGATGTTGTCCAGAGTAACCTTTACGCGGGTATATGTGCCGTCATCGTACAGCATGGAAAGGTCTGCGTCGGTGGATTCGTCGTTGATGCTGCCGAGAATGAACTGCGCGTATTCGTTAGACCACACGGCATTGTCGGACATACATTTCCAACGCCTTGAAACCAGCTCGCCGCTTTCGTTGGCTCTGAAATTCATAACCGGGAGCTTCATGCTGTCGCTGTCGATAATGAACTCGACATCACCCTTTAAGGTGTAGCCGTCGTCGGCGGGAGCAAGCCTTGCCCAGCCCGTAAGCTCTGCGGATTCGGCAAGCCTGATATTTCCTCCGATAAAGGGTATTTGCGAATTAGAACCCGCATTTGGGGCACAAAAGCTGCTGTGAGCTTCAGCTACCGTAAAGCCGCAGATTGTGTCACCGACCTTAACGCGCTTGTAGACATTATCACCGTATCCGGCAATCTCCGTATCCTCTGTAATCGTGCCCTCAAAGCTGTTGAGATTAAAGCCCGTAGGCTCTGCGGCGTAGCAGAAGGTGTTGCACTCCATGCTGAACCAGTTGTCCTCGGTAATCTGCTCGGGGGTAAGCTGCCCATCTTCGCCGAAAATTGTGGCAATATCGGAGGGCTTAACCTCGTAGCCGTCGGGCGCAAGCAGCGTGATTGGCAGCTTGTCGGTTTCCGCGGGCGCGGAGCTTTCATCGGGCTGCTCGGTGGTGGCAGAGGTCTGCTCCGAAGTGGCAGCAGAGGTCTGTTCTGCTGCGGAATCCGAGGTTTGCCCGGATGTGCTTTCGGAGGGAGCGGATGAGATTGTTGTGCCCGAGCAGGCTGTAAGCATTGAAGCCGAAGCCAGCAGCGCGGCAAGTGTGGTGAATTTGAGTGAATGTTTCATGGTGAATACCTCCTGTTTTTTCTAACTAATTATAGCATTACCACTCTGCGTTGTCAAGACGGAAAATGCGCAGGTTAAAAAGAATCCCCTGCGGCTGCAGAAAATGGTTGAATAATTACACAATTTATGGTATAATTATCATATCTGATGAAAAGAGGTGCGGCAATGTCAAAGAAAAAGGAGAAAAAACTGAAAAAGCTCCGCAAAAAGCATATCTGGCCGAGCGTGGTGGGGCTTATGCTGTTTTCGGGTATTGCTTTCGGGATAGTGGCAACTAATTTGTTCACGACGCTTGGGTATATCGTCATGGCAGAGTTTATGGATGATTTCGAGCGCGCGCATTCGCTGGCGGTAATGTGCTCTGATGAATACAGCAGAAGCGGAAACTGGGACTTTGTCATGGAGCGCATAGGACCGGGGAGATTCGCGGATTCTGTTGCGCTGATTGACGAGAACGACAGCTATGTTATGGGCTACGGTGAGCGTTCCTTCGACCTTTCAGCCGTGTATAAGGACGTTATCTCGGGAGATTTCGGCGCGGAGATAAAGTATTCGGATATCAGGCTGTATGTGGATAACGGTTCGGTGGAATACGGAATTTTTGATATCAAGAATGCGTCGGTAAGTGTTGACAGGATAATTGAGCAGGCGCTTAATGCTGACCTTTTCGGCGAAAACCATGAGATTGACCTGAATGCCAACGCTTTCTACTGCAATTACTGGATTGGCTTCCCTGTGGGAGATACGGGCAGACAGCTGATTGTAAGGGATGACGTTTATCTTCGCAAGCGAGACCTGCTGGTTACAGGCTCAATCAGTGCGATTATCGGAATCATGCTGGTTATTCCGTGCGTTTTCATGCTGATAAATGTAATCCGTGACGTTATCTCAATCGGCAAGGTGCGCAGGCTGATTTACACCGACACCGTTACGGGCGGAAACAACTGGCTGTATGTTGAGCATTATTCCAAGCTGATGAAGAAAACGCAGCGCAGGCAGGTTCACTATGCGCTGGTGGATTTCTGCATGAGAAAATACCGCGCATACTGCGCCTGCCACGGCGTCAGCGAGGGCGAGGCGCTGCTTGAGCAGATAGACGGGCTGCTGCAGACTCATCTGCGGCGCGGCGAAATGGCGGCGCATTATTCCGAGGCAGATTTTGCGCTGGTGCTGCAGGGCAAAACCGCCGAGGAGGTTTCGCAGCGTGTGCATGATATCACCGCAAAGCTTACAACCGCGCTGAAGCACAGCCATATCATATTCCACTCGGGCATTTATTTTGCCGACGGCAGCGAGAATGATATCGCCGAAAGCGCAGCGCAGATGTACAACTATGCTTCCTCTGCAAGACACACCATAAGCGAGCGCGAGGACAGCGCAGAGGCTGTGTTCAACAAGGTGCTGCTGGACGAGCAGCTTTGGGAGCATCATGTTGAGATTCGCATGGATGAGGCACTGGAAAACGAGGAATTTCAGGTGTATCTCCAGCCGAAATATGAGCCCGTTGACGGAACACTTCGCGGCGCGGAGGCGCTTATACGCTGGATTAGCCCCGAGGACGGCTTTGTGTCGCCGGGCAGATTTATCCCGATTTTTGAAAGAAACGGCTTTATCACAAAAATTGACGATTACATGATATCTCATGTTGCGGCGCAGCAGGCAAAATGGCTTGCCGAGGGCAAACCGATTGTACCGGTTTCCGTGAATATCTCCCGCGCGCATTTTACGCAGGCGAACCTTGCAGAGCATATCCGCGAGCTGGTTGACCGATACAATGTGCCGCACGGCGTAATAGAAATCGAGCTTACCGAGAGCGCGTTTTTTGACGATAAGGAAGCGCTTTTAAGCACGGTTATGCGGCTTAAGGAATACGGCTTTGAGATTTCCATGGATGATTTCGGCGCGGGCTATTCGTCGCTTAATTCGCTGAAAGACCTGCCGCTGGACGTGCTTAAGCTGGACGCGGAATTTTTCAGGGGCGACAATGCAAACTCACGCGGCGAGGTGGTTGTATCCGAGGCGATAAAGCTCGCCAAGAGCCTTGATATGCGCATTGTAGCCGAGGGCGTTGAGAAAAAGGAGCAGGTGGATTTCCTTGCAAGAAACGGCTGCGACATGATACAGGGCTTCTATTTTGCCAAGCCCATGCCAATCGGTGATTTTGAGCAGAAGCACTGGGCGGAATCCCCCGTGCCCGAAATACAGGTATAAACTAATCTGCGGACTGATTTCAGCCCGCAGATTTTGCATTTGCGGAATAAAAATTATGCAGATTTGCGATTTGTAATCCGAAGGATACTGCAAAGCTATGCTGTTGTCTGAATATTGTCAAAAAAATTGTTGCAATTTTGTGCATTTTTTTGGCGCACAGCGGTTGAAATCGACGCAGATATATTGTATAATTAAATATATTGGTTTGCAGCGCTTCAGGGCATTGCAGCAACAAAAGAATGGAGTGTTAAAATGGAAGATTTCTTAAAAGCCGTAACCGACGTCAACAACGCCATTAACGACTTCGTGTGGGTAAAGATAGGTCTGTTCCTGCTTATCGGCACGGGTATCATTATGACGATTGTTACAAAGTTCTTTCAGGTGACTCACATCGGTCACTGGTGGAAGGAAACGATTGGCGGAGTATTCAGAAAGAACAGTGATTCCACCAAGAAGATAGACAAAAAGTCAATCTCGCAGTTTCAGGCGCTGTGTACTGCGCTTGCGGCTACAATCGGCACGGGTAACATCGCGGGCGTTGCCGCAGCAATCTGCATAGGCGGTCCCGGCGCGGTTTTCTGGATGTGGATTGCTGCGTTCTTCGGAATGATGACAAACTACTCCGAAAACATTCTCGGTATCTACTACCGCCGCCGCAATGAGCACGGCGAGTGGTCGGGCGGCGCAATGTACTACCTGCAGGACGGTCTGGGCAGCAGAAAGAACTGCAAGCTGATTGGCAAGATTCTTGCGGTTCTGTTCGCGGTTTTTGCGATTCTGGCTTCGTTCGGTATCGGCAATATGGGTCAGGTGAACAAAATCACGCTCAATATGCAGAATGCGTTCTTCAAGGACCCCATGATTCTCGGCGAGGTTGGCGGAATCCCCGTTATCAATCTGATAATCGGCGGCGTTCTGGTTGTTATCGGCGCGCTGATTATAATCGGCGGTTTGCAGAGAATTGCTGCGGTTGCCGAAAAGGTTGTACCGTTTATGTCGGTGGCGTATGTTATCGGCGCACTGATTATCTGCTTTATGCACATAGACCGCATTGGCGCTATGTTTGCGGCTATCTTCCGCTTTGCATTCGGTATTGAGGCTGTTGCGGGCGGCGCTGCGGGCGTTGCAATCAGTCAGGTTATCACGCAGGGCTGCAAGCGCGGCGTGTTCTCCAACGAGGCAGGTCTCGGTTCCTCGGTTATGGTGCACTCCTCCTCCAATGTCAAGGAGCCTGTAAAGCAGGGTATGTGGGGAATCTTTGAGGTATTCTTCGATACATTTATTGTCTGCACAATGACAGCGATTGTTGTTCTTTCTTCGGGCGCAATCGACCTTGAGACAGGTCTTGCCGCTGCGGGCACCGACGACGCAACGCTTGTTGCAACCGCATTCTCGAACGTGTTCGGTCCTGTCGGCGAGTGGTTCATTGCGATTGCAATGCTGCTTTTCGCATTTACGACGGTTCTGGGCTGGTCGCAGTACGGCACAAAGGCTGTTGAGTACCTCTGGGGTGTAAAGGCAACAAAGGTCTACAAGGTAATATTCGTACTGATGATTATGTCGGGCGCTGTTATGACCTCCTCGCTCGCTTGGGATATCTCGGATACCTTTAACGGTCTGATGATGATACCCAACCTTATCGCGGTGCTGGCGCTTTCACCTGTGGTATTCAGGCTCACCAAGAACTATGTTGACAGACGTCTGCACAAGAAAGACCTTGAGCCCATGCTTTCGGCTCACCCCGATATTCAGCGGGCGCAGGCAGAGGCTCTTGCGCGTGAGGGCGACGGCATTGACGAGCCCCCTACAATCAAGGAAACCCTGTAATTTATACTACATATCTGCCGCCTTTTCGGGCGGCAGAATTTATTTTGCGAGAAGGATTCGATTCCGCAAGCGGATACGAGCCGATTATAGCGCAAGCGGGAGACGCTTGACAATAATTAACGGATATAATATAATGTTAGTATAACAGTACAGGGGGATAAAAGAATGGATGTTTTCATCAGCTTCAGCACAAAGGACGAAACCGTGGCGCGGGAAATCTGCGATACGCTTTCGGATAACGGAATATCTGCGTGGATGTGCAAATCCAAGATACAAGCAGGCGACAGGTGGGCAGCGGAAATACCCGCAGCGCTTGAAAGCTGCAAGCTGTTTTTGCTTATAGTCAGCAAAAATTCTGTCGAATCGGAGAACGTGCCTAAAGAGGTCAATATGGCGCTGGAGCGCAAAATGAGGATTATCCCGTTTAAGATTGACAATTGCAGACTAAAGGGCGAGCTTTACTACTACATCTCAAATATACACTATATTCAATCGGGCTTTGGTCAGGCAAAGTATACGGAGCTTGTCGATACCCTGAAATCCTGCCTCGGCAAGCCCGTCATACAGGATAATTCCACTCATGTGACCAATCATATTAACAATATTTCGCTGAAGAACATAATCTGCCTGCCGCAAATCAGGCTTCCTAACCGCATTTTGAGCGGTGTTATCGCTTTGGCTTTGCTGGTGGTTGTGGGAATGATAGCGGCGGGCTTAATGAAGAACGGCGCTGAAAAAAACTCGCAGCAAGCCGCGTCGCAGGCTGCTGTTACCTCGGCTGATATTCAGCCCGACGCACCGTTAAGCACGAGCCCCGAATCACCGTTAAGCACAAGCCCCGACCCTGCTGCAGCCGCCTTTGCGCCCGCAGATATCACCCCCTACCAATTGCCCGACAATCGCAACTACTACAAGGAATATAACGCAGCCGACGAGCAATTCAAAATGGGCGGCGTGGTATATAAATCGGGATTTTCGCTGTTCAGCAGGGAGAGCCCCTCGTTCTCGTTTAATCTGTCGGACAAGGGCTATACCAAGCTGCATTTCAAGGCAGGTCACGTTGACGGCTCGGGGACGGATACGCAGTACATTCTAATCTACGCCGACGACAGCGAGATATACCGCCGCGAAATAAGCTGTGGTACGCTCCCCGAGGAATGCGACATAAGCATAGACGGCGCGAAAAAGCTTACATTTGAGGTGCGCGCAGCCGATTACGGTGCAAGCGTGGGCATTACTGACGTTGTATTCTATAACGGAGCGCAGTACACGCCCGAATTTGGCGCAGCCCCCGCGCAGAAATCCTGTGAAAACAGCCCGAGCGATTTACTGCCCTTTGAGTACGGCGATAACTGCAACAGCTACCGCGTTTTCAGCGACAGCCTGAAAAAAGACGATTTTTTCACTATGGGCGGAGAAAAGTACACATCGGGCTATACCGCGGCGGGAAAATATGGCGGCGAGTTTTATTTCAACGTTGCCGACAAGGGATTCACAAATTTAAGCCTTGTTTCGGGCTGCGCTGACGGCTCGGACAGTGTAACGCAGTATATGATAATCTACGCTGACGGCAAGGAGATTTTCCGCAAGGAAATAGCCCCCGGCGACCTGCCCTGTGCCGATAACATTGATATCACGGGCGCAAGGGTTGTAAAGCTGGATTTTGAGTGTCCCGACGCGGGATTGGGCGTATCGGCAGCTGTGGGACTGACGGATGTAGTGTTCTATAACAGCGCGCTGTACACTCCCGACGCAGGCGAAAACGCTGTAAAAGTAACGCATCTTAACAGCCCGAAGGATATTATGCCCTACAAAAAATCCAACAGCACCGCCATATACAATGACAGCCTGAAGAAAGACGATTTTTTCACTATGGGCGGAGTAAAATACACCTCCGGATATAAGGTTAACGGAAAAGTCGGCGAAAAAATATATTTCAACGTTTCCGACATGGGCTTTACCGATTTGCACCTTGTTTCGGGCTGCGCTGACGGCTCGGACGACGTAACGCAGTATATGATAATCTACGCCGACGGCAAAGAGATTTTCCGAAAAGAAAATGCCTCGGGCGACCTGCCCTGTGCCGATAACGTTGACATCACGGGTGCAAGGGTTATAAGCATTGAATTTCTGTGTCCCGACGCGGGTCTGGGCGTATTTGCCTCCACAGGTGTTACGGATGTTGTGTTTTACAACAAAAACGAGTATACTCCCTGAATAAGCAAGGCGGCTGTATGAGCAATCGTGCAGCCGCCGCAGCGTTTGACCGACGGCATTTCTTACCCGCATATTGGATAGCATAGCAGCGCCAAAAGAATGGTAAATTAGAACGACCTTTGAGTATTTTTCTCTCAAAGGCCGTTTGTTTATTTCTGCATACCCGCAAAGGTGATTTCGCCAAAGCTGTACTGCGTCATGTATTCGTTTGGCGGGGCAGCGATTTTACCGTCCTTATAGTCGAAATAATCGCAATGCGCTTTTTCTCTGCGTATGCCAAGCCCGCCGCGGGTTATGATAAGGCAATCCGTAAGCCCAAGCGCCGAAAAGGTCTGCAGAAGGTCCTGACGAATTTTTTTGTAGTATTCGCGGTTGTTTTCGTTCTCAAACAGCGCCGCGATTATCTCCGCAACGCGGCATTCCGCGCCGTTTCGGTCAACGAGATACGCAAGAAGCTCGGTGGTTTTGTTCAGCCCGAACTGAATACGCTCGCCGTCGCAGTATGCCTCGAAATTGCCAAAGCACTTTATTTTAAGCCGCTTTTCGGGGCTTATGGGATTGCGCAGCCGCCCGAGCGCCGTTTTAAGCCGCTCGGCGGTGATTGGCTTCAGAAGATAGTCGCTTGCGAATGCGTCATAGGCTTCAAGGGCATACTCCGAATGCCCCGTGCAGAACAGAATGTTCGTCTTTGGGTGGATTTCAACCAGCGCTTTTGCAAGCTCCAAGCCGTCCATACCGCGCATACGGATATCCAGAAAGGCAATGTCAACCCGCTCGCCTTTGGCAAATTCCAGCGCCTCGGCAGGATTGATAAATCCATGTACAGCGGCTTGCGGCAGGACTTCCGCCACGGTGCGCTGTAATTTTCGCATAAGCAGCGGCTCGTCGTCTACTATCAGGCAATTCATTCGGTTTCCCCCTTTGGAATGATGATTTCGGCAGTCGTCCCGACGCCGGGCTTGCTTGTGATAATCAGCTTTCCGCCGCACAGCAGCTCAAGGCGGTTTCTTACATTCTCGATACCCACATGAAGTTTCCCGTCCGGCGGTGTTTGCGCGTCAAATCCAAGCCCGTCGTCGGTGATTCGCACAATATAGCAGTCCTCTTTCTCGCGGGTGGATATCGTTACCGTGCCGCCCTCGGGCTTCGGTGTTATTCCGTGCTTTACGGCGTTTTCGACCAGCGGCTGCAGCGAAAGCGGCGGCAGCTTGAATTTTGTGCAGGTGATATCCGTTTCAACTTGCAGATAGTCCTCAAAGCGCATTTGCTCAATCCACAGATAGGTTTTGGTATGCTCAAGTTCTTCCTCAAACGGAATGAGCCTGTCCCTTTTCAGGTTCGCCATGTTAACGCGCAGATACATTGCGAATCTGTCGGTGACATCACGCGCTTTCGGCGGGTCTTCCTCGCACAGCGAGCTTATCGAGCCTAAGGTGTTGTAGATAAAATGCGGCTGAATCTGCGACATCATAATCTGCACCTGTTTTTCGGTCAAATCGCGGCTTTGTTCGGCTATCTTTTTCGCCTGCTCCGCGCGTTCAACGCTGCGCTCCATCTGCACGGCGAAATACATCAGCATCAGCATGAACATCGCAACGACATAAACCACGGTATAATCCGCGCAGAATACCGCAAACAAGCCCGCAGCAAGCGGAGTTATGTTGAACGCAAGCATCGGCAGTCGCTTGCGCAGTACGATTTTACTGCGGATATTGTCCGCAATACAAATTAAAAGAACCACAACAGGAAAAACAGACGACAGATAATGCCCTAACTCAATCCGGTAAAACCCCTCGGAATCTATTGTGAAAAGAAAGCCGCCGAGCGCCGATACAACCAGATAAATAATGTCCGCAAGCATGAAAATCCAGACCCAATTCATCCGCTTGATTTTCGCCCCCACAGAGAACACCGCGCGCTGATACACCATAAAAGCAGGCGCAATAAGCGCGCTTACCAGATAGCTCGTAAAGCACAGAGCGAAATTCAGCCAAATCAAATCGGTGTTTCCGTCCACTAACCAGGAGAAATTGTCGCTAAGTATCCCGATGTATGTGATTATAAGCAGGATGTAGAACATCACTGCGCTTTCATCCTTAGGCGCGCTGTCCATTGAGTAGGCAAGACAAAGCATTGTTACGCCAAACAGCGCCATAATGCCTGTGGCAGTGTTAAATATCACATAACCCGACATTGCCATAAGTCCGTTTGAGAGCATCGCCCACACGATTGCTGTGCAAACGGCGAACATGGTAAGCGTAGTCGCTCGCCACGGAATTTTTCTTGTCATAGTGTCAGCCTCTCTTTATTTCGGGAACGCTTCTGCTGCAGAAAGCAGAGATTGATTATACAAATCCAATCCATGCGGTAATAGCTCGATACGCAAGCAGTTCGCCTGCTGCGAGCATACAAGCCGGGACATTAGGGTACTATAAAATGCGCAGAAAATAAACATATCTTCTTGCTTTTTGCAACACAAATTATAACACATTTTGCAAACGGCTGTCAAGTTATTTAGACGCCGCGCAAGCATAGTTATCACAAAGCGGCGAACATATTTGATAAACCTATTCCAAATGTCATTCTATTCCCCTTTCTTTCCCCTTTGATATGCTATAATATAATTGTTTTATCGTTAATAAGCAGACAATCTTTGGCAAAATTCGACGCTAATGTAATTTTCTTCCGTCGGGAGACGGCGGTTAGGAGGTCACTATGAAAATAAGAAAAATAATGTCCGCTATGCTTGCGGCGGAAATGCTTGTACAGATGACGCCCTCAATGTCGGTGACGGCGTATGCCGATTCGCCCGCGTATGATATACTTGTAAACGGCAAATCTGCGGTGGATAATATGAGCGTGACCTATGGCTCGCAGCTCACTTTTGAGGTGAACGGAGCGGCAGAGGGCGACGAAATTTATTTCTCGTATGCTACCGAGGAAGAAGCGGCAAATGAAGAATGGCATGATATTTCAGACGGTGTATGCACGCTTGAGCCGGGCAGATATCTGTTAAAATGTGATGTTGACATCGCAGGCGGCAGCAGCTACTCCGCTGCCTATTCCATGCAGGTTGAAAAGGCAAAGCTCGCTGCGCCCACATCTCTTGTATGGAACGGCTGCAATATGGGCTGGAGCGCGGTAACGGCTGCTTCCACGGGTGAAACGGCTGAAGACGGCGCGGTAAAGGGATATACGCTGAACATTTATAAAAACGGCGCTCTTGTCGGCACAGACTACACGGAAACTAACGCCTATGTTGCGGCGTTTGCCGATTCGGTGCTTAATAACCCGGCTTACGGCAACGGCTCATACACCTTTACGGTTACGGCGGAGGTCAGCGACAGCGCAGCCGCACATTATACCTCGTCGGACGCTTCCGAGGCAAGCTCCGCGTATGTTGTTCCGCTGGTTACGGTAAGTGCGGGCAGCGGTATTGCAACGGTTACACCGACGGAATCCTTCCTGCTTCTTCCGGGCAGCGGCTACAATTCAAGGGAAATCTCCGCTGCTGCTGCGCAAACCTATGAGTTTGCCCGCTGGAGCGGCTCGGGCGTAACCTTCGCCGACGACAGCGCAGAGAACACCGTTGTCACAATCAGCGCTGATTACAGCGGAGCGGATACGCTGACGATTACTGCTCTTTCAAAGGATAATGCACCGCCCGAAATCCTCTCGCTTTCAGCCGAGGGCGAAAAGCTTAAAGCGAGCGCACAGGATAACGAGGGTATTGTAAAATATGCGTTTTCGGCTGCCGTTAATGCCGATTCTGTGACGGAGTGGCTTGACGCGGACAACCTTTCAGACCCTGTTCAGAGCTTTGATTTTGAGCCGACAGACGGCGGCAGATACCGTTTCTTTGCACAGGACGCTTCGGGAAATACGGCTGTAAGTGAAAACTACATTGATGTAACCATGATAACCTACCATGGTTACTCCAACGGCGAGGGAATTTTTGACAAGACCGCGTATTTCTTCGGCAATACCTTTACCCTGCCCGAGATAACCCGCGCAGCATGGGTTTTCGGCGGCTGGCACACGCTTGCCGATTTATCCGACGAAGCCGTAACCACGGTTAATTCGGATATTGAAAACGGGGTGGAGCTATACGCCAAGTGGACGGAGCAGACACCGGAAATCCCCGCTCTGACGCCGATAAGCAAGACCTATGATTCCGAGGAGTCAACGCTCTCGGTTTCGCTTTCAAACACGGGCGTACTGACATATCAGTGGTACAAGGACGGCTCCGCGATAGAGGGCGCAGACAGCAGCAGTCTTACGGTAAAGAATGTTGCCGACAGCGGCAGCTATTATGTTTTTGTGGAGCTTAAGCAGGCGGACGGTACGGTTATCGGCAGCGGAAGCTCAAATGCGGTTTCGGTTGAAATCAGACCCGCAGCGCTTACCGTAAAGGCAGTTGACCGTGAAATAACCTACGGAGCGGAAGCCCCCGAAAGCTACTCCGTAACCATAAGCGGCTATGTGGGCGAGGAAGGCGAGGAGGTAATTACCCGTGGTACGGTTACCTGCGATTATCGGAAAGGCAATGCCGCAGGCGGCTATGATATTGTTCCCTCGGGCTTTTCGGCTGATAACTATGAAATTGAGCACCAAAACGGAACACTTACCGTAAAGGCAAAAACAGGCACATTAACAGCCGCGCTTGCCGACCCCGACGCGGAGTATTACTACACTGCAAATACCGCGCATACTCCTGCCGTTATTGTAAAGGACGGCGACACTCTGCTTTCCGAGGGCAGTGATTATGAGCTGGAATATACCGATAATATCAAAGCGGGAACAGCCACAATCACCGTTACATACAAGGGCAATTACAGCGGAAGCGAAACGCTTCATTTTGTAATAAAGCAGTCAAGCATCAGCCCTGTATTAAAAACCGCGGACAAGGTCTACGGCGAGCCTGACGCAGTAGTATGGCTTGAGGGCGTTCCGTCTGACAGCGGCGAGGTTACATACTATTTTGCCGACGCCGACAGTGAGGCATATTCCCCCGAACAGCCCACGGACGCAGGCAGCTATAAGGTCTATGCGCAGATTGCGGGTACGTCCGATTATGCGGGCTGTACAACTTTGGTTGAGAGCTTCAAAATAACCAAACGCCGCATTAAGATTACCGCAAACAGCGCTGTATTCCCCTACGACGGCACGGAACACACAGACAGCGGCTATGAAATTGAGGGTACATTTGTTGTCGGTCAGGGCTTTAAGGAGGTCAAGGTTACAGGCTCGGTTAAGGATGTTACAGCTCCCGGCGCGGGTGTTGTCAACAGGATAACCTACGAGCTAAGCCCAACCACCAAAGCCGCTAATTACGATATTATTGCGGTTGACGGCTTGCTTGAGGTCACTGCGATATCTCTCACCGTTCCCTCGGGCTTGGGCTGGAGCAGCACGGCAGGTACGGCGTCGTGGGTTCCCGTAAAAAAGAATAATCTGGTGGTCAACTATGCGCTGGATTTGTACGCTTTTGACGGCAATGCTTATTCAAGGATAAACAACGAGCAAATCATAATTGATACCAACTCCTACGACTTTGCGCCGTATATTATTGCTCACGCTGCAGCTGCGGCAGAGCAGGGCAAGACCTACAGCTACACCTTCAAAATTCAGACTCTCTCTGCGGGCGGTTCAAGTATGTCGGGCTATACCGACAGTGAGGTTTCGGATTATCAGGCAATGATGTACACCGCGCAGGTCAGCCTTCAAAGCGACGACAGTATGATAATCTCGGCGGATATGGGCGGAAATGACAGCCTTATTCTGCTCAACGGTCAGAGCGTTGCAATAAGCGCCGTAACAAAGGACGGTTATGTGTTTGACAGCCCTGCGGTAACAGGTACGGAGGGCTTCGCGGTAGGTACGCCAAATATACAGACGCCCGAGGCTCACAGGCAGAGCAGTCTTACGGCTTTGATTACCGCAAAGCTTACCTCATCACAGCTTGACGGTGTTGTCACAATACATACCGCTGATGAAAAGCCGTGGATAAGCAGCTTTACCGCAGAAAACTCCGCCGACTATCAGAGCGTTAAGCTTAGCTTCACCGCCGCCGACGGAAACAATCTCACCGGCTGGATGATTACGCAGTCGGCTTGCGCTCCCGCAGCCGACGACGCGGGCTGGAATAACCTCACGGGTCAGGGCGAAGCCGTATATAACGGCAGCCTGACCGTAACCGAGGAGGGCACATATTATATCTATGTCAAGGACGGCTCGGGCACGGTTGTAACCTATCCGTTATCCATGTCGGTGTACAGGATTTCCTTTGACCCGGGCACTGGTACTGGAACTATGCAGAGCATATTAAAGGCGCAGAACACTAAAATTGTGCTTCCTGTCTGCGGCTTTACAAATGATGGATTTAATTTTCAGCACTGGGTAGGCAATACGGGTATATACAGCGACGGCGGCTCATACAGCGCTAATTCCAATGACCTGCTTGTTGCGGGCTGGACGGACGAGAATTACGATTATACCGTAAGGTATTTCTATATGGACGCGGACGGTAACTACAGCGATACCCCCGAGAGCGAGCGCACCTTCAACGGGGTATACGGAGCGACCATTACCACTGCCTCGGACGATATCCAGTACGCCCGTACCGGCTTTGAGCTTGACGATTCGGCGGAGCGCACTGCTTCAATAGTGCTTTCGGGCTCGGGCGAGGAGCTGAATGTATATTACCGCCGCATAAAGTATAATGTATATTTCAGATATACCAAGCCCGGCGACGCAGAGCCTACGGTTGAAAGAGTGCCGTATTATTACGGTGCAGATTTGTCAGCGGCGTTTGTTGAAAAGCCAAGTGTGGCAGGCTACGACTTTATAGGCTGGCTGTTTGGAAGCGCGGGTACTCAGCCCACGGAAATGCCCGCGCATGATGTCACTGTTACAGGCAGCTTTACTCCGAAAAGCACGAAGTATCACATAAGGTATTTTACGCAGGATGTTGACGCTGCAAACCGCGTCTGCCGTGATACCTATACGCAGGTGGATGATATCAGCGAGGATATAATTGCGCTGCATGATGACCCTGTTGTTTTTGGCGCGGAGGACGCACAGCGTCTTGACGGCTTTACCTTTGCGGGCATTTCCGTAACCCGCGGCGAAGCGGGTGGTACTGCGCTTCCGCAGCTTTCAGCTTCTGTAAGCGAAACCGCCGACTATGAGTGCGAGCTTTACATCAACGTATATTACTACCGAAACAGCTACGATGTTAAGCTGAATGTCTGGGAGGACACTGTCGGTGTTGACGGCAACCTCAGGTATACCTATTCATGGAATATTCCGTATGAGGCAGCGCTTGAAACGGATGTTTATCCGACTTATAATATGGAAAACTGGCAGCACAGCGAGGAATACGAGCTTGCGGATTATATTGACTGGAGTACAGGCACAGCGCCCTCTGTTATGCCCGCGGGCGATGTGACAATTACAAGGCAGTTTGTATCAAAGGTAACGGGTCTGTATAAGGTGGAGGTGTATCTTGAAACCGAGAACGAGGGCGAATATTCAAAGAAAACCTTTACCTATTACAACAATGTCGGAAAAACCGTTTCTGTCGGTGCGGGGGACAGCTTTACCATAAACTACAACAACTATGCGAACTCCATAGACTATTTTCAGTATTATACATTCCGTAATGTTACCGATGAAGAAATCGCGAATAATGTTATAAAGGGTGCCGACGGCGGAACCCTTACCACCGGCGTGATTACAAACACCAACAACGGTCAGGACCCGCTGGTTATGCGCATATTCTTTGAGCGAAAAACCTGCCGTTCCACCATAAACTATTATTACAACGACGGCACAAGCGATGGCGCAGGTACTATGTTCTACACTATTGTAAAGGAAAGCAAGTGGGGCAATAATCACAAATACAACTATGAGCCGCTGGCGCTGTTTGACAGCACACTTAAATTGAACGAAACAAGCAATATAGTCAGCCGGGACGAGCTTGCGCAGATAGACGGAGTAAGCCCGATTGACTATGATTTCAGAAACCATAACTATGTTGTTTCCTACGGCGGAAGGTATTCGCTTGGCGGAAGCGGTCACTGGCCGTCCTTTAATTACAACACCGTTGAATCTTTAAGCACTGCTCAAGCGGGTCCGATGGGCTATGCGGACAACTATATCAATGTGTACTACACCTGCACAAAGCCCACCGAGCAGTTCTATATTGACGTGGTTTATAATTCCGGCAATCTTACGCACGGCGAAAACCGTGATATTCCGCTGACCTATAAGCACGAGGACACCGAGTATAAGGTGCGCCTTGCTAACGAGGCGGTTTTCTACAAGAACTGGCGCTATGAAATTGACGGCTCTTTTGCGGATTATCCCGGACTCGGAAACGCAAACGGCAACGCCGACAATCCCGACGCTGTAAGCGGCAAATTCGTATACGATAAAAGCGACAGCAATATTGCCGACGGCTACACGCGCATTGAGATAAACGGAAAGCCCTGCTTCTTGTCTGAGGACGGCTATATCTACATTGCAATGACCGATAACCGTTTCTTCTGGGGCAACCGCACAGGCTATTCAATGCAGGCGGGCGACCCCGGCTACAGCACTGCTACGGAGTTCCTTGCAAGCTACAAGGAGCAGTGGTCAGCTACGGACAAGAGCGCTGTAAACGCCTCTATATATAACACCGGCTACGGCTCAACGAATATTTACGGCAACGGTACACTCAGAATAACCTTCATAAACGGCGCTGTAAACCATATCTATTACAACCTCAGCGGAACAGTCTGCTCAAAGCACGAATATGCCGACGGCGCAAAGGTAGACCCCGATACTCTCGGCTGTGAGGACGGTACTTTCCTGTCGCTTGACGGTCACAGAATCGGCTGGTATCTGAACCCCGAGTTCACCGAAAGAATAACCTCCGAGTTTACTCTCAACAGCAGTATTACTCTTTACGGAAGATACGAGAAGTCAACAATTGTCTGCTATGAGAATGTATATTACGAGCTTGCGGACCCCGTCAATATCGGCGATACAAGGTACAGCTATATCACAGAAAACGATATTGAAGCGTTTGCGGATGACGACAATTTCACAGCCGAAGAATCATCCGAGGTTATCAGCTTTGTTGACGGCTCGGGAAGCACTGTCGCGCTTACTGTAAAGACCATAACCTACAAGTACGGCGGCGAGGCGGTAATGATATGCAAGGAACGCCCGACTCTCTCATTTGCCAAGATTTCCATGAACAGCTCCGATTACGGCAAAAAGGGAATGTACTATGACGAGGCTAATTCTCTGAACAATCTTGTGGGCTATTGCCAGTACGCTTCGGTATCGTTAAGAGCGTATTTTGCGCGCTGCCGCTATGATGTTACGGTTAACCCGAATCATCCCGACGCCAACACTGTTGTAAGCAAACACAATTATGGCAGTCATATTGTTATTGAAAATCCGCAGCGGGCAGGCTATGATTTTGACGGCTGGACATGGTTCAAGTATGATACGGAAAGCGGCGAATACATCGCATGGGATTCCGGCGCGCCTGTTTCGGGCGCACAGCAGACCGAATTTGTTCTTCCCGATTTTTCGGTCATGGCACAAGCAAACTGGAAGCCCGCAGTGTTTGAGCAGGATATTATACACTACTTCCAGACAAGAAGGCTGACCTTTGAAACCGACGCAATAGACGCAATAGCAAGCGGCGAATGCACTCCCGCAGCCGCAGTTATCCTGCTTGACGGCGTTGAGCTGTCGGGTACGGTTTACACTGACGGCGATAATATTATCGGAGTATCTGTCGTTTCGGGCGGAAATATATGGTATTATACCAATGCCGTGGCAGAGCAGGGCAGATACAAGGTAACAGCCGACGACCTTGCCGCAATCAAACAGGTAATTTCCGTAAAGCAGGAGGAGCAGCAGGCGGTCGGAGACTGCGTTATGAGTGTTCCGAATTATCTGTTCTCCTATGCCCTTTATCAGTACAAGGATACTATCTGCTCTTATTCCGAGAGCGAGTTGTTTAGGGCTTGCGCGGGTATGCGGGTGGATTATTTCTACAAGCGCGCAAACGACCTTGTAATCGGCGCTGAAGCGTACATTACCGACGGCGGCAGCGGAAATGTCGTCGTTATCGGCGGCGGCAGCCATTATATCGGCGAAACCTTTACGTTAAGCGCGCGTGTGCCTGTGGGATTCAGGTTTCTGGGCTGGTATAAAGCGGCTGATGTGCTGGAAAATTATCCCGATTCCGATAAGCCTCTTTCGGGCTATACACTGAAGGCAGGCTGGGCTTCCGCTGAACCTGTATCGGAATCTGCCGATTACTCCGTGAAGGTAAAAAGCTCCGCTGATTACATAGCGCTTGTTGCCGCGCAAGAGGTTGCAGAGCCCTCAATCACCATTACCGGAAAGGACAGCCTTGTTTACGGCTATGCCGAATCCGCAGAAAATGCCGTAAATACGCTGGTACGCTTTGCTGCTGACGCTTCCTCGGCGAACTTTGTTCACTCCTACAAGTGGTACAGGGACGGCGTTGAGATTGCGGGCGCAAACTCGGCTACATTCCTGATTCCGCAGGGCTGGGATGCGGGGGAGTACAAGCTCACCTGTGAGGTAACGGTTAAGCGCCGCGATAATCAGCGCACCAAAACCTTCAGCAGGGACTTTACCGTAGAGGTGGCAAAGGCTGACATAAAATTCAAGGCAGTAAATTATGCGGGTAACTATGACAAGAATAAGCACTCCATTTCGCTTGAGGTCATCACACCTGATTCGGGCTATGAAATATACTACTCCGAAAGCCCTCTGGACAAGGATAACTATCTTGACGGCACAACTACAAAGCTTGAATACTCCGATGTTCATGTAAGCCGGGTGTCCGACGGCAACGGCGGCGTTATATATCAGCGCGGCGCATACGAGGTATACTACTACATCAAGGATAACACGGGCAATTTCAATGACGCCTCGGGCATGGCAACGGTACTGATTAAGCCCGTTCAGTTAAGCGTTAGTGCAGGTACGGAGACATATTTCAAGATATACGACGGCGACGCTTCCGTTTTAGGTACAATAACCGCGGAGGGAACTGACCTTTATAAGCTTGTACGCAGTAATAATGTGTATAAAATCAACGGTCTTGTTGCCGGAGATGAAATCAATCACTACATTATCTCATGCGACGCTGATTTCAACAGCCGTCATGTTCAGGGCGCGAATGCGGTTACATTAAGCCATATTCAGCTTGCGTCCCAAACCGGCGATATCATCTATAACTATATCTTTGACAGCGAGTATTCCGTCAAGCTTTCGGGCTATATTGAGCCAAAGCCGCTTGAAATTTCATGGGATACCGACCGCCTTGTATATGACGGCACCGCGCAGTGTCCGGATTACACCGTTGCTACGGTAATTCCCGCAGTAGACAGCTCCAATCTCTCATGGAGTGTATCGGGCAAAAACAAGAATGTGGGCGTATACTCTGCTTCCGTGCATATCGCCTCAACCGACGCTTCAACGGATATCAGGGATTTCCGTCTGCAAAACGGCACGGTTTCATATACGATTGTCGGCAGACCCATAACTCTCAAGCCCAACGACAGCGAGCTTGTATATGACGGCAAATCCCACACATTGAGACCGTTCCTTGTTACGGAGGGGAATCTTGTCGGAGATGATACCTTTACCGCCGCATACAGCGGTACGGGAAAGAATGTCGGCACATACTATATAAAGGCGGTAAATACTCATATTTTCAATTCCTCGGGAGTAGATATCACCGATAACTATGATATCACCGCCGCAGAGGGTGAGCTTGTAATCAAGCCCCGCCCCGTCACCGTTTCGGGAATCAATGCCAAAGACAAGGCTTACGACGGGAACACCGCCGCAGAGCTGGATATCTCGGCGGCACAGCTTGCCAATGTGGTTGACGGCGATACGCTTAGCATTGATGCTTCAAAGCTCTCGGGCGAGTTTGAGGATTCCGCTATCGGAAAAGACAAGCGCGTAACAATAACATATTCCGAGGGTGCGCTTTCGGGCGCTTCCAAGGGTAACTATACCCTTGACGCCGCAAACAGCCAGACAGCAGCTCAGGCTGATATTCTCGGCAAGGAGATACTCGTTAAGGTTAAGGATACAACCGTAACCTATGGCGAGGACACAGCCTTTGATATTGAGCTAATCGGCTTCCTTACACAGTCGGAGCTTGACGCGTTTAACAAATCGGGGGTAACCTATACGGTCGGCGCAAGCAGGGAGACGGCTGTGCCCTATACAACAACGCTTGCCGCAGGAACATATAATATTTACGCGGATGTATCTTCGTTCAGTGCGCCAAACTACTACTTTACGCCCGTTGCGGGAACTCTTACCGTAGCGCCCAGAAAGCTCGCGGTTGAGGCTGTTCCTACGGCTGATATCACCAAGGTATACGACGGCGGGGATTCGGCTGCGGTAAGCGCCGCGGATTATAGATTTACGGCTGCTGCGGGGGTTCCCGATTCGGGCATTGTCAACAGCGATACGGTATCGCTGATATTCACCGCAAAATACAACAGCAAGGATGCAGCTTCGGCAAATGCGGTTAATATGACGGAGCTTTCGGTTGACAGCAATAACTATGAGCTGGTAACCGCTTCGTTTGACATAAACGGTCACATAACGCCAATGGCGCTTACGGTTAAGGTTAAGGATGTGAATGTAACCTACGGCGCGGTTTCCGTACCGACCTACGAGGCGGAATACAGCGACTTTGCAGACGGTGAGGATGAAAACGAGCTTTCGGGTACGCTGACGTTCAGCTGTGAGTATAACCCTGCCCAAAGCGGCAAGCGCGAGGTGAGAGATGAGGGCTACACAATCACACCCTCGGGACTTTCTTCCGGCAATTATAATATTTCCTATTCTGACGGTAAACTCACTGTTGACAAAGCGCAGATAGAAATAACCGCCGTTGACGAAGCTGTAACCTACGGCATAAATGAAATGCCGACCTTTACCTATACGCACTCCGCGCCGCTTGCATACGGCGAAAGCTATGACAGCGTGGTTACCGGCACTGTTACATACACCTGCGACGCACAGACTGCCAATGACGGCGAGAGGTATGTTGTTTCCTCAAAGCCCGGCTGCTATGCGATTACACCGGTTGTTACGGCGCTCACTGCGCAGAACTACAGCTTTACTCCCAAGGACGGAAAGCTGACTGTCAATAAGTACACGGTTACTGTGCAGGGAATTGCTCTCACATCCAAGGTGTACGACGGCAGCGCCGATTTGCTTGCTTCACAGGTAGACCTTACGGGCGCAGTTCTTTCGGGTATGCCAAGGCTGGATGCGATTTATTTCGGCGAAAATGCCGAGCAGGCTAAGGTAGCCGTAACAGGTTCCTACCGCGACAAGGACGCAGGCACGGGCAAGACGGTAGATATCACAATCACCGCAGAAAGCTATCTCGCAGACCGCTGCACAATTGACCTTGAAAACTCGCAAAAGACAGCCGAGGCTGATATTGAGAAGCGTCCGCTTGTTATCACGGCAGAGGACAAGACGGTAAAGCACGGCTCACCCGCGCCGACATTTACCGCGAAATTTGAGGGCAACGGAAGCGACGATTCGGGCTTTGCGAGGAACGAATCCGCCGACAGCGGCGACGTAACCTTTACCTGCGACTACTATGCGCCCGACAGCAACCTTTACTATACCGAAGCGGGTGAAATTGACATTGAACCCATAGCGCTTGCGGCAACAGCAACACTCAATCCCGCAAATTATGACATCACCTTCAAGAAGGGTAAGCTCACGGTTTCTGCCGCACAGCTTACCGCTCCCGACCCTGTCTGGAGCGCGATAACTCCCGGCGTGATAACATGGAATGCGGCAAGCGGAATCGGCAATGTCACGGTTTCGGGCTACCGTCTCACGCTTTACAAGGACGGCTCGGAGATAAGCGGCAGCACAGCCGATGTGGCTTCAAGCGTGATTAGCTATGATTATTCAGCGCTTATTCACGCAAACGGCGAGGGCGCGTATACCGTAAAAATAAAGGCGGTTGCCTCTTTAACCGATAACGAATCAAACAAAAATGTTATCGACAGCGATGAAAATGAAAGCGCGGAGCTTTGCGCCGCAAGGGTTGTGTTTGCCTTTGCCTCCGACGCGGTTTCGCAGCGCGGAAAGGGAAGCGCAATTACGGTAAACGGCTTGTCAGGCTATGTAATGATAGCAGGCGAGCAGAATATCGCTATATCAGCGGAGCTTGTCAATGCAACGGGCTATACAATCAAGTCTGTCAAGAGCGACTGCACCAAGCTTTCTGTCGCATACGGTGCAGACAGCGCCAGAAACGGCGCGGTATACAGCGATACGATAAGCCTTGATTCCTCTCTTGCAACGACCGATTACAACGGCACTATCACCATAAATCTGGAGCTTGCCGCGCGTGCAGCAACGCTTAATGTGCTTGTTACGGCGAATCCCGCAAGCGCGACATACGGCTATGCCGAGGACGCAGCGCCGCTGATTACCGCCGTTGCGTCAGCCGCTGATACAGATACGATTACAACCGACGATTACATCTATACCTTTAAGTGGACGCTCAAGGAGCACAACAAGGAAACGCAAAACGATACTCTGCCCGCAAAGAACGGCACGAATAACATCAGCGAGTGGAAGTTCCCGCTTGGCAAGAAAGCAAGCCAGATTGACGGCTATTACAGGGTACGCTGCATTGTTACCGCCCAAAGAAAGGACAACGGCGAGAAAATCACCGCCGCGAATGTATGGACGCTTGAATCGGATTATGTTGTGGCGATAGCTATCGAGCGCGCTCCGTTTGTATCGGACGTTGTGCTTGACGGGTGGACCTACGGCGAGAGCAGGAACACTCCCACAGTAACAAACAACCCCGAGAACACTGCAGTAACCTACGAGTATGTTTCTGCCAATGCGTATGATTCCGACAGCTCTTCGCAGTGGCAGACAGGAGTGCCTGTCAATGCGGGAAGATGGTATGTGAGGGCGGTAATGGAGCAAAGCGAAAATTACAGTAGCTACACCACCCCCAACCATGAAATTACTATCGGGCTTGCGCAGCTGGATACCCCCGATAATCTCTCTATGGGTACAACTGCGGGACAAGCCTCTTACGGAAAGGTGTCGTGGGATTCCGTCACTGCGATTAAGGAAAACAACGGCGTGGATTCCACGTCAGAGGTCAGCGTTTTGTACAGGCTCAAGCTGTACAAATATGACGAGGAGAGCGATAGCTGGATTCATGCAAAAACCTACGCAGATACCGCAGAAACCTCCGGCAGCATTACAGCGGATATTCAGGCGGGCGGCAAATACAGGTTCTCTGTCACTGCCGTAAGCGAAAATGACGAGGGTACCTTCAACTGCAAAAACAGCGAGGAGGCTTTCTCGGACGAAATAACGGTCGGCGGTTCAATTACCGCAGCCGGAAACGGTACGCTTACCGGCAGCAAATACACCATGAAGTATGACGGCACTGCGGTAACTCTGACTGCGCATTTCAGCGGCGATAATAATACAATCACGGGCTACCGCTGGTTTAAGAACGGTCAGGAAATCGCAAACGCCGTCGGCAGCACCTACAAGCCTACTCATGTGGGCGACAGCGGAATATACACCTGCGAGATATTGGCGGGAGGAAATACATACTTTACTCCCTATCTTGAGGTTGCAATCGGCAAACGCAGCGTTACGCTCACATCCTCCGACGGCAAAAAGAAATATGACGGCAAGCCGCTTACCAAAAAGAAGGTTACTCCGTCGGGCGACGGCTTTGCTGCGGGCGAGGGCGCGTCCTATGATGTAACGGGTACGATAACCTATGTGGGCGAAACGGACAATACCTTCACCTATACATTGTGGGATAATACTTCGGCTTCCGATTATGAAATCAGCTGCGTTGAGGGCACTCTGATTATAGAGGAGATTGATGATGAGATAATCATAACCGCCGCCTCCGACAGCAGAGAATACAACGGTACAGCGCTTACATCCTCCGGGTTTACCTATACAAGCGGAATACTTGCCGAGGGTGATGTGCTTTATGCTCAAACCGACGGAAGCATAACACACTTCGGTACAGCCGACAATACGGTTACAGGCTGGAAGGTTATGCGCGGAGATACGGATGTTACCGCAAACTATACCTTTGGTACGCCTGTAAGCGGTACGCTTGAGATAACAAAAGCCAAAGTAACCATAACCGCCGCAAGCGAATCACGCGAATACAACGGCACAGCGCTTGTAAACGGCGGCTGGGAGATTACTCACGGCGCGATTGCCGCAGGCGACGCAATAAGCGTTGCCGTAACAGGCTCGCAGCTTGATGCGGGCAGCAGCGCGAATATCGCAGCCGTAAGTCTGACTGCGGGCAGCGAAGCCGACTATGATTTTACCTGCGTTGACGGAACGCTGGAGATTACTCCGGTAAGCGCTGCAATCACAATCACAGCAGCTTCCGCAGACAAGCGGTATGACGGCACTGCGCTCACCGCAGACAGCTTCAGCTTTACACAAGGCGTACTTATTCAGGGAGATGAGCTTGCTGCGGTAGTATCGGGTTCAATCACCAACGCGGGCGAAGCGGCAAATGTCATAGCTTCCTATGCGGTTATGCGCGGGCAGGACGATGTTACGGCAAACTACACCTTTGCCGACACCGTTGACGGAACGCTTACCGTCACACCGATTTATATTGAGATTACCACAGGCAGCGCCGAAAAGCAGTATGACGGCACGGCGCTCACAAAGCACACCTACAGCGTCACAACAGGCGCGTTTATCGCCCTCGACAGCATTACCGTAACATTTACGGGAGAGCAGACCAAGGCAGGCAGCAGTGATAATACGGCAGCGGCTTATGTATCCGTCGGCGCTGCGGAAAATTATGACATCCATATTATTTGCGGCACTCTGAAGGTTAAGCCGAACGCCGAAATAATCACCATAACCGCAGGCGACCGCACCGAGGTATACAGCGGCGAGTCGGTAACACAGACCGCATTTGCCTACACCGAGGGGGTTCTTGCCGCAGGCGACACACTTTATGCAGTAACACAGGGCAGCCGTACCGATGTGGGCGAAAGTGCAAACTGCATTGCGTCCTATATTGTTACAAATTCAAAGGGCGAGGATGTAACAGGCTGTTATACATTTGGACCCACGGTAGACGGAACTATAAAAATCACGCCAAAGGCTGTTACAATCACCGTAAGCAATGCGGTAAAGAAATTCGGCGATGCAGACCCTGTGTTTACGGGTGATGTCAGCGGACTTTGCAGTGAAAACGACCTTGGCGAGATACTGTACATCAGAACCAACACCGATGAAAGCATCGGAAAATATTCGGGTGTTCTCACAGCGGAATATACCGCAAACGATAATTATTCTGTTGATGTAGTAAACGGCGATTTCGAGATTACCGTGTCGGATATGCTTGTTGTCGCCGGTACCGATTACAGCGGCGTATATGACGGCAGCTATCACGGCGCGGCGGCTTCCGTCAATATTGAAGAATACGGTCCCAACGGAGAAAGCCTGACAACCATATCCTACAGCACGGATGAAGGTTTGACATGGAGCGTTGATGTTCCGCAGCTAAAGGATGTGGGTACGCTGAATGTTTTGGTCAGGGCTGAAAATGACAGCTATATCACGGCGCAGAGTACATATTCAATCAATATCGCTCCCGCAGTGCTGAACGTAAAGACCGAAAGCGCAACCAAAGTATTCGATAACGAACCGCTCACTGCTTCGGGAACAATCAGCGGTTTTGCAGCGGGCGAAACGGCAGGCTTTGAGGTGACAGGAAGCATTACAGAGGTAGGCAGTACGCCTAACACCTATGTACTCACATTTGCGGCTGATGACAATGATTTTACCGCAAAGGCAGGCAACTATACCATATCCGAGGATATCGGTACGCTTTCGGTGACGCCGGTAGAACAGCCCGATGACCCGGATGAACCCTACTATCCCAGCTATCCCGACTATCCCGACGAGCCGGACAATCCCGACAATCCCGACAATCCCGACGAGCCGGACAACCCCGACGAGCCGGACAATCCCGACAATCCCGACAATCCCGACGAGCCGGACAACCCCGACGAGCCGGATAACCCCGACAACCCGGACAACCCCGACAATCCCGACAACCCGGACAATCCCGACGAGCCGGACAACCCCGACAATCCCGACAAGCCGGACAACCCCGACGAGGGCGGTAACACAAACGACCATGACAATAATCAGCCGGATACCGGTTCGGAAGGAGACGGAAAACACAACCCCGATACAGGTGCAGCAGCGTCCGCAGCGGAGGCAGGACTGTTGTCGGCAGTGATTGCATTCTTTTTCAGAAAGAAGAAAAAGCGTTCTGATGAGAATCAAGAGCCGTAAGCTGATTGCCGGTACACAAATAATACTAAAAGCCCGGTTTGCGCCGGGTTTTTGGTTATTCCATATATGCTTATTATTTTGCTGAACAACGCATTATCAAAAAGCCCGGAGTACTGGTATTTTCCGCGGTACGCAGATAACGCTTAAAGACCATGTGACAATCAAGCTGTACCACAAGGACAGCTTGATTTTTTTCGTCGGAATATTCTCCGAAATCTCCGCCGCTTATGCCGAATTATTCATGCAGTTAAAAATATTTCAATCAAATACTGCAATTTGTATTGACAAGCGGGCAAAAAAATGTTATAATCCTATTGTACATATAGGTATTATAAGAAAACTTTGAATGTGATTGAAAATCAAAACTCAAGGGACGCACTGAATAAAGCGAAATGTATCAGATTCAGCGTTTTCCTATAAGTCGGAAAGGAGTTCACAAATGAAGATATCAACCAAAGGGCGATACGCTCTGCGCCTGCTTATTGACCTTGCGCAGCATCCGAATGACGGTTATATATCGCTGAAAGAAATAGCGGAGCGTCAGTCATTATCGAAAAAGTATCTGGAGCAGATAGTGCCCATGCTGACGAAATCCGATTTGCTGAAAACCAATCGGGGCTATCAGGGGGGATATTTGCTTACAAAAAAGCCGGAGCTGTACACAGTAGGCGAGATAATGAAGGTTTCCGAGGGCAGTCTTTTTGTTGAAGAATACACTTCAAACAGTCCCGACAGTGCAGAGGACCTTACCATACCCGTATGGGAGGGGCTTAATAAAGCCATATCGGATTACCTCTACGGAGTAACGCTTCAGGACATCATAGACAGCGCGTCCAAGGGTGATGATTACTGTATTTGATTGCGGTACACAATATAAAGGCACAGCTGCGTTGTCGTAATTTCGGCACACGCCATGTAGGGGCGAACATTGTTCGCCCGTTCCCATGTAATCGGATATTTATGTTCGACCGTTTGCCACCCATGATTCCCGCCGCGAAATGCAAATAAAAAATGTAGGGGCGACCATTGGTCGCCCCTACGGTCTTGTGACATATAAGGCGGTCTGTTACGACCGCCTTTTTTCATACTATTTCAAGCTGCTCCTTTTCCGAACCTGTTCCCTCAATCTTAAAGGAATTAAGCACGGGAGCGCTTGTGTCCATCAGCGACAAAATCATGTAGCTAGCGGAACTGTCATAAGCAAGGCGCTTGTCCTCGTCGGAGGGGCGCGACGGCGATTCGGGGTGCGAATGCCAGTTGCCCAGCGGCGACAGACCGTTCGCTCTCATATCCTTTACGCAGGCAAGCTGCTCTTTCGGGTCGAGCGAAAAATGCTCGTTGGAATGGTCGATATTCGTCAGGAGATACACCTTTTCGATAATCTTCACATCTCCGTCAATCCTGCCCGCAATAAGACCGCATGCCTCATTGGGAAGCTCTGCCTCGGCGTGGGCAAGTATTTTTTCATAATCGGTTTTCTTTAATCTAACTATCATAATGCACCGTCACACTCTGCCTGTTCATAGTCGATAAGCTCTGTTATTGTGGGATTCTCGCCGCATACCGCGCAGTTGTGGTCGGTGGGCAGCTTAATCTTTCTGAACTCCATTTTCAGCGCGTCGTAGGTCAGCAGATACCCTGTCAGCAGGTCGCCCTGCCCGAGAATATACTTGATTGCCTCCATAGCCTGCAGCGAGCCGATAACTCCGCCCATTGCGCCGATTACGCCCGCCTGCTTGCAGGTTGGAACGGCGTCCTTTGGCGGCGGGTTCTTGAATACGCAGCGATAGCACGGACCTTTGCCCGGAACGTAGGTCATCAGCTGCCCCTTAAAGCGGATTATTCCCGCATGGGAGAACGGCTTTCCTGCCATTACACACGCGTCGTTGATAAGGAACTTTGCGGGGAAATTATCCGTGCCGTCAATGATGAAATCGTAGTCCTTTATCAGCTCCATAATGCTCTCGCTGTCAACGAAGGTGCGGTATGTATTTACGGTTACATCGGGGTTTATAGCTTCCATTGTTTCCTTTGCGGACTGCACCTTTGCCTTGCCTACGTCGGCGGTTGAGTGAATTATCTGCCGCTGAAGATTGGACAAATCCACCTCGTCAGCGTCGGCAATACCAATCGTGCCCACGCCCGCTGCCGCAAGGTACATTGCCGCAGGAGCGCCAAGTCCGCCCGCGCCGATAATCAGCACCCTTGCATTAAGCAGCTTTTTCTGTCCCTTTGCGCCGACTTCCTTAAGAATGATATGTCTGGAATAGCGCTCAAGCTGTTCGTTTGTAAAAGCCATTACTGTCCCCCTCCCATGAAATAGAGGAACTCTACCTCGTCGCCGTCCTTGAGTACGGTTTCCTCAAAAGTGCCGCTGTTTACAAATTCGTCGTTTACCGATACGGTAACATACTGCGGAGTTTCAACATTCTCTGCCTCTACAAGCTGCGCTACGGTAAGTCCGTCGGCGTATTCCTTTTTTGCTCCTGCTACTATGATTGTCATTTTTGTGGTCTCCTTATCTGATGTCATTTATGGTTTGCTCTATAACCGTCTTTTTCTGTGCGCCTATAAGTCTTGCCTTTTCCTCGCCGTTTTTGAAGAAAATAAGCGTGGGGACGGAGGTTACTCCGTATTTTTCTGCCGTCTCTGTGTCGAAATTGACATTGAGCTTTGCGAATTTCACGCCGTCTGTTTCTTCCTCCAGCGCTGCGATTACAGGCGCCATTTTTTTGCACGGAATGCAGCTGTCCGAGTAGAAATCGGTCACCACAACGCCCTGTGCCGCAAGTACCTCTGCTTCAAAATTATCCTTGTTCAGTTTTACTGCCATTATTCGCCCACCTTTTCTACTATGAGGTTATATGTACCGTCCTCGTTATTGATGAGCTTAAGAATCTTGTGTCCCTCCTCCTTGATGCTGCGGGGAACATTCTGCACAGGCTCTCCGTCGTTCATCCTTATGGAAAGCACCTGACCCTCGTCAAGCTCCTCCAGCGCCACCTTTGCCTTAACAAAGGTCGTGGGGCAGACCACATCTGTTATGTCAACATAGTCGTCGATATTATAATCAGCCACGCTCGTATGCCTCCTTTATAATATGCTCAAATTTATCTCTGCCTATTCTGTCAATTGTGAATTTAAATCGCTCGCCTGCGTTGGCATTCTGCTCAAAGAACGTTATTGCGGCGTCGCAGATTTCAAGCAGCTTTGCCTTGTCCTCAATAAACGGGATAACAGGCTCGCCCTTGTTAATGCTGTTGCCGAAAAGTCCGCCGAACGAAACAATATATCCGTGAACGGTATCCCAAGCGTCGGTGGGGCAGGATTTTACGCAGCGTCCGCAGAAATTGCACTTGCTTTCGTCTACCGAAATAACGCCGTTTTCTGTTGTAATCGCGCCCACTCGGCAAGCCTTTTCGCAAACTCCGCACTGAATACACTTGTCCTTTGCCCATGCAACCTTTATGCCGCCCTTGATTCCGAGGTCGTTTTCCTCCGCTTTAAGGCAGTTGTTCTGGCAGCCCGTAATGCCAAACTTGAACTTGTGCGGAAGCTCTCTTGCAAAGTATCTGTCGTCAAGCTCCTTTGCAAGCGCGTAGGTATCAATACAGCCGCTGGGGCAGATTGCCTCGCCCTGACAGGCGGTTATCGTTCTTACTCTCGGACCGCATACGCCCGGCTGAACCTCGCCTGCGGCAAGCGCAGACTTTACCGCGTCGATATCGTCAAGCTTGATGAACGGAATCTCCACGCTCTGCCTTGACGTAAGATGAACATGACCGTCACCGAACCTTTCCGAAACCTCTGCTATTGTCGCAAGCTGCTTTGCGGTGAGGTTTCCGCCAACAACTCTCAACCGCAGTGAAAAGTTGTTCTTCTGCTTCTGGCGCATAAAGCCGCCCTTTTTAAGTGTGCTGTAATCTACTGCCATTCTTGTATCCTCCGTTTTTAAAGTTTCTCAATCGACTGCCTGAAATCCTCGATTAGGTCGTCGATATCTTCTATTCCAACGCTTATGCGGATTGTGTCCTCGAATACTCCCGCGCTGTGCTTCCGGTCATCGCTGCTGTGCGCGTAAATCGTGCTTGCGGCGTGTATTACAAGCGTTCGTATATCGCCTATGTTGGTTGCGTTGGTCGCAAGCTTCAGCCCGTTTATCAGCCTGAATGCGCGCTCCTTTGAGCCCGCTCCGACGGTAAGAATCGCGCCGCCCTTTCCGCCCAGAAGCTCCTCGCAAAGCCCGTAGCTGCTGCTTGACGGCAGCGCGGGGTAGTTTACCTCGATACCCTCGCAGCCTTCAAAATACTCCGCCAGCGCCAGCGCGTTTGAACAACAGCGTTCCATTCGCAGTCCCAGCGTTTCCATTCCGACGCTGTTCATAAACGCATTCATTGGCGCAAGACAGCCGCCGAAATTCCTCCAGATACCGTTTCGCAAGGAAGCAAGGTATGCATACGGACCGAATTTCTTGTATTTTTCAAGCTTCGGGTGCTTTGCGAAATCCCACTTGAAGCTTCCGCTGTCGATTATCACGCCGCTTATGGAATTGCCGCCGCCGTTGATGTACTTTGAGGTGGAGTGCACGATTATATCCGCTCCGTAGTCGGCGGGATTTATAAGGTACGGCGTTGCGGTGGTGCTGTCGATTATCAGCGGAATACCATGCGCATGAACAAGCTGTGAAACCGCTTTCAAATCCACAATCTCAAGCCCGGGATTTCCGATAAGCTCCGCAAAGACCGCTTTTGTGTTTTGGTTTATAAGCGGCAGAAGCTCATCTGCGGTAACATGGTTTACAAAGCGGGTCTTTATTCCGAAATCCTCAAGGTCGCCGAAAAGGTCAATCGTGCCGCCGAAAAGACCGGCGCTTGCTATCACCTCGTCGCCCGCCTGCAATATATTCAGCAGCGACATCGCAACCGCCGCCATGCCCGATGAACAGGCAACCGCGCCTATGCCCTTTTCAAGGGCGCTCATTCGGTTTTCAAACGCCGCCACGGTCGGATTGCTGATTCTTGAATACGCAAAGCCCGCCGCCTTGTTGTTGAACACTCTTTCAAGCTGTTCTGCCGATTCCTGCGCAAATGCGCTCACCTGATATATCGGCGTTAGCGTTGCGCCCGTTTTTTCGTCGCATTTATTATTTTTATGTAATAGCCCGGTATTAAACTTCAACAGTGATTATCTCCCTTCCGCCTGTGCTTGCACTATGAATTATATCACACTTTACCTACAATGTCAATAGGAAATGTATATTTTGTTAAAATTAACAACGAAACAAGCAAATTTATTACAAAAATATGGTTGACTTTGCGGGGAAGTTATGATATCATATACTAGACCGATAGGATAAATATGATATTCTGCCGCAGGAGAAAATACGAATATCTGCCGTGACGGATAATATGGCGGATATTGCGGCAAATTAAGGGAAAACATTCGGGAGGAAAAAAGATGTATGATGTTGCGATAATCGGGAGCGGTCCTGCGGGGCTTACCGCTGCAATTTACGCTAAACGGGCGCTGCTTCGCGCGGTGATTATAGAAAAGGAGTACCTCGGAACGGGGCAGATTTCGGTTACGGAGAGGGTAGAGAACTACCCCGGGCTTTACGGCATAAGCGGCTATGAGCTGGGCAAGAAATTCAGAGAGCAGGCGGAGACTCTGGGCGCAGAGTTTCTTGAGGGCGTGGTGACTGCGCTCACGCGGGACGGCTGTTGGAAAATAACGCTTGAGGACGGCAGCGTTATCGAATCCAAGACCGTTATCTACGCTGCGGGGACAAGCTATCGCAGGCTGGGTGTAAAGGGCGACGACAAGCAGAGAATATCCTACTGCGCGGTATGCGACGGCGCTTTATATAAGGACAAGACGGTTGCGGTTATCGGCGGCGGTGATACTGCACTGGGTGACGCGCTGTATCTGTCAAATATTGCAAAAACGGTGTATCTTGTTCACAGGCGCGCCGAATTCAGGGCGAATAAGTCGCTGCAGAAAAAGGTGCGTGAAAAGCAAAATATTCAGCTTGTGCTTGAGGCGGTTCTTAACGAGGTAACGGGCGGCGACAAGGCGGACGGCATTATTTACACGCAGGGCGGCGACCGGAAAAAGCTGGCGGCTGACGGAATCTTCTGCGCAATCGGCAGCGCGCCGAATACCGCTTTGCTTAACGGCGTGTGCGAGCTTGACGCGAGCAGATATATCATAGCGGGCGAGGACGGAGTAACCTCTGCGGAGGGCTTGTTTGCGGCGGGAGATGTAAGGACTACTCCGCTGCGGCAGGTGATAACCGCAGCCGCCGACGGCGCGAATGCGGCGACCTCTGCGGAGCGGTATCTGACGGAGAATTGCGGTTAAGAAGATGAAGAATTTCAGCTGCGTAAGCATAAACTATAAGCTGTGTGACGAAGGCTTTCGCGGGCGTTTCACATTCGGCGAGGACGAAAAGAGCGGGCTTATAACAGAGCTTGCCGACTGCGAGCCGATTCTTCTGTGTACCTGCAGCAGAACCGAGCTATATTTCTTCGGCAGCGCCGAAATCGGCGCGGAAGCCCTCGGGAGGCTTGCGGGAATAAGCGCTGCGGAGCTTAAGCCGAGGCTTATGATATTCGGCGGCAGAAAGGCTGTAAATCACCTGTTCGGCGTTGCCTGCGGAATAGATTCAATGGTAATCGGCGAGGACGAGATACTCGGTCAGGTGAAGAAAGCCTACGCCTTTTCTGCACAGCGGATTCCGCTGTCGTCGGAGTGCAACATGATATTTCAGTCGGCTATTGCCGCCGCGAAAAAGATAAAGACCGAGACGGAGCTTTCAAGGACTTCGGTATCCACCGCAACGCTTGCTGCGAAAGCCGCGGCAAGACTGGGCGAAAACGTGAGCGTAATGCTAATCGGCGCAAGCGGAGAAATCGGCGGCAAGGTGCTGAAAAATCTGCTGTCTTATAAGAACGTCACGGTTTACGCCACAGAGCGCTCGCACAACCGTCACACGGCGGTAAGCGCAGGCGGCGTAATACCCGTGGATTACGACAGGCGGTATGAATACGCCCCTCGGTGCGACTGTATCATTTCCGCAACGACAAGCCCGCACTACACCATAACCGCCGCGGAGCTTAAAAAGCATATCACCCGCGGGCACAAGCTGACGCTGATTGACCTTGCTGTGCCGAATGACATAGACAGGCTGACAGTGGAGCTTGAAAATGTTTCGGTGATTGGCATAGACAGCTTCGAGCAGCTTGCAAGGCACAACAACGAGCTTAAGCTGGGCAGCGTTGAGCGCGCACAGGCGATAATATCCGAGGAAGCCGAAACGCTTGAAAAGCAGCTTGCCTTTCACAGAATACTGCCCGAGCTAAACAAGCATTACGGGCGGCTTTCGGCGGAAAATCTGATTTACAGGATGAAAAGCGAGCTTTCTGCGGACGCGTTTTTGCAGGTGATTGAGGTTATAAAAGGAATGATGAAATAATGGGCTATTTTCCGTTTTTTATAGACATAGCGGGTAAAAAATGCCTTGTTGTCGGCGGGGGCACGGTCGCTTTGCGTAAGATTGAAAAGCTGCTCCCGTTTGAGCCCGATATCACGGTGACAGCACCCGGGATTTGCAGCGAAATCCGCAGTATAGAGTGCCTGAAGCTTGTTGAAAGAGCATTTGAGCCTGCCGATATTGACGGCGCGTTTTTTGTAATCGGCGCGACGGATAACGAGGAGGTCAATGCGGAGATTTACAGGCTCTGCACGGAAAAGGGCATTCTTGTAAATATCGTTGACGACAAGGAAAAATGCGGGTTTATCTTCCCCGCGCTTGTCAAAAAGGGCGAGGTTACGATAGGCATTTCCACCTCGGGGAGCAGCCCTGTTTTTGCGCGGCACATCAAGCATAATATAGATGATTTGCTGACGGAGCGGGAGCTGAATGTAGGGCGGATTCTTGCGCAAAGCAGGGAAAAGGTAAAGCAAGCGTTACCCACCGAGCGGGAGCGCAAGGCGGCGTTTGAGGAGATATTAAGGCTTGCTCAAACGGGCGCGGAAAGCATTGATGTTGACGAGATAATAAGCGGGGTCAGAGGAAGATGAAAATAAGGATAGGTACGCGAAAAAGCAGACTGGCGCTTGCGCAGACTGAAATGGTGAGGGTGCGGATACTTAAGGCATATCCCGACGCGGAGCTTGAAATAATACCTGTTTCCACCAAGGGCGACAGGGTGACCGACAGACCGCTTGAAAAGGTAGGCGGCAGCGGCGTTTTTGTCAAGGAAATCGAGCAGCTTTTGCTGAACGGCGAAATTGATATCGCCGTACACAGCGCGAAAGACCTGCCCGTGCAGCTTGCAGAGGGGCTTGTGGTTTCGGGTGTGCTCAAAAGGGGCAATCCGCGCGATATGCTGATTCTGCGCGGGGATTTGCCGATAACTCCAGACGCGGAATGGAATATCGGCACAGGCAGTCTGCGCCGCAGGCAGAATATGCAAAAGCTGTTCCCGAAAGTGCGCTTTTCGGATATCAGGGGCAATGTTGACACACGGCTGAAAAAGCTCTCAAGCGGCGAGTATGACGGGATAATCCTTGCCTGTGCGGGAATCGAGCGCATTAACGCAGATATCGGCGGCTTTAAGTGCGTGGAGTTTGCGCTTGACGAGTTTCTGCCTGCCGCCTGTCAGGCGATAATCGCGATAGAATGCAGGTCGGGCAGTGAAGCGGCAAAATGCGTGAGGTCGATTTCGGACAGCGCCGCAATGATACAGTATCTGACCGAAAAGGAATTGCTGAAAACACTCTGCGCGGACTGCACAACGCCCGTGTCGGCGTATTCGTATCTTGACGTATCGGGCGAGGTGATTCACCTGTCAGCTTCACTGGAGCCAAACAGCGTTATTTCGGGCAGCGCGCCCGTTTCGGAGCATATCGCGCTTGCGCGGCGCATTGCGAAAGGATTACAGAAATGAGCAACTCGGGAAAGGTATATCTTATAGGAGCGGGCTGCGGCAGGTACGACCTTATCACGCTGCGCGGAAAACAGCTTTTGTCGGAGTGTGATGTGGTTGTATATGACAGCCTTGCTGACAGCCGCCTGCTTGATTTCGCGCCCGAAAATGCCGAGAAAATTCCGGTAGGAAAACGCTGCGGAAAGCCAAGCGAAAAGCAGGAGAACATCAACGGAATACTTGTTGAAAAAGCGCTTGAGGGCAAAACCGTGGCGCGGCTTAAGGGCGGCGACCCGTTTGTTTTCGGCAGAGGCGGTGAGGAGATTATGGCGCTTGCCCAAAGCGGGATTGAGTACGAGGTTGTGCCGGGAATAACCTCGTGCGTTGCAGTGCCCGAGCTTGCGGGAATACCCGTAACGCACCGCAGGGTAAGCCGTGGATTTCATGTTGTAACGGGGCATACTGCGGACGACCTGCTGCCCGAAAACATGAGCGCTCTTGCAAAGGAAAACGACACGCTGGTGTTTCTTATGGGGCTGAACAGGCTGCGCGAAATTGCAGACACGCTGATTGCAAACGGCAAACCCGAAGATACTCCCGCGGCGGTGATTTCCGACGGCTGTACTTCGGCGCAGAGGGTCGTAAGGGCGGCGCTTTGCGATATCGCCGAGGCTTGCGAAAATGCGGTAATGACCTCGCCCGCCGTAATCGTAATAGGGGCTGTGGCGGGGTTTGATTTTTCCAAAACGGTAACGCGCCCGCTGGACAATACAACCGTTACCGCAGTAGGGACGGACGGCTTCACACAGCGGCTTGACGAGCGGCTTTCGCGGCTTGGCGCAGATGTGCTTCGCATTCCGCTTATTAGAATAACCGAAAACGCCGAGCGGCTTGACAATGCCGTTTCGGAGCTTGCGGAATACGATACGGTCGTTTTCACAAGCGCGAACGGAGTAAAGGCGTTCTTCGGCGCGCTTTGCCGAACAAAAACGGATATCAGAGCTCTTGCCGAAAAGCGCTTTGCGGTGATAGGCGCGGCAACGGCGCAAGCGCTGGAGCAATACGGTATCTACGCCGATATTCTGCCGCAGGAATATAACGCACAGAGCCTTGCTTACGCGCTTGCACAGCGGGCTGACGTAGGTAAAGCGCTTATTCTGCGGGCTGAAAAGGGCTCGCAAAAGCTGAACGAAATACTTGACAGCCGCGGCGTGAATTACCGTGATGTTAAGATTTACGATACGATTCCGATAAGGGCGGACGGATACAGGATTGACAGCGATTTTCTGGTATTCGGCAGTTCCTCGGGAGTAACAGGCTTTTATGAAAACGGCTTTGCAGCTTCCGAAAGAACAGCAATCGTCGCTATTGGCGAGCAGACTGCCAATGCGCTTAAAGAGCACGGAGCGTCTAATTACAGCATAGCCCGGCAATCGGATATTAACGGCATTGCGCAGAAAATTGCCGAAATAAGAGGAGCAGTACTATGACAAGATTCAGAAGATTAAGAGGCACACCGCAGCTAAGAAGAATGGTTCGTGAAACGCACATTGACAAAAGCGAGCTGATATATCCTATCTTTATTGCCGAGGGAAACGGCATAAAAATGCCCATTGAATCCATGCCGGGAATGTATCGGTATTCAATAGACATGGCGGACGAAATGCTTGAAAGGGCGAGCAAAAGCGGAATTTCGGGTGTGCTGATTTTCGGTATACCCGCGCACAAGGACGAGCTTGCTTCCTCTGCATACGACAACAACGGCGTTACGCAGAACGCAGTGCGGTATATCAAGCAGAAATACCCCGAGCTGCTTGTTATCGCCGATGTGTGCCTGTGCGAGTACACATCTCACGGTCACTGCGGAGTGATTCACGGCGGGAAGATACTCAATGACGAAACGCTGCCGCTGCTTGCAAAAATGGCTGTGAGCCTTGCAAAAGCGGGCGCGGATATCATTGCGCCCTCCGACATGATGGACGGCAGGGTTGCGGCAATCAGGGCGGCGCTGGATGAAAACGGCTACGCAGATACGCCGATAATGGCTTACAGTGCAAAATTCGCCTCGGGGTACTATTCCCCGTTCAGGGACGCCGCAGAGTCTGCGCCCTGCTTTGGCGACCGAAAGAGCTATCAAATGGACCCCGCCAACGGCAGAGAAGCTCTGCGCGAGATTGAGGACGATATTAACGAGGGCGCGGATATCGTAATGGTAAAGCCTGCGCTTGCCTATCTCGACATTGTCAGAGCCGCCCGCGACAGATATGACCTGCCGATAGCGGCGTACAATGTCAGCGGCGAATACTCAATGGTAAAAGCGGCGGCGCAGAACGGCTGGATAGACGAAAAGCGCATTGTTATGGAAAACATGACTGCAATCAAGCGCGCGGGCGCGGATATAATCATAACCTACCACGCGCTTGAGGTTGCCGAATGGCTGGAGGACGAGGAATGAAAACAGAGATTTCGGAAAAGCTGTACAGCGAAGCGCTGGGATTCATGCCGGGCGGTGTGAACAGCCCCGTGAGAGCCTGCCGTGCGGTAGGTACGGTGCCGCTGTTTATCGACCGCGCGAAGGGCTCGCGAATATGGGACGAGGACGGCAACGAGTTCATAGATTACGTCTGCTCGTGGGGTCCGAATATTCTGGGGCATTCTTGTGAGCCGATAACCGCCGCCGTAAAAGCCGCCTGCGACAAGGGTCTTACCTTTGGCGCGTGCCACAAGGGCGAAATCGAGCTTGCGCGGCTGATAAAGAAGCACTTTCCGTCAATGGAGCTGCTGCGGCTTGTAAACTCGGGCACAGAAGCCGTAATGAGCGCGGTGAGAGCGGCAAGGGGCTTTACGGGCAGAGAAAAGATAGTTAAGTTCGAGGGCTGTTATCACGGGCATTCGGATGGGCTGCTTGTTAAGGCGGGCTCGGGGCTTATGACGCAGGCGATACCCTCGGGCGCGGGCGTTACACAGGGCTGCGTTAAGGACACGCTGCTTGCGGCTTATAACGACGAGACCTCGGTTGAGGAGCTTTTCAGCCGTTACGGCAGCGAGATTGCCTGCGTTATCGTTGAGCCGTGTGCGGCGAATATGGGCGTTGTGCCGCCCAAAGAGGGCTTTCTGAAATTTTTGAGAGAAATCACTCGGGCTAACGGCGCGCTGCTGATTTTTGACGAGGTTATCACAGGCTTTCGGCTATCAATCGGCGGAGCACAGAAATACTACGGAGTTACGCCCGACCTTACGACCCTCGGAAAGATAGTCGGCGGGGGAATGCCGCTTGCGGCTTACGGCGGAAGAAAAGAGATTATGGAATGCGTAGCGCCGCTTGGTTCTGTCTATCAGGCGGGAACGCTTTCGGGAAATCCCTGCGCGGTTGCTGCGGGAACGGCGATGATAAACCGGCTTGAGGCAATCCCCGACCTTTACGAATCGCTTGACGGCAAGGCGCAGCGGCTGGAATCCGCGATAAAGTCGGCGGGGCTTAACGTCAACCGCTGCGGCTCGCTGCTGACGGTTTTCTTCACCGAAAAAACGGTGACAAGCTACAATGAAGCGCGGGGCTGCGACACGCAGAAATACGCGGAGTTTTACCGCCGCATGCTTGCGGGCGGAATATTCACCGCGCCCTCGCAGTTTGAGGCAATGTTCGTATCGTACGCTCACTCCGATGAGGATATTGAACGCACGGCAGATGTGATTAAATCATTCGTGCTGTGAAAACACCCCGCAGGCGGCTTGCTCTGCGGGGTGATTTGTTTGTGCGATATGGGGCGGCTCACGCTTTCGATTTCTCCTCCAGCCACTCTCCGACCACCCTTGAAAGCTCCATTCTCTGACCGATAAAGCTGTGGTTTCCGTTTATGACCGCGTACCCGAATTTTGCGCTTTCGCTGCGCAGCCTGTCGGCAAGCGGCTTTAGCATTTTATCGGGCGGGGCTACGGTGTCGTACCTTGCCTCCACCAGCAAAACATTATGCTTGAGCAGCTTTTCGTAATTATGGCATACGCTTAATTCCTGACAGTTATACAGCCCGTTTTCGTACACCTCGCTCGCCGAATTCATGTTAAGGCACTGACCCTCGGTTTCAATCATCAGAAACAGCTCCTTTTCCAGCTTAAAGCGGAACGCTCCGCCAATGTCATAAGCAGCCATTGCCGCCACGCCCTTGATGAAATCCAGCTCCTTTGCGGCGTTGAGCACGGTCATTCCGCCCATGCTGTGACCTACCAGAAAGATGTTCTCGGTGTCGATATCGTACTGCTGGGCGATTGCAGGGTTATGCGCCCATTTCGCTATGGCAATAAGGTCGTCCTTCAGATTCGTGAAAAGGTAGTTGCCCTCGCTGCCCCATGCGCCGCGGTGATTCATGTGAATAACAACGCAGCCCATTCTCATAAGCGCAAGCTCAAGGTCGTTGTTTGTTGTGTACCCGGGGAATCCGTGCGACATTATCACGGTGGGGTAGGGCTTCTCGTATCTCTTGTCGGGCGTCAGCAGATACCCGTACAAATGGCAGCCTCCGCTGATTATATTCAGCTCAAATATATCGGGGGAGGTTTCCTGCGAAACAAATTCTGCTTCTGTAAATGCGTTTTCGGCTCTCATATTCTTCCCTTTCATTACATAGAAATCCTATCTAAATAGTATGATATCACATTTCTCATCATTTGTCAAGAGCTGATTTGCGGAATTTCATGCGAAATATTTTTCGGACAAAAAATCCAAATTGGTATTGACAATCGGAGAAAAATGTGCAATAATATTACCAATATAGACCTTGTATACACATAGGTTCGATAGGCGTTATAGGCTTGCGCATAAATTAAGGAGGAGCAGTATGTCAATCAAAAAGATAGCCGAAATAGTGGGCGTATCGCCGTCGACGGTATCGCGGGTATTGAACAAGCCGGAGTATCAGTGCTCTACGCCCGAGCTCCGACGAAGGATATTTGCTGCAGCAAGGGAACTGAACTATGTGCCGAATCAATCGGCGCAGAATCTGCGTTCGGGGATGACAAATCAGGCTCCGCTGTATCGGCTTGGCATAATCGTTACGGCGGCGGAGAATACCGACCCGTTTTTTGTTGAGCTGCTGAATCTTATTGAAAGCGAAATACATAAGAACTCATGTATACTGTCGGAAATTCTGTATCGTTCGGACTTTTCGGATGATGAAAAAAACCTCGGCGAGAGTGATGAAATTATTGATGATACAACGACAGACGGGCTTATTATAATCGGAAAATGCAGCCCGAAGATACTTGCAAGGCTGAAAAAGCAGCGCAGGAACATTGTCTGCGTAAACCGCAGCTTATCGGACGCTTCGGTGGACGAGGTGTATTGCGACGGCGAAAAGATTGCGGGCAAAGCGGTGCAGTATCTTATAGGGCTGGGTCACAGCGCGATAGCGTATGTTGGGGAATGCCGCGGCGACGCGCGCTTCAGGGGCTATCAGAAGACCATGCTGGAAAACAAGCTGGATATAGATTTGGAATATATCATACAGGCGAGACCAAGCGAGGCGGGCGGCTATGACGCAATGGAGCGGATAATGCAAATGAAGCAAAGACCCTCGGGAATATATTGCTCAAACGATATAATTGCTGTTGGAATGCTCAAAGCGCTGAACAAGTACAAAAACAGGTTCTATCATCCGTCGGTGATATCAAGCGACAACATTTCGGAATCGGCATATACAACCCCCATGCTTACAACCGTTGACCTGCCGAAAGCCGATATAGCAAAGCTTGCGATAATCCTGCTGATTGACCGAATGAACGGCGGGCATAAATCTGCGGTAAAAATGGAAACGGAAAGCTCGATAATCATTCGCAGCAGCTGCAGCAGTGTTGAGCACACCGACCCGGTTGAGTATTATATATGAATCAAAAGCGGTATCGCACGAAAGAAGCGATACCGCTGATTTTATTTACTTGCCAAAGCCAAGGTCAAACGCCCGAAGATTTTCGTCAATAAATCTAGGAATAATCTGCTTGAGCGCATTTTTTGCTGTTTCGCTGTCGATTTTTCCGTCAAGCAGCCTGATTATCTTTCCGTAAATAATCATGTTGGCGTAAAGCTCCTTGCCGAAATTCTCCACCGATAAATCTCTTGCGGCAACAGCAAGGCTCTTTGCGGGGTAATCCGGGTCGGGCTGAACATAGGCGGGGTCGTACACGATAACGCCGTGTTCAGGAACGGTTGTGTAAAACCGCTGATACGCCGCCTTGCTCATTGCAATGAAGAAATCGGGATTGTCGGTAACGGGGCTGTCAATCTCCTCGTCCGAAAGCACTACCTGCGCGCGCACATAGCCGCCTCGGGTTTCTGTGCCGTGGCTTTTCAGCATTGTTGCGTGCAGCCCCGAAAGCACACCCGCAAGCCCCAGCGTCTGCCCGATACGGATAACCCCCTGACCGCCGAAGCCGCTTATCAAAATTTCAGTTCTCGCCATTATTCACCCTCCCGAACCTTATTGGTCAAGCCCTTGATAACCTCGGAGTATTCCTGCTTGCCGTTGGAATTATCATAGAATACACCGGTAGTAAATTTGAAAGCGCTGTCGTCGGCGCTGTCAGCGTCAGTGCGCGTAAGCGACGCGAACCACTCGTAGACCTTTGCGGGGTCTCTTGTTTTGAGGGCAGCACCGCCGAAATTGGTAATGCACGGGTAGATTACATGAACAAGCGAAAAGCCCTTGTTGTTAATGGCTTTTTTGATGCTCTCAACCGCATTGTGACCTTCAAAGCTGGTATGGCGGGCAAGGAATGTAGCTCCCGCGTCGCGAAGAATATTCAGAATATCCACGCCGTTCTGAAGCCAGTTGTTTTCCACCATTCCGTAGGGGCTGGAATCAGTTTTGTAGCCCTGCGGCGTGGTGTATCCGAACTGTCCGCCCGTTGACTGATAGCCAAAATTATCGCACACTATCACAGTCATGTCCACATTGCGCCTTGCGCAGTTAAGCAGGTGTACAAGTCCTATTCCGAATGCGTCGCCGTCGCCTGCGGTCAGAATGATTTTCTTTTCGGGCGGCAGGGCAATGCGCAGTCCGCAGGCGAGCGCGTACACACGCCCGTGAGTTCCCGCAAAGTTGTCGCCCTTCCATGTGTTGAAGGTCTGTCTGCCTGCGCAGCCTATGCCCGTGCCCCATACGACATCTTCCGTTCCAAGACCAAGCTCGTCTATCGCCATTATGATTTTCTTGTGAACCTGTCCCAGTCCGCAGCCGCTGCAGGCGGTACTCGGGATTTTTCGGGGTCTTAAATATTTCTGTGCAAGATAATCCATTACCATGCCTCCGATTCAAATTGTTTGGTTTTTATCTTCTCGCCGTTCAGAACCGCCACGGCTGCGTCAATGAGCTCATCAATTGTCGGAAGCTCGCCGCACTTGCCATAGAAATGCACGTCGTTTATGTTCTGTGCCGCGCGCTGAACCTCGCGCACCAGCTGACCCTCAAAGTTCAGCTCAATAACAAGGAATTTCGTGCCTTTCTTTCGCCCGAAAAGCTTATCCTGAAACGGCCAGAGGGATTTCAGCCTGATTGCGCCCGCTTTGATTCCGCGCTTTCGTGCTTCCTTCACAGCGCTTATCATTACTCTTGACACACTGCCGTAGGACACGAATACGATATCGGGGTCGTCCTCCATGAAAATCTCCTGATAATCGTCGATAAGCTCGCGGTGATTGCGTATTTTGTACACAAGGCGATACGAGTGCTTCAGATGTGCCGTGGGGTCCTCGATATCATAGCCTTCTTCTGTCGGCGTCCAGTCCGAGCAGGCAGCGCCGGTGTTGTAGCCCAGAACTACGGGCGGAACATCAATCTCATCCGTCGGCGGGAAAAACTCCGGACCGTAATTCACCTTTCGGCTTGCCCGTGCAAGCCCGCGCTGTGCAAGCTCCTCGTCGGTTTCGGGTATTTCAAAGGATTCCCAGCCGTCGGTTACAATCTGGTCGGCAAGAATTGTAACAGGCGTACGGAAACGCTCGGACAGATAAAATGCCTTTACGGTCATATCAAACGCTTCCTGAACGCTGTTCGGCGCAAGCACGACAGTCTCAAAATTACCGCCGTGGGTAGGGTAACGGCTAAGGTAGAATTCACCCTGACCCGGCGCGCCCGTGATACCGCTTACGGGGCCTACTCGCTGTGCGTCAACAATAACAACGGGTATCTCGCTGCTGATTCCCCAGCCATAAGGGTCGGAGAAAAGCACATATCCGGGACCCGAGGTTGAGGTCATTGCCTTCAAGCCGCCCAGAGAAGCGCCAAGACAAGCGTACAGCCCCGCAAGCTCATCCTCTGTCTGCAGGTAATAGCCTCCGCTCTGGGGCAGCCGCCTTGACATATTCTCGGCAATCTCCGTTGAGGGCGTAATGGGATATCCCGCATAGACTTGGCAGCCTGCTATGATTGCAGCCTCTGTGATAGCTGCGTTGCCCGTATCAAACACTCTTTTCATCCGTATCGCCTCCCTTGTTCACGGTGATTGCAAAATCGGGGCAGGCATAGAAGCACCTCATGCAGCCTATGCAGCCCTGCGGATTTACCGCCGCAAATGCGCGGTAGCCCTTTGCGTTGAATTCGTCGCCTTTTTCAAAAACATTTTTCGGGCATACTATCCTGCAGTATCCACATTCCTTGCACGCCTCAAAATCAATCAAAACTTTTTCTTGTTTACCCATTATCAGATTCCTCGTTATTATGTTTTAGATACCTTCCAGCGGTTAAGACGCTTCTCAAGCGTCGCGAAAATTACCTCTTCCATAAGTATCATAATTATTCCCAGCAAGAGAATTGTAACCACCGTTATCTCCGTGTGACCCGTGCTGCGTCCTACATTCAGCACATAGCCTATACCGTCGGGTACGCCTACAAGCTCTGCTGCAATTACAACTCTCCATGCAAAGCCCAATCCCAGACGGAAGCCGCTTATCATGTGCGGGATTATACAGGGGATTATACAGTGTATTACCTGCTGCCACCTGCTTGCGCCCATGGTCTGGAGCGCCTGGCTTAAATTCGGGTCAACCGCGTCAACGCCCTGCTTTGTGTTTATCACTATTGGCGAAATCGAGCCCACGGTTATTATGAAGATTGCAGCTGTATCGCCGATTCCGAACCACAGCAGGGCAAGGGGTACCCAAGCAACGCCGGGTATGGGCGAAAACAGCCGGAATATCAGATTCAGCAGGTTTTTCGCGTCCTTGCTGACGCCCATAAGTATGCCCACGGGCACTCCGATTGCAGCCGCAAGACCGAACCCGCGGAGTACTCTCCAAAGGCTCACAAGCAGATGCTTGCCAAGATATCCGCTGGCGAAAAGGTCATACATTGATACAATTACCGTTTCGGGCGGCGGCAGCAGAAGCGTACTGCTCTTTATGCTTACTCTGCCGAAGATACCTGTTGCCGAAGCCAGCTTCCAGATAAGAACAAAGATTACCAGCGATAAAATGTTTTCGATTATCGCTCTCACTTTATCAGACATAAACGCTCCTTATCAATCCAAATCTGCGAAGAACTCGTCTCTTGCGGGAATGCTGTCGAAATAGCCCAGCTCCAAGCCCCATTGCAGCGTTCTTTCAAGCGCGTCCTTATCAATTTTGGCGGTGTAGTCGATGCGCTGTCTTGCGCCCGCAACAACGCTCTCGTCCATTTCAAGCACCGAGGCGATAACGGCATTTGCGCCCGCGTCGGTATTGATATAGTCAACGGTCTTTGTGTAAACCTCCAGGAACTTTTTCAGGTCGTCCTTTCGGTTGTCGATAACCTCCTTTGAAGCCGAAACAACATTCACTGCATAGAAGCTGTCCGTGCCGAGCTCATCCTTGAGTACAAGCGGAGAATCATACAGAATCACCGCGTCGTCATAGGTTGCAAGCGCCTGCGTTACATAAGGCTCCCAAGTGAGGATTGCGTCTACCTCTCCGGTATCGAAAAGCGAAATCGCCATATCTGCGGGCTTCATTCCGGGGACAATGGTAAGGTCGTTTTCGGGGTCGATACCTGCGTTTTTGAGTATGTAGCTTCGCAGCAGGGTATCGGTTACAGTGCCGAGATTCGGCTCTGCGAGGGAATGCCCCTTAAGGTCATTCAGGCTTGTGATTCCCGTATCCGCTCTTGTCAGGATAACATGACCGCCGCCGTTTGCGGAAGCCACCACCTGAACATCAACGCCCTTGCTGAACCAGTTTGCCACGGGCGCAACGCCGCACATTGCAATATCAATATCGCTTGCGACAAACGCCTCCATTAGCGAAGAGCCGTCGCTGAAATCAACGATTTTCACATCAATTCCCGCCTCGTCGAAATAGCCGTTCTTCTGCGCAACATAGGGCGTTGCGGTACCCAGCGCCTTAATTACGCCGAGGGTAAGCTGAACCTTACCGTTGTTTTCGCCAGCTGCACTGCCGGAGCTTTCGCCCGAGGAGCAGCCAGCTCCCGTCATCATAACGGATACAGCGGCAAGCGCAGCCGCAATGGTCTTTGTAATTTTTTTCACAGTAATCAATCCTTTCTTTGTTTATGTAATTTATTTCTGACCGCGAAGATAAATGTCTATCAGCTTAAGCCGCTGAATTTTCCCGCTCGGACCCTTTGGCAGGTCGTCGGTGAAAAACACCTTTTTGGGTATTTTGAAATCGGCGATTTTTCCCTTGCAGAAATCTATCACCTGCTGTTCCGAAAGCGCTGCGCCGTCACGCAGCTTGATGTAGGCAACGACCTCCTCGTTATACAGCGGGTCGGGAACGCCCACTGCGGCGGCAAGCTCAACGCCCTCAATTCGATACAGCACCTCGTCAATCTCGCGCGGCGAGAACTTTTCGCCCGCACGATTGATAAGCTCCTTTTTTCTGCCCTTTAAGAAGTAGTAGCCGTCGCTGTCTCGATAGCCCAAATCCCCCGTGAAAAACCAGACGCCGCGCAGTGAAGCCGCAGTTTCTTTTGGCTTGTTGAAATAGCCGTAGAAAATATTTTCGCCCTTTACGGCTATTTCTCCGATTTCTCCGTCGGGGATTGGTCTGCCCTTTTCGTCGGCGACCATCATTATGTTGCCCACGGGCTTTCCCGCAGAGCCCGGCTTGCGTATTCCGCTTACGGGGTTTGAGGTTATCTGGCTTGCGCCCTCAGAAATTCCGAAGGATTCTATAATCGGCGTGTCAAAGCGCTGCTCAAATTCATCCAGCACCGCCTTTGGCAGCGGCGCGGAAGCCGAGCGCATGAATCGAAGCACGCCCTTGCCCACGCTGTCGTCGGTGGTTCTCGCCATTATCATAGAGATAATCGTAGGCACGGCGCTGACCCATTTAACGCCGTATTTTCTCGCCGTATCCCAGAATCCGCTTGCGGAGAATTTACGGGGTATCACAAGCGTTATTCCCTTGTAGAACGGGGTAAGGAAGCCAATCACCAGACCGTTGATATGAAACAGCGGCAGCACCAGCATTGCCGTATCCTTGCGGGTGAGCTCGTGCCCTCTGCTGATGTACTCGGTTTCCGCGAGCAGATTCTGCTGTGTAAGCATTACGCCCTTGGGCTTGCCGGTTGTTCCCGAGGTATAGAGAATCAGCGCGGTATCCTCGCGGAGATTGTCGCGCTTTTCGGGGCTTAACCTGTAAAGCAGCGCGCCGCCGATATCCGCAATCTGTTCTGCTCCAATCTGCCGAGGCTCTATCACGCACTCCGACAGAACAGCTTCCGTGCTTATCAGCAATGAAGCCTGCGAATCCTCGATTATGTATTCAAATTCCGAGCCCTTAAGCCCCAGATTGACGGGCACCAGTATTCCGCCCGCGCGGAATATTGCAAGCACCGAAAGGCAGGCGTTTATGCCGGTTCGGATTGCAAGAGCAACTCTGTCGCCCTTTTTCAAGCCCGCCGCCGACAGCTTTTCCGCAAGCTGTGAGGTCAGCGTATCAATTTCGCTGTATGATATCTTACTGCCCGTTTCGGGCTCGATAAGGAAATCGCCGTCAAGCGCTGTCTGCTGTTTTATCAGCTCGTCAAATGTATGTATCACTGTATCTGCACTCCCGATTATATCTGGTATTCTACGGTGTTATTGTCAACATAGCCGTATTGCTTTAATATCTCGCTTCTGTACATATTGAAATCAGGCGAGGTGCGAACGCGAGGTCTTGAAAGCTCTATTTTGAAGGTCTTTTTTATTTCTCCGGGCGACGGGGTCATAACAATTACCCTGTCGGCAAGATATACCGCTTCATCAACATCATGCGTTACAAATATTGCGGCGAATTTCTGCTTCTGCCACAGCTCAATCAAATCGTCCTGAAGATTCATGCGGGTAAAGGCGTCCAGTGCGCCGAAAGGCTCGTCCATAAGCAATACCTTGCTGTCCAGCACCAGCGCTCTTGCAATCGCCACTCTTTGCTTCATTCCGCCCGAAAGCTGGTGGGGGTAATATTCCGCGAATTTTTCAAGCCCAACGAGCTTGATTGCCCAGTCCACCTTTTCGTTTATCTGCGCTTTGGGGACGTGCTTGATATCAAGACCTATGCTGATGTTCTTCCTCACGGTCTTCCACGGGAAAAGCGCGTAATCCTGAAAAACGACGCCGATGTTGTTGCCGGGCTTTTTTACCTCGCTGCCGTCAACGATTATTTTGCCGCCGTCGGGGGTCTGCAAGCCTGCAATCAGCTTAAGTATTGTGGACTTACCGCAGCCCGAGGGTCCCAGCAGACAGACAAACTCGTTTGTATCGGTTTCAAGGGAGATATTCTTCAATGAAGTAAACAGTTCCTTTGTTGCGTGATTACGATACTGCTTGCTTACGTTTTCAACCTGTACCAGCATTTTTGTCTCTCCTTTTCTTCTGAAAATGTTCTCTTTCTGTGATGAATTATAGCATTAAACCGTTGCAAAGTCAAAGCAAAACCGTGCAAACGTTGTCAGAGCCGCGCTCAAAATCAAGCCCGAAATCCGAATTGTATTGATTCGGGCGTGAAAATCGGGTCGGTCTGCCTTTAATACATACTGTTTCAGTCGGTTTTGGTGTAATATATGCAAACGTTGTCAGAATGATTCAATATAGATTTGACCTTATTTCAAGCGGCTTGCGGCGGCATAAGAAAACTCTGTGGGCGGAGCGATTCGGGCAAAAAATCGGCGCTGCGTGAAAATCGTTGCATGAATTTCAGACAATCAAACACCGCTGCGCCAATGCGATTTACGCTATGTGTCAGGTCAAAGCGGGCGGCAGTATTTTGAACGGGAGATATCGGCAGGAGCACCCCGTCAAATTCCGATTGCAAGGATACTTACCGAAAACCGCGTCAAGGGTACCGTGCAGGACAAGCGCGGGTTGGTGCCTATGTACTCAATCTGAACGAGGCACAGCACGAACTTCTTGCCGCAAAGCAGAGAGATATTGCGCTGATGAAGGTCGGTTCGCAGGTGGTCAAGGTCAAGTTTGAATTCAGTGATGAGCGCCTTGCGCTGTTCGGAAAGGGCGGCGGTCGATAATGTCATTGCCCGAAATCATCACAGCAATTTCCGTTACTTTCGCCGTGCTGCTTATGCTGTTGGGCGACGGGCTATAATTTCTGCTGTGAGAAGATAAACCGGAGTGGCTGCTATACAAATTTGCAAACTTTTTCGCAAATTTGCAAACAGAATCGCAAGGCTCGTTTATCCGCGTGGGCGATTCGGACGAGCCTATGAGCGAATTTTCATTCATTCCCCGTTGGCGAGGACATACCCCATGTGACGATAAAGACCGGCTTTATGAGCGGAGAGGTATCACAACCGCAGTATTCCGAGCCGCACTACTACCGCGGACTTTACGCCGCCGATTTAGGTGTTGAGGTCAATCCGCGCTTGTGGTTTAAGGGTTTTCGCTTCAACATTGATATCACAAATACCGGAATATTTCAATATCAACCAGCTAAGCTGTCGATATTATAATGATATAAAAAGGCGGTCACTTTTTTTCAGCGACCGCCTTATATTTGTTTCTTGTCGGTAAAAACACTGCATAATCCAAAGCAATTCATCACCGATGAATCTTGCGCCTTTTATATTTCTTTAACTGAAACACCGCACATATTTTCGGCACAATGCAGCGTTATTTTTTCTGCTCAAAACTTCCACAGAGTATTTTTTTCAAATCGCCAAGGGTTTCGCAGCCGCATTTTTCACGCATTGACGCAAGCAGCTTTTTTATGTAGCTGTATGAATAAAACAATTTATCGCATATTTC
>JBJESB010000050.1:0-16298 GCA_051882575.1 Oscillospiraceae bacterium
TGGTGACCCACCCGGGAATCGAACCCGGGACACCCTGATTAAAAGTCAGGTGCTCTACCGCCTGAGCTAGTAGGTCGTGGTGTTTCACAATTGCAACGGTATTATTATATCAGAAAGTAAATGATTTGTCAAGCTATTTCGCAAAAAAAGTAACAAATCTTTTTCTTAACCGCATGATTATATATTTTTTTGAAAAAGTCTTTACATTATTATAAAATAGTGATATAATGTATTTGTGCGTTTAACGCAGAACAGAAATAGGAGGACAAGAACATGGGAATGACGATGACGCAGAAAATTCTCGCAAAGCACGCGGGTCTTGAAAGTGTTACCGAGGGACAGCTTATCAGAGCCAGACTGGATATGGTGCTTGGAAATGATATTACCAGCCCTGTTGCAATCAACGAATTTGAAAAAATCGGATTTACAAGCGTATTTGATACTACCAGAATTTCGCTTGTAATGGACCATTTCACACCTAACAAGGATATCAAGGCTGCAAAGCAGTGCCAGCAGTGCAGAAACTTTGCTGAAAAATACGATATTGTAAACTATTTTGATGTAGGAACTGTCGGAATAGAACACGCGCTGCTGCCCGAAAAAGGACTTGTAGTACCCGGAGATGCCGTAATCGGCGCAGACAGCCACACCTGTACATACGGCGCACTCGGCGCGTTTTCAACCGGTGTAGGCTCTACGGATATGGCAGCGGGAATGGCAACAGGTGAAGCGTGGTTCAAGGTTCCTTCCGCAATTAAGTTCAATCTTACCGGCAAGCTCGGCAAGTGGGTTTCGGGCAAGGATGTTATTCTGCATATTATCGGTATGATTGGCGTTGACGGCGCATTGTATCAGTCAATGGAGTTTACAGGCGAGGGTCTGAAGAATCTGTCTATGGATGACAGACTCTGCATGGCAAACATGGCTATTGAGGCAGGCGCAAAGAATGGTATTTTTGAGGTTGATGATGTTACTCTGGAATATATGAAGGGCAGAACAGACCGTAAGTTTGAGTATTTCTCCGCTGACCCCGACGCAAAGTACAACCGCGTTATTGATATTAACCTTTCGGAGATTCGCCCGACGGTTGCTTTCCCGCACCTGCCCGAAAACACCAAGACGATTGACGAGGTTGGCAAAATCAAGATTGACCAAGTGGTTATCGGTTCGTGTACAAACGGCAGATATTCCGACCTTGAAATTGCAGCAAAGGTTGTAAAGGGCAAAAAGGTTGCAAAGGGTGTGCGCGCAATCGTAATCCCTGCTACACAGCAGATTTACCTCGACGCTCTGCGCAACGGACTGCTTGAAATCTTTGTTGAGGCAGGCATGGTAGTGTCCGCTCCGACTTGCGGTCCGTGCCTTGGCGGTCACATGGGCATTCTTGCTCCGGGTGAGAGAGCGGTTTCTACAACAAACCGAAACTTTGTCGGCAGAATGGGCGATGTTACCTCCGAGATTTACCTTGCAAGCCCTGCAATAGCGGCTGCAAGCGCACTTACGGGTTACATTTCTGATGTTGAAGAATAAGGAGGAGCATATATGAAAGCGCATGGCATAGTACACAAATACGGTGATAATGTTGATACCGATGTAATTATTCCCGCACGATACCTCAACACGGCAGACCACAAAGAGCTTGCTTCTCACTGCATGGAGGATATCGACAAGGATTTTGTAAACAGAGTTCGGGAAGGCGACATAATGGTCGCTAACATGAATTTCGGCTGCGGCAGCTCGCGTGAGCACGCACCGATTGCTATCAAGGCAAGCGGAATCGGCTGCGTAATTGCCTCTACCTTTGCCAGAATTTTTTACAGAAACGCAATCAACATTGGTTTGCCTATTCTGGAATGCGACGAGGCTGCAAAGGATATCGACGCAGGCGATGAGGTTGATATTGATTTTGATACGGGCGTAATTACAAACGTTACAAAGGGCAGAACCTATCAGGCTCAGCCTTTCCCGGACTTTATCAAGGATATCATAAACAAGGGCGGTCTTTTAAAGTCGCTTAAGGGTTAAAGGAAGCGTTGTTTCGTGGTAATTAACATTGAGAATGTCACTGCTACCGCAAAATTTTCGGGGTATAATTATTCCGTGTGCTCCGAAATTGCAGGCGAGAGTGAGTTTACATCACGGTTGGGCAGTAATTATTTTCGGCAGAGTGCAAAAGAGCGCTTTATGTCGGAAATTACTGTTGACAGGGCAACAAAGGGTGTGTGCGTTTGCAGCCGCTCTATGATTCCCGACAGCTGCGAGGTTGAGGTATTGTGCGTTGACAAGGGGTACAAGCGCAGCGGGCTTGGAAGAAAGCTGCTGTCCCACGCTCTGAGGAATATGCGTACACTCCGATATAAAAGGGCATTTCTCTGGGTTAATACGCGAAACACCGAGGCAGTGAGCTTCTTCCAAAAATTCGGATTTACTGCCGACGGGAAAACCCGTATAGCAAGGGATTCTGCCGGAGAAGAACACCGCTTTTGGATTGATATATAAGGCAACACCGCACAAAGACCATTTATTGGATTTTGTACGGTATAGCCATAAGTCTATTTCAAACGGAAGGACATAAATTCATGGAAAAGAATATTGCAGTAATCAAGGGCGACGGAATCGGTCCCGAAATAGTAACAGAGGCTATGAAGGTACTGGACAAGGTTGCCGAAAAGTTTGGTCACACGTTTAACTATGAGCAGCTGTTAATGGGCGGATGCTCCATAGATGCAAACGGTGTACCTCTTACGGATGAAACGATTGAGCGCTGTAAGGCTTCAGACGCTGTACTTATGGGCTCAATCGGCGGAAATACAACCACCTCTCCGTGGTACAAGCTGCCCGCTAATCTTCGCCCCGAGGCAGGCTTGTTAAAGTTAAGAAAATCACTGGGACTTTTTGCAAATCTTCGCCCGTGTGTGCTTTTCAAGCAGCTTTCGGGCGCGTGCCCGCTCAAAGAGGAAATCAGCGCAAAGGGCTTTGATATGCTGATTATGCGCGAGCTGACAGGCGGATTGTATTTCGGTGACAGAAAGACTGAAGAAGTTAACGGCGTAATGACTGCTGTTGATACTCTGAAATATGATGAGAATGAAATCAGACGAATTGCAATTAAGGCGTTTGATGTTGCAATGCAGCGCCGTAAGAAGGTCACAAGTGTAGACAAGGCAAACGTTCTTGATACATCCAGACTCTGGCGTAAGGTTGTTGAGGAGGTAGCCAAGGATTACCCCGAGGTTACGCTTGAGCATATGCTGGTTGATAATTCCGCAATGCAGCTTGTAAAAGACCCTGCGCAGTTTGATGTAATGGTTACGGAAAATATGTTCGGCGATATTCTTTCCGATGAAGCTTCAATGATTACAGGCTCTATCGGAATGCTGGCTTCTGCAAGCATGAATGAAACAAAGTTCGGTCTGTATGAACCCAGCGGCGGCTCTGCGCCCGATATTGCGGGTCAGAATAAGGCTAATCCTATTGCTACGATTCTCTCTGCTGCAATGATGCTTCGCTATTCGTTCGATATGGCAGCCGAGGCTGACGCAGTTGAGTCTGCTGTTGATAAGGTGCTTGAGGCAGGCTACAGAACCGGCGATATCATGTCCGAGGGTATGACGCTTGTTTCGTGCTCGGAGATGGGCAGCAAAATAGCAGATTTTATCTGAATATGTAATAGCCGTAATCTGAATAGCTTACGGCTTTACGGCTTTTATACAAAAAGTATTCACAAATCCGTTAATCGTGCGGCGAAATGCCGAAAAGTGTAAAATCTGTTGCATTATTCGGTAAAATCGGTTATAATTTAAGTAATGTTATTTTTGAAAGGAGTATATACCATGTATAAGGATTTAGTTGATACCATCGGCTTTCTTGGTCAGTACGACAAGGAGGTTGCCGATGCAATGGGTCTTGAGCTTGGCAGACAGAGAAGAAATCTGGAGCTGATTGCAAGCGAAAATATCGTATCTCCTGCGGTAATGGCAGCAATGGGCAGCGTTCTTACCAACAAGTACGCAGAGGGCTATCCCGGAAAGCGCTACTATGGCGGCTGCGAGGACGTTGATATTGTAGAGAACATTGCAATCGAGCGCGCAAAGAAGCTGTTCGGAGCAGCGTATGCAAATGTACAGGCTCATTCCGGCGCACAGGCTAATACTGCTGTTTATCTTGCACTGCTTCAGCCCGGAGATACCGTTATGGGTATGTCGCTTGCTCACGGCGGACACCTCACACACGGCTCGCCCGTTAATTTCTCGGGTAAGTATTTCAACTTTGTTGATTATGGAGTAAACGACGAGGGCTTTATAGACTATGAGGAGCTCTACAAGAAAGCAAACAAGTGCAAGCCCAAGCTGATTGTTGCAGGCGCTTCAGCGTACCCCAGAGCTATTGACTTTGCAAAGCTGTCGTCAATCGCAAGAGCAGTAGGCGCATATCTCATGGTTGATATGGCTCACATTGCAGGTCTTGTTGCTGCGGGATTACATCAGAATCCCGTACCTTACGCAGACATTGTTACAACCACAACCCACAAGACGCTTCGCGGACCTCGCGGCGGACTTATTCTCACCAATAACGAGTATCTTGCAAAGAAGATTAACTCGGCTATTTTCCCCGGCACACAGGGCGGTCCGCTTATGCATGTAATCGCGGGCAAGGCAGTATGCTTCGGTGAGGCGCTCAAGCCCGAGTTTAAGGCGTACGCAGAGCAGATTGTAAAGAACGCAAAGGTGCTTGCGGATTCGCTGCTTGAAAAGGGCTTTAATCTGGTTTCGGGCGGAACGGATAATCACCTTATGCTGGTTGACCTTCAGCCGTTTGGAATTACAGGCAAGCAGCTTGAGCACAACCTTGACGAGGTTTATATTACAGTAAATAAGAATGCAATTCCCAACGACCCGCAGAGCCCGTTTATTACATCCGGCGTAAGAATCGGCACGCCTGCCGTTACAACCAGAGGTCTTGTTGAGGATGATATGCGCACTATTGCAGAGTGCATTTACCTTACCGCTAAGGATTTCGAGGGCAGCAAGGAAAAGGTTCGCGCAATGGTTACAGAGATTTGTACAAAATATCCTCTGTACGAATAATACAAAAGAAAAGGGAAGATAACAGATGACATCAGTAAAAAATACCGAGGTTCTTTATCAGAATTATCACGAGGTAGCGCCTCTTGGGTTAATCGCAATGAACGGCACTCAGGAGCTTGGCGCGAAAATCAACAGCTACCTTACACGCTGGGCTGACCGCAACGGCAGACCTTCTGAGGAGTACATGATTGAGTGCGTTTGCCCCAGATTCCAGTCGGGCGACGCAAAGGGCATGATAAAAAGCACAGTTCGCGGCAAGGATTTGTTTATTCTTGTTGATGTGGGCAACTACAATGTTAAGTACAAGCTGTTTGACAATGTAAACAGTATGTCGCCGGATGACCATTTCATGGATTTGAAGCGAATCATACAGGCTGCAAGCGGCAAGTGCCACAGAATCAATGTAATAATGCCTCTGCTTTACGGCGGCAGACAGCACAGAAGAAGCTACCGCGAGTCGCTTGACTGCGCAGCAGCGCTTCAGGATTTGCAGGCTATGGGCGTTTCAAATATCATCACGGTTGACGCGCATGACCCCAGAGTATGCAACGCAATTCCCATGATGGGCTTCGATAATGTCATTCCTTCGTACCAGACGCTTAAGGCTATGTTCAAGGCGTTCCCCGATTTGGTGATTGACAAGAATCACTTTATGGTAATAAGCCCTGACGAGGGCGCGCTTAACAGAAATATGTTCTACGCTTCCGTAATGGAGGTTGACCTCGGTATGTTCTACAAGCGCCGCGACTACTCCACAATAGTAAACGGCAGAAACCCGATTGTAGCGCATGAATATCTGGGCGCATCCGTTGAGGGTAAGGATGTATTTATTGCTGATGATATCATCTCATCGGGCGAATCTATGCTTGATGTAGCCCGCGAGCTTAAAAAGCGCAAGGCAAAGCGCATTTTCGCATACGCAACATACGCTATTTTCACAAACGGCGTAGAGGTATTTGACAAGGCATATAACGAGGGACTTATCACGGGCGTGTTTGGAACCAACCTTACCTACCGCACACCCGAGCTTCTCTCAAGAGAGTGGTTCCATGAGGTTGACGTATCCAAGTATATTGCGTACTTTATCGCTTCTATCAATCACGATACCTCAATCAGCAACGTTATTGACCCCCATGCAAAGATTAAGGCTCTTTTGCAGGAGCACAGAGGATTATAATTATGCCTTTAGCAGACACAATTCGCCCCACCACATTAGAAGATGTAGTGGGGCAATCCCATTTGATTGGAGAGAATAAACCGCTTTCAAGAATCATTGCGTCGGGCAAAATCCCGAATATGATTTTTTACGGACCGTCGGGCGTAGGAAAAACAACCGTAGCCAGAATTATAGCCGAGTCGGCAAATATGCGCCTGCACAAGCTGAACGGTACATCTGCTTCAACAGCCGATATAAAAGAGGTTGTATCGGAAATCGGCACATTTTTCGGTAACAGCGGCATTCTGCTGTACCTTGATGAGATTCAGTACCTCAACAAAAAGCAGCAGCAGAGCCTGTTGGAATACATAGAGGACGGAAGTATAACTCTGATTGCGTCAACAACCGAGAATCCCTATTTCTATGTATACAATGCGATTCTTTCGCGAAGCACGGTTTTTGAATTCAAGCCCGTACCGCCCGAGGAGCTTGAAAAGGCGATACGACGCGGTTTCAGACTGACAGCCGAGCGTCATAATAAGGAACTGATTGTAGATGATGACGCAATTGCTCATATCAGCCGCGGCTGCGGCGGCGATGTCAGAAAAGCTCTGAATACCGTAGAGCTTTGCTCTCTTACGGCGATAGACGGTAGGGTAGACCTTGCTCTTGCAGAGGAGCTTACTCAGCGCAGCAATATGCGCTATGACCGCGACGGCGACCAGCATTATGATATTCTTTCAGCGCTGCAAAAATCCATTCGCGGCTCTGATGAAAACGCTGCATTGCACTATGCCGCCAGACTAATCGCAGCGGGTGATATAATTTCCCTCAGCAGACGTTTGCTTGTTATTGCCGCAGAGGATATAGGACTTGCATATCCGCAGGCGATTGTTACGGTTAAAGCCTGTGTTGATGCCGCAATGCAGCTGGGACTCCCCGAAGCGCGCATTCCGCTTGCCGAGGCTGTTATTCTGCTTGCAACCTCGCCAAAATCCAACAGCGCATATAATGCAATAAACGCTGCACTTGCAGATGTAAACAATGGTTCTGTGGGTGATTTTCCACGGTGTCTGCAAAATAAGCACTGCGACGGCGAGGACGCTCAGGTGAAAGGTCAGCATTATCTGTACCCGCATGATTACCCGAATCATTATGTTGAGCAGCAGTATATGCCCGACCTGTTAAAGGGAAGGGTATATTATCACTATGGTGATAACAAACGTGAGCGTGCAGCCGAGGAATACTGGAAAAACATCAAAAAATAGTCTGAATTATGCGGCTGCATTTCTCACTGGAATATACCCATCTGTCTATATGACCGCAGTTGATATAGTATTTCAGCTCATTATCGCAATACGCTTTATCTGAAGCGCTTACGATAATGAGCTTTATTTTCATTTTCTCGGGAATGATTGCTTTTATGTAGACGCTGGCGCGGCTGTTGATTTTTACATCAGCACGCGGCTCTGCAAGACCCGCAAGATTTGGAGCAAGCTCGATGAATATTCCGTATTCTTCGATTGAGCGCACAATGCCGGTTACTGTCTCGCCAACCTCAAAGCCGGCAGAGTTTTGCTCCCATGTGCCGAGAAGCTCTTTATGCGTAAGGCAAACTCTGTCGTTTTCGATGGATTTTACAGCGGCGAATATTTTCTGACCAATTTTGAAGCGGTCAGACGGGTGTGATATTCTGGAAACCGAAATCAGGTCGATAGGAATAAGCGAGGGAATACCGCAGCCAATGTCAACAAAGCATCCGAACTGTTCAAGATGAGTTACGCACGCGGGAATAATATCACCTGCGGTGAGCCTAGTAAGGTAGTTGTTAAGGCACTCCTCCTGTGCGCGGCGTCTTGACAGTATTGCGTAAACATTATCATCCGAATCACGGCGAATATCAGTCACAATAAAGCAAACAGGCTTGTTCACGCGCGAAATAAGTGCAATATCCTTTGTGGTTCCTTCTCTTATTCCCAATGCGCCTTCCTCGCGCGGAATAATTCCTCGCATACATCCAAGCTCAACTATCATATTGTGGCTGCTGTCACACACCACGCATGGAGCCTCAAGAATTTTACCGTTGTTCATACATTCCTGTAACGAGAAAAAAGAATGCAGGCAGTTTTGGTTTTCGGGGGAGCTAATCAGGAATCCCTCGGGTAGATACTCTGTCATTTTTACCTCCATGAGATGTTAATTTTCGCACCGAAATTGTGATTCGCTTTGCGGTTATCGGCATCGGCGATTTGTGGAAACTTTGAATCCACAACATATATTATGTGAACTGCTCCGTAAATATGAACAAGATTCACCACAAAACCGAATTGATGTGTTAATCACTTTGAACGGATACCGTTCGCAGTGTTTCAATCGGTGTAAAGACATATTGAGGACATTTATTGAGTGTAATTAAAAAAATTTCGATAAATATACAAAGTAAAAAACATTTTATTACCTAAAACTACTTGAAATATTTAGAAAAATATGCTATAATATACTTGTCTGCATGATAATCAATAGAACAGCATATCAAGCAAAATTGATATATTCTATATTGAAGGTCATGTTCTAATTTTGGAGGTGTTTACCTTGAACAAGCAGCGCCCGCTTGTAGGAATTATACTGAACGAAGCCGATAAAGAGTTTTATTCACGGTCAATATACTGCCTGCAAAAGGAGCTTTTTGCAGCTGATATTGATGTTGCGATTTTCTCATCTGCGCTCTGCATTGATAATAAGGAATACTCACGCGCGGATACTGCCGTGTATGACCTTATTTCCAGCGATTTACTTGATGGATTGATGATTTACCCCAGTTCGATTTATGCTAATGAAGAGCGTAAGCAGGAGGTAATCGAGAAGATTCGCAAGTGCGGTAAGCCGGTTGTAATCTGCGACGCAGTGCTTGAGGGTATTGTCAGCGAAACCTATAACTACAAAGATGCGGTTGATTGCATAGTAGGTCATGTTCTGAACACTCATGGCGCTAAGGTGGTAGATTATGTCGGCGGACCCGATGATATCTACCATAATTTGTTGGATGAGTACTTTTTTGGCTCGTTCAAAACCTTTGGCTGTGAGCTTCCTGTGTCGCGTATTCATCACGGTACGGATTGGGATACAGGCTACGACAAGCTTGTGGATGAGATGGTGGCAAACGGCTTGCCCGAGGCAGTTGTTTGCTGCAGTAATATTTCCGCGGCAGGAATTATCTCCGAGCTGCTGTCAAGAGGCTATGAGGTTCCCGGGCAGGTCATTGTTACGGGATTTGCAAAGAACGAGCCGCATTACTGTGATGATTACATAGGACTTACATCTATTGTAAGAGATTCCTGCGCACTTTCCGTTAACGCAGCGCGCCGCATGATAAGTATGCTTAAGGGCAAGGATTTTGTTGCTTCAACCGCTGAAGAATTTACTCTGGAGCTGGGCATTTCCTGCGGGTGCAAAAAGTCAAATCTTGCTAATCTTTCGAAATATGCGGTTAACAGTACCACCGATTTTTTGAATGGTTTCGGCTCGCCGTATAATTTTATGGCAGAGGAGCTGACAGGCTGCGACAGCCTTGAAAGTTATTTGTGGAAGCTGAATTGGTACACACATTTTCTTGGCGATTACAAGGGACTTTGGATATGTCTCAGTCACAATTGTATGCATGAGTCAAAGCCAACGGTTGAATTCAGCGAGAAGATGGATTTGGTTTTAAGCCGCTGCGATGGCAAGTCGTCTGTTGATTTTGAACGTTCATTCCGTCTTAACGACTTGCTGCCTGCTATAACCGAGCCCAGAGAGAAGCCTGCAGCATTTATCTTTACAGCGCTGCATTTCTGCGGCAATGTCTATGGCTATATGGTTGTATCTTACGGTGATGACGGCAGGGTATATGACCGTAATTTTGTAAAGTGGACACGAACGGCAGTGTGTGCGCTTGTTCAGCAGCATAAGCATATTTTGTACAATGACTCCGTTATTGATTCACAGATTCGTGATTCGCTTACCGGACTGCTTAATATGCGCGGCTACTATCGTATTATGAAGGCTCACTGCGGCAAGTTTGACGACAGCAGCAAGATAATGCGAATTGTCTCCGTGGATGTTGAAAATCTTAAGGGAATAAATGAAGCGTACGGCTATGCCGAGGGTGATAAGGTACTGTCGCGAATTGGCTTAATTCTATCCCGCTGCGCCGAGGATAATGATATCTGCGTAAGAGTGAGCGGCGATGAGTTTTTTGTAGCAGGCATTCTTAACGAAAACTCTTTGCGTGACACTGTGCTTGAAAATATCGAGCATAGTATCGAGATGTTCAACGCAGAGAATGCAAAATACGGAATCAGTCTGTACACTGCGCGTGTTTCGGCGCCGCTTACCTCTCCGGATGTGCTTGAAACTCTGCCGTATGAAGCGTCGTATCAGCGCAAGATGAACAAGGATAGCCATGCGATAATGCATAAAACTGCCGATGTAACCGGTGAATCCTATGACCCTGAGGAACGGCTTCAGGTTGTAAGATTACTTAACGAGAATCTGTTCACCTATGATTTTCAGCCTATTGTTGACGCGAAAACAGGTTTCATCTATGCTTATGAGGCGTTAATGCGCTCGGGCAGCCTGTTTAAAATCTCACCGATTAGTATTCTTAATCACGCGCAGGCGTTGGACAGACTTTTGGAGATTGAAAAATACACTATGGGCAATGTTTTCGGTATTCTTAAAAAGAATATTGATAATCTGGGAAATAAGCTGCTGTTTATTAACAGCATTCCGTCCTGCACATTGTCCGATTCGGACTTTGAGGAACTTTACAAGCTGTACGGCGATGTAATGGACAGAGCTGTAATTGAGTTTACCGAGCAAACCGAAGCCAGCGAGCAGCAGCTGGCAACACTGCTTGAGCGCAGTAAGCGCACAGGACTTAAGATTGCCGTTGATGATTATGGCACGGGGTATTCCAATATCAGCAATCTGCTTACATTTATGCCAAACTGCGTAAAAATTGACCGCAGCCTGATTATGAATATTCACAAGGATAAGCGCAAGCAGCATTTTACAAAGAATATCATAGATTACGCGCATGACAATAACTTTATGGCTCTTGCAGAGGGCGTTGAGCTTTCCGAGGAGCTGAAAACGGTAATCTCTATGGGCGCGGACCTCATTCAGGGCTATTATACCGGCAGACCTTCGCCTGAATTTGTGACGGAGATAAGGCGCGAGGTATTTGATGAGATACGCGAATACAACAGGCTTTTTGAGAACAAACGCCCGAGAAAGACGTTCTTTGCGGGAGCCGAAAAGGAAATTTCGCTGATAACGCTTGACTTTGATAATTATACCGAGATAATAGTCAGCAAGAGCGAATATACGCTCAAAGGAACGCCCAACTATTCATCGGAGATTGTTGTTCGTGTTATCGACGGCATTGAGTGCAAGCTCAATCTTGTTGATGCAGATATGAAGAACGAATCGGCAAGCGCGTGTATTATAGTCGGAAAGAACAGCCGTGTGACACTGAATATATGCGGCTCGGTTAATATTTCAGGCTCAATTGAAGTACCCGAGACAGCGGAGCTGGAGGTAGTAGGCAGCGGTTCACTTTCGATATCATCAACCTACAACCACACTTACGCAATCGGAACAAGCCATAATCGTTCGCACGGAAGCATCAGCATAAAGCTTGATAACCGACTTGGAATACACCTTGAAAGCGACAAGAGCATAGCCATAGGCGGAGGTTTCAACGGAAGCGACGCAAAGATATGCATTGAAGCTAAGGAGTTTATGATTGAGCAGCTCGGAAAAGAGTCAATCGGAATTGGAAGCCTTAACGGAGATTCTGATGTTACAATCAGGAATACAAATATCACTATGATATCTCATTCTGCCGAAAATCTGTTGATTGGCAGCAAGAAAGCAAATTCGGTTGCCGACCTTGAAAACTGCAAGCTTAAGGTGGTATCCTCGGGCGACCTTGTATGCTTTGCCGGAAGCAGATTGGAGGGTAATTCACGCATAAGAGCAGACAAATGTGATATGAGTGTGCTGCTTAACGGTAAAACAATTCACGCATTTGGTTCTGATGAAGGTTCAGCTGATGTTGAGTTTACAAGCTGCACCCTTGATGTTCATTGCTCGGGCGCTGCGGCAGTTGCTGTCGGCAGCAATTCCCACAAGGGCAGGGTAAGGCTATCCGACTGTGCAGGTCAGATATTCGTAAATTCGGGTACATACTATGTTTTTGGCTGCGATGATAAGTCCTTGCTGCTGGAAAACAACAGCATAGAAATCCACGAAAACGAATAAATCAATCCCCCATGAACGGAAAATTCATGGGGGATAAGTTATTCTGCAATTTTTTCAAATCTGTACTTTTGAGTGGCTTCGGGGTATTTATCCATGTCTGTTTCCGAAAGGAACATTGAAAGCGGGCGGGCAAAAATCATGCCATTGTACAGCGCTTTGTAAATTACAAGCGTATCGTTTGTTTCGGTGTGCTGTGCAGTGCAGATGATTTCATACAAGTATTTCAGATTATCCGTTCGCTGCTCGGGCGGCAGCATCTGACGCTTAAAGTGCTGAACAACAGTGCCGGGAATAAGGTCTTTTTCGGTCATATCACACCACCTGAAAAATATAGAACTTAAGGTAATCCGTCTCGGGGACATTCCACAGAATTGGGTGGTCGGGCGACTGTCTGCGGGCTTCTATCTGTCTAAGCGATACTCCTGCATCCTGTGCTGCGTCGTGCAGCATTTTCTTGAACAACGGCTCGGTCATAAAATGCGAGCATGAGCAAGTAGCTAGATATCCGCCGCGCGCCAGCAGCTTCATAGCCTTGAGATTTATCTCCTTATAACCGCGCTCCGCATTTTTCACTGTGCTGCTGCTTTTGGTAAAGGCGGGAGGGTCAAGAATAATGAAATCATACGGATGCCCGCCCTTAGTGTAAAGCTCTGTAAGCAGGTCAAAAACATCAGCCTTTGTAAACTGCATATTGCCTGTGAGCCCATTGAGTTCAGCATTTTTGCGGGTCATTTCAACCGCCTCTGACGAGATATCAACAGCATTAACAAGCTTTGCGCCCGCCGCTGCTGCATTAAGGGCAAAAGCTCCCGTGTGTGTAAAGCAATCGAGTACGGTCTTACCCTTTGCAATTTGCCTGATAGCCATTCGGTTGTATTTCTGGTCAAGGAAGAATCCTGTTTTCTGCCCGTTGATATAGTCAACCGAGTATCGGATTCCGTTTTCTACAATTTCGGTAACGCCCGAAAGGTCAGCGGCAAGACCTGCGCCGTTATAGAATGCTTTATATTCCTGCATTCCCTCAAGCTCGCGGATTTTTACATCATTGCGCTCGTAAATAGCAGTGATTTTCTCGCCCATCTCACCGAGAACCTTCACAAGCAGCTCATAAATCATTTCCTTGATTCGCTCTGTTCCCAAGCACAGAACCTGTGTTACAAGAATATCGCCGAATCGGTCAACTGTAAGCCCCGGGAATTGGTCAGCCTCGCCGAAAATAAGACGGCAGCAGCCGAAATCCTCACCCATAACCGTGCGGCGGTATTCCAAGGCGTAGCGCACTCTGCGTTCGTAGAACGCTCTGTCAAATCTGTCGTTGGCATTGCGCGAAATCACGCGAATCCTGATTTTAGAATTGGCGTTGATGTAGCCTGTCCCGAGAAATCTCTGCTTGCGGCTGAAAACATCAATCAGCCCGCCGTTTTCGTACGCTCCGTCTATATCTGTAACCTCGTCGGCATAGACCCACGGATGACCGCCGCGCAATGCCTTTTCGCCCTTTTCGGTAATATATGCTTTTGGATATAATCTTTCCATAAGTTTCTCTTTTCTGTTAGATTTGCCAAGCGGCTTTACTATTATAGCATTCTCAAAAGTATTCGTCAAGCGTTGATTTCGCTGCGGCGCTGGGCAAGGAATTTTTCCGTTTCGGATTCAAACAGCTTAAATACTTTAGCAACAAGGTAACCGTCAGCAGCCGCGTGATTAAGCCGCACACTTATCGGCATCATCAGCCTGCCGTTTTCTTCACGGAATCTGCCCCAGTTGATTATCGGAGGAAGATGCAGGTATCCGTCGGGGAGTTCAATGTTGAGCGAATCGTACGACAGCCATGATATGTACGAGGCGTCAAACCAGTTCGGGTGATTTTCCGTGTCCAGCCTATATTCGCGTGTCTGCTTCGCTTTTTCGATATCGTTCTTACAGCCGTCGTAGAATGTTTTGTAGTCCTCAAAGTATTCGGTATACACGGGAGTACAGGTCTCGGTGTCCTCGTGGAAGATATACTGAATTGGGTTAATTTTGTCATAAACCGCCAGCTGATTGGTCTGCCAGAAGTATGTCATGCGGTAATCGTCGCGGGAGTTAAGAACCTTTGAAATAAGATACAGTACATTTATGTAAAACTTGCTTCCGCTTTGCTTTGAATAGCTGTAAAGCTCTGTAACATCCACGCGAGAAGTCATAGAAACAGAGCATTTGCAGTCCTCCGAAAAGTGTTTGAATACACCCTTTCGGTAGTAGCTGTCCATATCAATGATTTTATATTGTGCGTTCATTTATTCCTCCGTAATATATTGCCTGATTAGGCTGTATGCATTATCCCATTCCTGATTTTCAATACAGCAGAACAGGGTAGGGATTTGTAAATGGCGTAATATTTCTGTTTCCCGCTTTTGACGTTCAGCCAAGCATTCAACATACCCCTCAAAGCCCATAAGACCGGCACTCTTGCCGTATGCTCCGTTAACATGGTAGTCAATAACCGAATCCAGCCATTGCTTGCCGCGTTCGGGCAGAGCACGGTTTATAGATTGAGCAATATCTGCCTGTAACATATAAATTACTTTTGGGTGAAGATGCTTAATTTCATTATAAATTGCGGCTATGTATTCTTCGGATTGCTCGGGCATAAAGTTAAATCTCATCATGGTCTCGCACATTGGGTTTTGCACAAAACAGCAGTTTAAGACAAATATCTCGTTATCCTTTACGCTTTGTCCAAATCTATGCCATTTTTCAAGCATAACGGGCATTTCTGTGTTCCAGTCAAGAAAATCGTAAATTTTGAATTTAAGCGCCTTGTTGAACAACTCGCCCTGTAAAGCGCCCAGCTCCACAATATACCCGCCGCAGCGTTTTTCTGAATGAGATTTCAGCTCTGCCTGTTCCTCAATGGAAAAATCGTTCATTTTACTCTCGGAAATATACGCGCTGAATTCATAATCGGCAGGGTGATTACCCTGACATTCATCAAAGAATCTTACATTTTTGCCTTGCTTTGCAAGCTCGTCCGCAATGAATCTGGAAGCCGTGCTCTTGCCGGAGCAGGGGAGACCTTCCACAATAAAAAGTCTGCATTGTTCCATAGCTATTACCTCAATCTACGATTTTCAACCCAACGAATGTCTGTATCAGCCTGCCTGCCCAATTTTTGATTAGAATATCATATTCCTTTGCTGTAACAGGCTCGCCGATATACATGATGTCGTAAGTGACCTTGCCCTCCTTAATATGACCGGATTGGTCGGTGAAGCCGTTTGAAAGATAGAAGCTGCGTCGGCTTTTTCTCTGTTCAAGATTATCACAGGGCTCATCCAGCCTCTCGCGCGCGAGGAACAGCTTGCGCCCTTTATAGCGCTCTTTCAGCAGGGAAAGTACCTCGGAGCCGTATCCCATACCGCGCTTGTCATCTCTGATTGCAAGGTAGAAAATGTATGCTAATGTATCATTGCAAACCATATATACCATTCCTACAAGCTCATTTCCGTCTTTAGCGGCTAGAAATTCGGCTTTTCCTTTATCATGCCTGTTTTTCAGCATTTTGTAGGGAGCGCGTTCGTCCTTGGGGAATGCTGTAAGATAAAGCTGTTCAAGCCTTTCCGTATCTGATTTAGTGCAAAGCTCTAATTTCAGTTCCATACAATACCTCTAAATTTGTTCTTAATTCTATTATAAGAACCTCACGCCGTTTCCCGAAATAAATTTCGGACGGCTGTGAGAACCTTGAAATATATGTTCGCCGCTTT
>JBJESB010000051.1:0-49903 GCA_051882575.1 Oscillospiraceae bacterium
GGATTACGACCGCGCTTCGCTGCTGTGTATCAAGGCGGCGGGCGAGGCTCTTGCAGACGCAGGCTATAACGTTTCGGAAAACTCCGGCAGAATCGGCGTTATCGTGGGCAACTGCGTAGGCGGCGCGGCAAGCATTGACAAGTACTACACCGACGAAATCAAGGGCGGCGGCGCAGATACCGCGGATATTCTGAAAATGCCCGCTTCGGCAATTGCCAACAATGTTGCGGTGCATTTCGGCATGAACGGAATTACTGCGAACATTGTAAACGCGTGTGCTGCGGGTACAATGTCGCTTTCGTATGCCTGCGACCTTATACGCGCGGGCAAGGCTGACGCATTCGCTGCGGGCGGCACAGACAGCTTTTCGTCGCTTGCATTTGCGGGCTTCCATGCGCTTCATGCGCTGGATGAAAACGGCTGTGCGCCGCTCAATCATAATACGGGAATCACGCTCGGCGAGGGCGCGGGTATGCTGATACTTGAAAGCTACGAGCACGCAAAGGCTCGCGGCGCAAGGATTTACTGCGAGGTGCTTGGCTCGGGCGTAAGCTCCGACGCACATCATATTACTGCTCCCCGCCCCGACGGAAAGGGTCAGATGCTTGCCACAACACGCGCGGTGAAGAACTCGGGACTTTCCTTTATGGATATCGACTACATCAACGCGCACGGCACGGGCACGGCAAAGAACGACGACGCGGAGTTCCTTTCGGTACATACGCTGTTTGACGGCAACGACCACCTTTCTGTTTCCTCTACAAAGTCCATGACGGGACACTGTCTGGGCGCAGCAGGCTCAATTGAGGCGGTGCTTACGGTAAAGGCTGTATGCGAGGATGTTGTTCCGCCGACAATCGGCTACAACGACGAGGATTTGGCGCGTCTTGCCGAAAAGGCGGGAGATATTGATTTCGTTCCGAATACAAAGCGCGAAAAGACCGTGAACTATGCGGTTTCAAACTCCTTTGCGTTCGGCGGAAACAACGCAAGTATCGTATTTGCGAAGAATCCGCGTGAAATCCCCGACCACACAAACAAGCAGAGAATTTATGTTACGGGTATCGGCGAGCTTGCAAGCTGCGACGAAACAGGCCGCTGCAATATCACGGGCGACGATTATAAAGAGCACGGCATAAAAATGGCATTCTACCGCAAGCTTGACCGTTTTTCGCAGCTTCAGCTGATAAGCGGCATGAGAGCGCTTGCGGACGGCGCAGTCACGATTGACGAGGACAACAAGGCTGATATCGGTATTATAATCGGTACTGCCGACGGTCCCATGACGGAGATAGTGGGCTTCCAGAAGAACACCGTTGAGAACGGCACTGCTAACGGCAGCGCGTTCTCGTTCCCGAATACGGTTTACAATGCGGCGGGCGGTTATTTCTCGATATTCGCGGGAATCATGGGCTACAATGTGACGGTTGCAAACGGTATTCAGGCAGGCTTGCAGAGCGTTTGCTATGCGGCTGATGTTCTGCACAGCGGCGAGGAGAGCATAATGGTAGCCTCGGGTACGGATGAAAACACCGATGTTACCGCAGAGCTTTACGGAAAGCTGGGTCTGTGCGCCGATAGCAAGCCCTATTCGCTTGACAAGAGCGGATTCAGACTGGGCGAGGGCTCGGTGTCGCTTATTCTCGAAACCGAGGAGAGCGCTGCAAAGCGCGGCGTTGAGAAATACGCAGAGCTTGCGGGCTGTGCAATGACGCACAAATCTGTTGAATACGGCAAGGTTACGGGCTCCGAAAGCGCAATGAAGCAGGCTGTTATTCAGGCGTGTGAGCAGGCGGGAATCACTCCCGACGAAATTTCTGCGGTCTGCGCGTTTGCCGACGGTCACAAGACGGTTGACGAGCTGGAGCTTTCGGTTTACCGCGAGCTGTTCAATAAAGAAATCCCGCTTGTGTGCGTCAAGGAAGAAATGGGTGAGGCGAGAGCTGCGGCTTCAACAATGCAGGCTGCGTTTGCGGCGAAGCTGCTTTGCGGCAAGACCGAAAGCGCAAAGGCGTATATGCTGGGCAAGCAGAGCCTTACCGAAACCACAGTAAAGTCCGCGGATATGGAGTACATTCTTGCGGTAGGCTTTGGCGCAGGCGGCTCGTATTCTGCGGTGGTGCTTAAAAAGGCTTGACCATTAAAGCTGTGTGACGGGTTTACGGGTTTTTTAAACCTTTTGCATAAGAAAATCAAAATAAAATTATATAAAAGAGTTTTATAAATGCCCAAAACCCGTCACAGGTCGTCACAGGGGTTACGAAAGTATTCCCTGCTGTGGAAATACCTGTAAATTTTATGAAGGGTTATGAAGGGTTGAAGGGTTTTTTAAACCTTTTGCATAAGAAAATTGAAAATAATTATATATAAAGGTTTTTAAAAATGCCCCAAACCCTTCATAACCCTTCATTGAAGCCATTTCTCGGCAGTTGAACATAACGTTTGAAATAATCGGGGGCGGAGCAATCTGCCCTTGTACAGCATAAGGAGAAGATGATTTGGAAAAGGTTGCACTTGTAACAGGCGCTTCGCGCGGAATAGGCAGAGCCTGCGCAATCAGGCTTGCGGAATGCGGCTATGATGTTGCTGTGAACTATGTCAGCAACGAGGCAAAGGCGGCGGAGGCAGTAGCCGAAATAGAAAAGCTTGGCAGACGCGCCATTGCGGTTAAAGCGGACACCGCCGACCTTAAGCAGGTTCAGGGAATGTTCCGCGAGGTACACAAGGCTTTCGGCAGACTTGATGCGCTGGTAAATAATGCAGGCGTTGTGGATGACGCGTATCTGCTGATGATTAACGAGGATTCTCTTTCAAGAAGCCTTGATATCAATATAAAGGGCTATTTTCACTGCGCGCAGCAGGCGGCTCTTAAAATGATTAAAACAGGCGGCAGGATTGTAAATGTATCGTCGGTATCTTCCGTGCTTGCTGTTGAGGGTCAGGGCGTATATTCTGCGACAAAGGGCGCGGTTAATTCCATGACCGCAACGCTCGCAAAGGAGCTCGCCCCGCGCGGGATTCTGGTAAACGCGGTAGCTCCGGGCTTTATTGAAACCGAGATGATTGACGCTATACCTGCGGACAAAAAGGAGGAGTACCTCAAGGCTGTCCCCATGCACAAATTCGGCACGGCAAGAGATGTTGCGAATGTTGTGGCGCAGCTCTGCTCGGATGATTTCGGCTACATGACGGGACAGGTAATAGTGCTTGACGGAGGCTTGAGCCTATGATGAATCTGCTTGAAATTAACAGCCGCATAAAGCAGCGCCCGCCCTTTCAGATGATTGAGCGCGTGCTGGAGCTTGAACCGAATGTTTCCGCAAAGGGAATCAAGAATGTATCGGTAAACGAACCGTATTTCACGGGGCATTTTCCCGACGCGCCGATTATGCCGGGCGTTCTTGTAATTGAATGCGCTGCGCAGCTTTGCAGTCTGGTAATTGCGCCCGACGACGCGGCGAATGACCCCGACAAGCTGTACGTACTGCTTAAGGTCAGGGATTTCAAGTTCCTCAAGCCCGTTATTCCGGGCGATACGCTGACGATAGACGTCAAGGCTGTAATGGCTTCTTCGGGGCTGTATGAATTTTCGGCGGTAATAACCGTTGACGGAACAGTAAAGGCTAAAGGCAGTATGCTGTTTACATCAATGGACAAAAGTGCGGTGTACGGATAAATGAACGAGATAAAGACAGATTTTTCTGCCTGCATTGCAGCGGGCGGTGACACACTGAAACGGCGCGTTGAGGCTGTGGCGGAGCATTATTCGCCGCAGTGCGCGGATTATTTCTGCTCGCTGTGTATGCGCTACGGCAGAGGCTTTGAGGAAAACGCCTGCGGTTTTCTGCTGCTGGACAGCCTGCTTCAAAAGCATGGAATCAACCGCGCGGAGCTAATAATCAGGCGCGGCGAGAACGGCAGACCGTATATTGAAAACCGCACCGACCTTGATTTCAGCATTTCCTACTCCGAGGGCGGAGCGTTGTGCTGTATCGCTCTGGGCGAGGGCGCGTGTGTGGGCGCGGATATTCAGCGTATGCGCATATATTCGGATGAAAAGCTGCGTCAGCTGGCTTCAGCGTTTATGAGCGAGAGCGATTACTGCGAGCTGCAGAGTATATCCGACAGTAAGGAACGCTATGACCGCTTTTACACGCTATGGACCCGTCGCGAGGCTTATATCAGGCGAATCGGCGCGGATGTTTTTGCGGATATACGCAGCGTTGACCTTGATACCGAGGATTTTTCGGGCGGGGTAATTTCAATTTGCGGCACGAGGTATTATTTCAGTATAAATGCCGTTGCCGAAAAGGAGAAAGATTGATGAATGTACTTGTACTCAACGGAAGCCCCAAGGGCGAGCGCAGCAATACGCTGAAAATCACAGAGTCGTTTCTGGCGGGCTTTCCCGCTGATACGCAGGTAGAGCGAATCACGCTGTACAAGCAGAATATAAAGCCGTGCATGGGCTGTTTTTCCTGCTGGAGCAAAACTCCGGGCGAATGTATAATCAAGGATGATATGCAGTCGATTTACGAGAAAATCAGGTGGGCTGATATTGTAATTGAATCATTCCCGCTGTATTTCTTTGGAATGCCCTCGCAGCTAAAGGCAATGACAGACCGCTGTCTGCCGTTTATGCTGCCGTACATGGGCAATCTGGTGGAGGATAAGAATGCGAGCTTCCACGAGCTGCGTGATGAGAGTATGCATGAAAAGCGGTTTGTGGTAATCACCACCTGCGGTTATGTTGACGCAAAGCCGATGTACCCCGCGCTGCTCAAGCAGCTGGAGCTTATTGCGGGCGAGGGCGGATGTACGACTATACTCTGCCCCGAGGGCGAGCTGTTTATTGCCGAAAAGGCGAAGCGTCAGCGCGAGGGCTATCTTGCGGAGATTAAGAAAGCGGGCGAGGAGTTTGCGCAGAAGCTTGCGCTGTGCGACGAAACCAAGGCAAGAATTGCAAAGCCGATTCTTTCACCGCAGGGCTTTGAGGCTATAACGCTGGCACACTGGAAGCAAAACAGCTAATCAAATAACAAAGAAAACGCTGATGTATGTCGGCGTTTTTTCTTGACTAATCCCGCTGTTTATGGTATAATTATACAGGAAAACAACTTTGGGAGGTGCGCTATGGACGAGAAAATCACGATTGAAATTGACTGCTCGGATACCCTTGTTAACTGGGCAATTGCAGGCGGAATGCTTGTTCTTTCTGTCTGGCTGGCGATTCTGATATCATATTTCAACATTGCGGGGCTTATAATGTTCCTCATTGTTCTGACAGTTTCTATTGGATTTGTCGTTCTGTATGAAAAGACCCCTACTGTTGTTACAGCGGATTGCGAAGCCGTTACATACAAGCACCTGCTCCCGAGCAAATCAATCAAGCTCTCCAATATCAAGTCTATCGCCTGCGAGCCTTACGAGGTGCATACAAGATACAGCACTGTTCAGCGGGTAAAGCTCTGCATAACAACAAAAGACGGAGATGAATGCGAGCTCAACGACCGTATAAACGCAGTTGAGCTGGTGAACGGAATGCTCGAAAGCAAGCAGACCGATATCCCGCTTGTTTCAATGTATCAATTCCTAAAGCAGAAAACAGGGCTGTAAAAAATATTTTGGTATTTTTTGCAACCTTTTTTAGCGCAGTAAAGTTTTATGTTCAGAAGCGATAAATTACACCAAACGCTTCTCTTTACAGAAAGGATAAGAATATGAAAAAATTACTTTCCGTTATATGCGCGGCGGCTGCGATTCTTACTATGGCAGGCTGTTCCGCAAATGAGGCAATGAATACAGCAGAGGAGCGTTCACCCGGTTCTTCGGCGTCACACGATACTTCGTCAATGGCTGCATCACATGCAGCAACAGGCAGCACAGCGGGCACAACCGCAGGCACAACCGCGGGCACATCTTCCGAAAGCAAGGCTGAAGCTCACACAAGCGCAGTTGTTACGGAAGCTTCCAAAGAGGAGAGCATTGCTCCCGATTACGGTTCGTCTGTTGCAGCAACAATCCCCGAAGATACTGCTGCCGAAGCTGCGCCGGTTACAACCGTTCCGTCATTTGGTGAGGCAGCAGACAGAGATTCGTTCATGGATTCTTTTGACAAGTCCGACGGAGTATTTGATATGTCGGGCGGTTCCGAGGGCGCTCTGGGCGGTCTGGATTTCCCGCTTGCACCCAAGGAGCCTATTGATGAGCCCGTATTTCCGATTGAAGGTCAGCCCGACCCGCAGGCAGGACTGCTTACAGGCGGCGAGTGGAACGACAACGACCACTGGCACGAGTGGGTATCTCTTTATCAGAGCCACGACGATTGGAGCAGCTACGACGAGGAGTGGGGCTTCAGCCTTAATTTCCGCTATGAGGTTAAGGTAACATCCGCAGGCAATCCCGTTGAGGGCGCAAAGGTCACCTGCGATAACGCGTTTGCACCCGCAGTAACGGATAACACCGGTACAGCGTATCTGTTCTTTGACGACAAGAACATGGAGAACAGCCCTATGAACGTCACAGTAACCTACGGTGACGTGACCGAATCCCGCACCCAGCTTGAGCAGAAGGACAGCACGATTGAGATTGAGCTTGGCGGCGTATCCAATGACGCGCAGAAGAAGCTCGACCTTATGATTATGTGCGACACCACAGGTTCAATGGCTGACGAGCTTGAGTATTTGCAGAAGGAGCTTATCAGCATACTCAATTCTGTTGAGAGAAACAACGCCAATGTTCCTACCCGCGTAAGCGTTAATTTCTACCGCGACGAAGGCGACGAGTACGTTATTCGCGATTATCCGTTCACGACCGATTTCAAGCAGGCTGAAAGTCAAATGGAAGAGCAGTGGGCAGACGGCGGCGGAGATTTCCCCGAGGCTGTTCACAAGGCGCTTGAAAACGCGCTTAAGGACCACGACTGGGATGAGGATTCCGTAAAGCTTATGTTCCTTGTACTGGATGCTCCTCCCCACAGCGAGGACCCGCAGGTAGTTTCGTATGTTCGTCAGCTTACCGCGCTTGCTTCCGAAATGGGCGTTCGAATTATCCCGATAGCTTCCAGCGGTATCGACAAGACGACGGAGTTCCTGTTGAGAAATCTTGCATTTACAACAGGCGGCACATACACATTTCTTACGGATGACAGCGGCGTTTCGGCAGGCGGTCATATTGAGCCTACAATCGGCGATTACACCGTTGAAAAGCTCAACGACATGATTGTAAGAATCGTAAGCGAATACCTTGCATAAATAACAGCAATCCCGAGAGAATGATTACTCTCGGGATTCGTTTTGCTGTTATTCGTTACTGCATATCTCGGGACACGCTGATTAAAAAAGCGCAGTGTATCAAATTCAGACCCGTGAAATAACGCATTTGAGCGGGTCGAATTTGATTTAATCAGCGGTTACCTCGTAGAGCTTAACCTCGCACTGCTCATCAGAGCCGAATTTCCGCTGCCCCATGCCGTTCCCGACATATTTCATGCCGCATTTCTCCATTACCCTGCCCGAAGCGGGATTATCAAGGCTGTGACACGCGCCGACTTTTTCAAAGCCGCAGCGGAACAGTTCTTCTATTACCGCGCTTACTGCCTCTGTCATAATGCCTCTGCCCCAGTATTCATGCGCCAGAACATACCCGATTTCCGGAACGCCCGCGCTGTTTTTGCCAACCAAATCAACTGCCCCAATCGGCTCGTCGGTGTTTTTCAGGGTGATTGCCCAGCAGTATTCCGAGTTAAGGCACATTTGCAGATATTCCTCGGTTTCGGCTATGCTTTTGTGGGGGTGCCAGCGGCAGTATCTTGCGACGCGCTCGTCATAAGTCCAGTTTTTGTACATTGCGGGAGCGTCATACTCCTTAAACGGGCGGAGCGTAAGTCTGTTGGTGGTAAGTATGCTCATATACATTTCACTACCTTTTTCAAATCATCCCGGTAATCGGAAATCACCGCGCCGTCCTCAATCACAATGTCGCCAATGCTGTCCAGCGCAGCGGAGTTTATGGTCTCATACAGGGTTTCGGGCAGAATGCCGCGAAGCCTGCAAGCCTGCGCAGCTGTACCGTCAAGCACGGCGGCAAGCAGCTCCAGCGTGTCCTCGTCAAGCGATTGAGCAAAGCTGCGCCATTCCTCCGAAAGCGCGGAGAAATCCGCAGAGGGCTTGTTGAACAGCGCCGCAACTCCCGAAATATGCACCTTTTCCTCGGGCAGACCTACCGTATGCTCTGTTAAAAGCTGCTGCGCGGATTCATCAAAGGTGTACGCCTCAATCTCCTCAATGCGCTCGGTAATTTCCGCAGCGGAATTTACCTCGGTATCGCCGTCAACAATCAGCTTGCGGGTTATCTCGTCGGATTCCTCGCGTATCTGCGCAAGCCGCGACACATCAATATCAAGATTCTGCGGCGCGGGCGGCGTATAGAACGGGCTGTTGATATCCGGCTCGTCGTCAAAGGTTGTGATTTTCTTTTTGGATGCCTTAACCTTTGGCTGCGGGTAGATTCCGTGCTCGGCGCACCACTGCGCAGCGGCGGCGGGAATAATCTGCTCAAATTCCGCGCTGCTTACAGCCTTTTGCAGCTTGTCGCGATATTTCAGCTCCTCCAGCATTTGCGCGCTGCTTACCGTCAGCTTGTTTCTAAAGCCCGTGCGCAGCCGCAGCGCAGCCTCGGAGCTTTTCAGAATATAGCCGATAAACGCTCTGTACGGCGCATACTCAAATACCTCTCTGCACGGCTCGGTGCGCTTTGTGCAGTAACGCTCCGCGCCGCTGATTATGCAGGGCATAAAGCCGTCCATTCTGTCGCAGTCCACATAAGCGCCCTGAAACGGTGCCCAGCTGAAATCCTTTGTTGTTCGCCCGCAAATCAGCTCGGCAAGCGATAAACCCTCGGATTTGAAATACTCGTTCATTCTTGCAAGCTCAAGCTCCAGCGTACCGTTGAGCATTTCCTTGGGCGAATACGGCGGAAAACCCTCGGAGCTGAAAAATTTACTGCCCGCAAGGTTGTAGGTTGAGCGCTGCATGAGGTATTCCAGCTTGTTGCTGAAATTGCCGTCGATAATGTCCATTGCGGTTGTATCGGCGCTTAAACCGAACGCCGAGGTCACGGGAAAAGACCTTGCAAGCTCGGAAAAGCTCTGCTCAAAGCGGTTGTAGGCATACAGGTCTTTCAGCCATTGCGGCATATAGCCGTCCAGCCACGAGGCAAAGCTGCGGCAGTTGTTCCAGACCTCAACCAGCTTGTCAAATGCGCTCTGCACGGAATCAACGCCGATTTTGTTGAGAAGCTCATAGCAGTACAGCATGACGTAGGACTTGTCTGTGGGCTGATAGTCGCCCTTACGCGCCCTTGTGCGCCATGTGATATAGGTTCGCAGCTGCGAGGTAGACAGCGCGCCGTAGACGGGGCGTTCAATTGCGCAGAATGCGCTGCGCTCGTAATCGTCCTCGGCGTCGGCAAGAAATTCACCCTGCTTTACAAGCAAAAGCTCGGCGCATTCCTTGCGGAGATATCCGCGGTAGGTGATATCGCCGAGCATTCTCATCTGTCTGATTTTTTCCGCAATATCCCCGCTTTCGGCTTGCTGCGGCTCATCGGGGGGATATGCAAGCGAATCGCAAGCTTTCCGGTCAGGTTTTGCGGCAGTATTACGGTGCGCTTCGGGGTATGCGTAATCCTCGCGGCGCGGCGGGATTTTCTCGGGTCTAGCTGCCTGCTTTGCTTCGGTAACGGCTTCCTCGGCTATGTCCTCTATCCTCTGCTGAATCATTCGGCGGATTTCGCGGCTGATTTCATCCTTGCTTTTTCCGTCGGTTTTGAGAAAGCTCTTGAAGCCGCTCGGGTCAGACATTTGCCGCACCTCCTTATTCACTGAATCTCATCAATTCCTCCCAGTTTTCGGGGAAACCTATATCGCTCATTCTGATAACATCGGAGTTTTTCTTTATCGCTCTTGCCACAGGCTTTACAACACGCTCGTTCCAGTTTGTGTGGTCGTGGTAAAGCTGTTTAAGTACAATCATGTAGCCAAAGGGATTCGCCTCAAGCTGCGGCTCGAAATCCCTTGGTGTGCGGGGCTGTATGGGGAAGGTATTGGCGTACAGGCGGTTGTAATGCGCGCAGTAGTTGCGCAGGTCGTTCATGCAGAAAATCCAGTTGTCAAGGTCGGAGGCGGAGCAGCCGAAAAAATCCTCTGCAAGCTCCTTCTTGTCAGCCGATTGCATATCCTTGTAGAAAAACGCCAGAGTACCGAAGCTGAAAAGCTCCATAATTACCCACAGCGGGAATGCGCCGCGGTATTTTGTGTTGTAGTGCTTTACAAATTCGCGGTCCTCGTTTACGTCAATAAGATGCCTGATTTTGGACATGAATGTATTATGGTTATGCTTATAGTCGAAGGTGTTTGGATTGAGGTAGCCCAGCGCGCCGTATTTCAGCGAGTGGTAGTTTGATATTATCGCCCGCAGCGAGATTTCCGTTTCCTCCAGCGCCGAAATAATAATGCTGCGCAGCTTGCGGTCAAACTCGTAAATACGCATTATCTTCTCAAAGCTTGTGCCGGGCAGATAATTGTGCTTGTCAGCGCGGAAGGGCTCAAAATAGTTGACTATGCGGAAATAGTTTATGTGCTGAAGTGTTCTGCGGGCAAAATCCTCGTCCTCGAATGTGCAGCCGCGGGATTTCAGCTTGTCAATCTGTTCGTCAATTGTTGACGGAATCTTCTCTTTCATAATAAACCTCCGCTGAAAAGCTTTGAATCAGTCGGTCCAGTAAACCTCGCGCTCGTGCTTGCTTTCGCGGGTCATCAGCGCGGCAATGCTGCGCTGCGGCTCCGAGCCGTTGTAGCAGATATTCACGATTTGCTCGATAATGGGAGTATCTACGCCGTTTTCCTGTGCAAGCCTGAATGCAATCGCAGCGTTAAGATAGCCCTCAACGGTGCCAATCTGCGCAATTGCATCCTTTGCGGGAACACCGCTGCCGATTAGCTTGCCCGCGCGGAAATTGCGCGAGTGCTCGGATGTGCAGGTAACGATAAGGTCGCCGATTCCCGCCATTCCGGTAAAGGTTTTCCAGCTTGCTCCAAGGGCTACGCCAAGACGCGTGATTTCTGTCATTCCGCGGGTCATAAGCGCGGCAACCGTGTTATCGCCCAGCTTCATTCCGCGGGCAATGCCGCAGCCCAGCGCAATGGGATTTTTAAGCACACCGCCAAGCTCGCAGCCCGTGATATCGTCGTTGGTGTAGATTCTGTATTTTTCATTCGCGAGCGTTTTCTGAATGTAAACTGCGGTGTCTGGGTCGTAAGCTGCGCAGACCTCTGTTGTGGGAACAAGCCTTGCAATCTCCTCGGCGTGGCACGGACCTGTGATAACTCCCACGGGGTTATCGGGAAGCTCCTGCCTGATTATCTCGGAAAGCCTGCAGCCCGTTGAAGCCTCAAGACCCTTGCTTACGTTGATGACAACGGTGCTCTTGCCGATATAGGGCTTCACCGCGCAGACAGCCTCGCGGTAAAACGGCGAGGGAATGGCGATAAGCACAATATCTGCGCCCGAAACGCATTTTGGGTCGGTGGTAACTCCCAGACTGTCGGGCAGCTTTACCCCGGGCAGCAGACGCTTATGCTCGCGCTCTGTGCGGAGCTGTTGTGCCTCCTGTTCAAATTTTGTCCATGTTATAACCTCGTGACCGTAGGTAGAATAAAGTACGCCGAGCGCTGTGCCGTAGCCGCAGCCGAGTATTGCGATTTTTGCCATTTCCGTCCTCCGAAGAATTTTTGTATCAGTTTGATTTTTCGCCGAGCTTCTTTTCGTTGTGCGCAAGCAGACGTTTGATATTCCCTCTGTGCATGAATACAATCAGATATCCCGTGAAGAAGCCGAGAATAATGTTGATTACAGCCGAGGGGTCGTGGTCAATCAGCAGCGAGAACACCAGCGTAGACGCGAAAAACAGTCCCGAAGCAATGCACGAGCCCAGTGAAACATATCTTGTGATTGCCACAAGAATAATAAAAATGCCCAGCAGCACACAGCCCGTGCGCCAATCCAGCGTGAAAATTGCAGAGATTGCGGCGAGTACGCCCTTGCCGCCCTTAAAGCCGTAATAAATCGGGAAGATATGTCCCACAACCGTCATCAGAACCGCCATGTAGCCCACCCAGTTCATGTTGTTTGACAGCACCGTGGTATCAACGCCGCCTATAAACAGGAATGACAGCCGAACAGCCCATACCGCAAGCACTGCCTTTGCAACGTCGCCCAGCAGGACTATTCCCGCGACCGCCTTGCCCTGTGTGCGCAGAGTGTTTGTAAGTCCCGCATTACCGCTGCCCATATCGCGTATATCCTTGCCCGAGCGCAGCTTGGTGACTATAATCGAAGTGTTTATGCCGCCGAGCAGATACGGCACGGCAAGCATTATAATGTAGCATATCCAGACCATTTTGTTATGTTTCCTTTCCCTTGTCTGTTATCTCTTTGTCTTGGCTGTTCGGATTCAGCAGCCTTATATCCGGATTTTTCAGCATAAAAGCGGCAAGCGTCTGACCTAAATCCTCGTTATAGCCAAATTCTATCACTATTGATTTTCCGCTTGTCATTGTAAGAAACAGATTTCTCTGCCCGCGCTCTATCGTGCGTATATCCGTGTACCTAATCAGGTATATTCGTCTGTATGAGAACACAACAGCAATGTCCTGCATGAAATATCTGCTGCCGATTTTTTGTGCGCTTTCAAAGCCCTCTGTAACCGCAGTCTGCTCATCTTGTGAGAGCTTTGCAAGCTGCGAGCGCAGACGGCAGGGCGCAATAATGAATAACTGCACGAGCATTATTAAATCCGAAAGCACAATAAATCCCGAGGCAAGCAATCCTGCATTATAGGTTTTTTCTGCGGCGAATATGCCCGTCAGAAAGAACGCCCCGATTATCGCCGCGCAGACTATCGTGTAGAAAACAACGCTGCCTGCGCTTGCCTTGAAAAACTCCTTCAGGATTCTTTTCATCTGTTCGCCGTCACCGCCTTCCGCCCTCGCAGATTACAGAGCGTCTTTTGCTGCTTATGACCGTTTTCAGCTTGTCGATTGTCATTTTGTCCTCTATATATCCCGCATAAAGTCGCCCGCTGTAATCTGTTCCGTCGATTCCCACGTCGCCGTCTTTCATTATTAGCGTAATTGAATCGGTAACGATAAATTCCGGGCGCTTGGTCAGCAGAATCAGAAAATCGCCCGCAATTATTTCGCCGCTTTTTTCGTATCTGAATTCGGCAAGCATCCGCGCGTTTTGCTGCGGAGTGATATGGCTCAAAAACTTATTCAGCCGCTTCTTGCTTGTAAAAAAGCGATTGCGCAGCAAATCGGCGAAGCTAACCGTCGTAATTATTGAAGGAATCAGGTACATTACAGCAGTATCCCTGCCGTCGGAAATAAGCGCAGCGCTCGTTGCTATTGCAACTATGCCTGCAATAAGAAATACAAACATCATCACAGTGGAAGTCAGATGATGCTTCAGAAAAGCCGAGTATATCGGGTGCATTATTCGCCTCTTTCACGAACGGTTATTTTTATCGGGGTTGCGTCAAGCCCGAAATTTTCGCGGATTTGGTTTTCAATATAGCGCTGATAGGAGTAGTGGAACAAATCCTTGCTGTTGCAGAAAACCACAAAATTCGGAGGATTTGTGCCCGCCTGCGTCATGTAGTACAGCTTAAGCCGCTTGCCCTTATCGGAGGGCGGCTGCACGCGCGAGGTAGCATAATTCAGCATATCGTTGAGAACGCCCGTTGATATTCTGCGGGAGTGCTGCTCGTGGGTGTATTCTATAAGCTCGAACAGCTTTTCAACACGCTGACCGGTTTTAGCGGAAATGAACACAAACGGCGCATAAGACATAAACGAGAAATCCACCTTGAGCTTTTCGGTGAACTCCTGCATGGTTTTGTCGGTTTTGTTTTCAATTGCGTCCCACTTGTTTACGGCGATAACGCAAGCCTTGCCCTTGTCGTGAGCGTAGCCTGCAACCTTGCTGTCCTGCTCGGTAAAGCCTACTGTTGCGTCTATTACGATAACGCAGACATCTGCGCGGTCTACTGCCATAAGTGCGCGCAGCACGCTGAAATGCTCGATATTTTCTGTTACCTTTGCCTTGCGGCGCATACCTGCGGTATCAATAAAAATGAATTTGCGTTCGCCGCGCACAACCTCGGAGTCGATAGCGTCGCGCGTTGTGCCCGCAATATCCGAAACGATAGAGCGCTCCTCGCCTGCAATGTAGTTTATCAGCGAGGATTTGCCGACATTCGGCTTGCCTATAACCGCAACCTTTATAGCGTCCTCGTCGGATTCGTCGGGTTCCTCGGGCGGGAGATTCTCGAAAACCTTTTCCAGCAGGTCGCCCGTGCCGTGCCCGTGTACGGAGGATACCGCAATAGGGTCGCCCAGACCGAGATTGTAAAATTCGTAGATTTCGGGCGGCGGCTCGCCAATGCTGTCAACCTTGTTTACGGCAAGCACAACGGGCTTTCCGCTGCGCATTAGCATAGCGGCAACCTCGCTGTCGTTTGCGGTTACGCCCGTGGTGATATCCGTAACGAAAATGATAGCGTCCGCGCGCTCGATTGCAAGCATAGCCTGCTCGCGCATCTGCGCCAGAATAACGTCGTCGGTTTTCGGCTCGATACCGCCTGTATCAATCAGCATAAATTCCCTGTCCAGCCACTCGCAGCGCGAATAGATTCGGTCGCGGGTGACGCCCGGCTTGTCGTCAACGATAGAGAGCCTTTTTCCCACCAGCTTATTGAATAATGTGGACTTGCCGACATTCGGTCTGCCCACAATAGCTACCACCTGCATATTTACCTCTTTCTGTAAGTTGTTTCCTTTGTATTATTCCTATACAATATAGTATATCACAAATATTTGCATTTTTCAAGGCTATGACAAATATATTTCGGCAGATAAATAACTCCCGAAAAGTACGCTTTTCGGGAGTATGTATCATATTCCTGTATCCAGCATTGAGAGAATAACGCCCGACGGACCGTAGCGGCGGAAGAAATCGTTCAGCGCCTCTTTGGTTTGGGGAGTTTCGGCAATGCGGTCGGAGTAGGAGAGCATTTGAAACAGCATGAAGAACATCACGCGCGAAGCGATATCCTCGCCGAGCGCGAAATACTCGTCAAGCCTTTCGGAGGCTTTTTTCAGCTCCTCAACGCGCGGCGCGATTATCTCGGGAATCTGCTCTGCGCGGGCGGTGATTTCCGTGTACTGCTCCGCAGCGGAAACCAGCCTTGTTTTAACCGCAGTATCAATCTGCTCGGCTGTCAGCTTTCCGCTTTCGCAGATTTCTCGCAGCTTTGCGCTTGCTTTCAGGTAGAGGTCATCGGACTGCGGCTCTTGAGTATAGGGAGAATCGGGTTCTTCGGCTGCGGGCGGCTCGGGGTCGGGCAATGCGGATTCTGCCGCCATTCGCTCGATTTCGGTAATTCCTTCGGCGCTTTCGGAATCGTCGCCGATATCGCTGTTAATCTCGGACAATGAGTTAAGCAGATATGCCATGGTCTGATTGCGGTCAAGCCCGTCAAGATTTACGTCGGGCTCGCTGTCAAAATCATCGGGCGGAACGGTTACGGGCTGCGCGGTCGGAGCTTCGGGCATAATTTCGTCTGACGGCTCGTCTGTTTGTGTAATTGAGCCGTCTGTGGGACTTTCGGCTATTTCTTCCTCTATTTTTTCGGGAGTATCCCAGCCCTCGTTTCCGTCGCTCAACCAGCTGATTTTGCCGAATGAAAGCTCGGGCAGCTCCGAGGCATTCATAAGAATCAGCCCGTCAATCAGCTGCTTCAGTAGCGGCTTGTGCAGCGAGCAGTCGTTGATTCTTAACTGACCGCCGCTGTATTCAATCATCAGTTCATCTTCAAACGGCGATTCGTAGCACGGAATAACCGTCACCTGCGAAATATCGTCATATCGTACAATCATTGGCTCGCCGAAGCACAGCACCATGTCCTCACCGCGGAACAGAATACCGCGGCTTTCGGCGCTGTTGGCGGACAATGCGGCATCCTCTGCGGAGCAAGGGTAAAATCTGCAGCCCTCGCCGTTGCTGTAATATGCGGAAATCTCATCCCCGAACTTGCTTACCGCTTCACGGATAGTCAAATTCTCGCCCCCCTGCTTAAACAATTACTTATATTATATATCAAAAGCCCCCGTTTCGTCAACACCTTTTGCGGCGTACAGCGAAAAATGTCGGGGTTGATTTTGAGGGGGATAAGTGGTATAATAATATAAATGTTTGCTTGGTAAATCGGGATTTTTTGTAGGGGCGACCATTGGTCGCCCAATCAGAAAATGTTTGATTACATGGGCGACCATTGGTCGCCCCTACCGGGCTCCACCAACCCATACAATTTCAATTTATGAATATTAGGCGGTGAGCGAAATGCAGTGCGCAAAATGCGGAAAGAGCTTTGACGAATCAATAACCGACGTGTGCGGCTATTGCAGAACGCGCCATACGAAAAGCGGCGAGCCTATACGCGATATCGGCGGGGTGCTGAAATATATTTCGGCGAATTTCGGCGAGGAAACCCTGCTTGACCGCCGCCGCACAGACGCGCTTATCGCGGATTTGTTCCCGAAAGAGAGCGCGGTGCGCAGACTGGCGTATATTGCGCTGTATGACGGCTGCGCCAAAAAGCTGGCAGCGGTAAAGGACAAGCCGTTTGAGGTTCGTTCTGCGGCAGCGGCAAGGTGCGTGAAATCGCTGCGCGACGAAATCGGCTTAAAGGGCAGACCTGCAGCGGAAGCGGTCGAGGCGGTAGGCAATGCCGTGGGCTGCGAGATAGCGTTTATCAAGCCCGAATCTGCGCCCGCTTCTGTTACAGAAAGTCGGAAGAATATTACCGACAGCGCGGAGCAATATAGTTTGGGGCGGCATTTTGACCGCCGCCGCGAGTATGAAAAGGCAATGTATTGGTTTGCGCAGGCGGCAATGCAGGATATGGGCGAAGCGCAGTACTATGTCGGCTATTATCTTCTTGAGGGCAGAGGCGGCGAGCAGGATTGTATTCAGGCGCGCGAGTGGTTTCTGCGCGGCGCGGAAAACGGCGTTGCGGCAGCGCAGTACATGACGGGCTATTTTTATGCAGAAGGCATTGGCTGCGGAATTGATGAGGCGCAGGCGTTCGGGTGGTTCTTAAAAGCTGCGCGCGCAGGCTATGATGAGGCTGTGAATGTTATTGCGCTGTGCTATGAGAACGGCGTGTATGTTGAAAAGAATCCCGAGATTGCGCGAAGGTGGCGCGGAATAACCGAAAGCGAAGCAGAGCAGTACACCGAGGCAGAGGCACCGCAGCCTACCCCCGAAAACGGCGCAGAGGAATACCTTGCCGCGCGCAGGTATCTTGACGAGGGCGATTATGAGGGCGCTGCGAGATTTTATAAATGCTCCGCGGAGCTGGGCTATGTAAGGGCAATGTGCAGCTACGGCAAGTGCTTGTATCTGGGCGTGGGAACGGAAAAGGATGAAAAGTCGGCTTTTGAGTGGTTCTCAAGGGCAGCCGAGCGCAATCACGGCGGCGCGCAGTACAATCTTGGCGTGATGTATCTTAAGGGCGTAAGCGTTGAGAAAAACAAAGAGAAAGCGCTGGAGCTGTTTGAAAAAGCAGCCGAAAACGGCAGCGAGGAAGCGGCGAAGGCTCTGAAGAAAATTAAACCAACCTAAAACAAAAGAGGGAACATAATATGAATTCAGCGGCAATTATTGCGTTTCAGGCGGTTGTGATGTTTGTGCTGCTGGCTGTGGGTTATTTTCTGTACAGAAAGAATTGGCTTGACAGCGAGTCTACCCGCAGGCTGTCGAATATTACAATCAGTATAATAAATCCGATAGTGATTTTTAACGCATATCAGCGGGATTTTGATTCCGAGCTGCTGAAAGGGCTGCTGTCGTCGCTGGTGCTTGCTGTGATATCGCATATCGTTCTTATACTGTGCGGCATAATTGCGGTACGCAAAAGCAGCAAAAACTTTCAGGTGGAGCGCTTTGCGCTGGTGTATTCCAATTGCGCGTTTATGGGCATTCCGTTGGTAGAGGCTGTGTTTGGCAGTGAGGGTGTGCTGTACCTTACGGGATATATCACGGTGTTCAATATTCTGCTGTGGACTCACGGCGTAATATGCATGGGCGGCGCAGGCACGGGAGAAAAGGGTCTGCTTAAGATATTGATTTCTCCGCCTATTCTGTCTATAATTCTCGGATTGCTGTTCTTCTTTTTCGGCTGGCGTCTGCCCGAGGTGCTTCAGCAGCCGCTGAATTACCTCGGCAGTATGAATACACCGCTTGCAATGCTGGTTTCGGGCGCAACGATTGCAAAGGCGGGACTTGGCTCGGCGTTCAGGAATAAACGGGTGTATTATGTGCAGCTTTTCAAGCTGGTCGCAGCGCCCGCAGTACTGATTGCCGCATTTGTTCCGCTTACGCTTACCGGGCTGATTTCTCCGGATGTGGTTAAGATTACCGTGATTGCCGCAGCCGCGCCGACGGCTTCTTCGACGATTATGTTCGCATACAAGTTCGGAAAGAATGAGAGATATGCGGCAAATCAGTTTGCGGTTTCAACGCTGTTTTCGGTGGTAACTCTGCCACTGATTCTGCTGCTGACCGAAGCGTTTGAAAGGCTGATTGCCTGATATTTTGCGCTTGTTGTGCAAATCAACTACAATATTTTGGCGATATTTGTATAAATTGATGGTTGAAATATACAAGAGATAATGCTATAATATTACTGTAATAAGTTGCAAGACAGTATAGTAGCTTTTGGCTAACATACTTCTTAATATATTTTCCCCAATTATTTCATGCCGATAAAAAACCGTTTTCCCCAAACGGTCGGCAAACTTATTTGATTTACCGCGGACACCCCCTTGTCTGCGGCTTTTTTTTGTTCAAAATTGATTTTTAAGCCAAACACCATATAATTTACTTAAAATATAAAATTGCCGCAGAATAATTTAAGTAATTATATACTAAAAAATTGTTGCATATTTAGCGAAATAGACTATTGAAATATAATAAAAAGTTTGTTATACTAGAATCGTGAGGTACAAGGGGCTGTGAGCTCCTGTATCATTAAAAAATAAGTGAGGTATTTTGAAATGAGTCTTGAAATTATCGGACAGAGCATTCCCAATATTCCGTGGATGGACCGCCCCGAGGGCTGCAAGGACGTTGTATGGCGCTACAACGCAAACCCGATTATTCCCCGCGACCTGCTCCCTACAAGCAATTCCATTTTCAACTCTGCTGTTGTTCCCTTTGAGGACGGCAACGGTCATCATTTTGCAGGCGTGTTCCGCGTGGACGACAAGGAGAGAAACATGGCTATTCATGCCGGATTCTCCGTTGACGGCATTCACTGGGAAATCAACGAGAATAAGGTAGAGTGGATTAACGACGACCCGCTTGCCGCAGAGGCTAATCCGTGGCAGTACGGCTACGACCCCCGCTGCGTATGGATTGAGGACCGCTTCTGGATTACATGGTGCAACGCTTATGGCTGGAAGCCCACAATCGGTATCGGCTGGACAAAGGATTTCAAGGAGTTCCATCAGGAAGAAAACGCGTTCCTGCCCTTTAACAGAAACGGCGTTCTGTTCCCCCGCAAGATTAACGGCGAGTTCGTAATGTTCTCGCGTCCTTCCGACAGCGGTCACACACCATTCGGTGATATGTATCTGTCGCACTCCCCGGATATGAAGTACTGGGGCAAGCACAGACACGTTATGGCTCCCGACAGAGGCTGGGAGAGCAAGAAGATTGGCGCAGGTCCTATTCCGATTGAAACAGGCGAGGGCTGGCTGGTATTCTATCACGGCGTTCTGGAGAGCTGCAACGGCTTTGTGTACAGCTTCGGCGCTTGCATTCTGGACAAGGAGCAGCCCTGGAAGGTTAAGTACCGCTGCCGTGAGTATCTTATCAATCCGCGCGAGCTGTACGAAACCGTCGGTGATGTTCAGAACGTTACATTCCCCTGCGCTGCGCTGTGCGATAAGGACACAGGCAGAATTGCAATCTACTACGGCTGCGCTGATACCTGCGTAAGCATGGCGTTCTGCTATGCAGAAGAGGTTGTTGAGTACGTTAAGGCTCACTCCAACAAGTATTTCTGATTTATTCCCCGAATCTCATCCTATCGGGCACAAATAAAGACTCCCCGCGTCAATCGGCGCGGGGAGTTCTTATATTTTGGTAATCGCGAGGAATGCCCGCGCATTGTTAATCAGCAGCTTGTCGTTGTCATAAGAGAGAAATGAAGCCGCTCTGCCTATTTCCACCCACTTTATCTCGGAGATTTCCTCCTCCTGCGGGGAAATCTCGCCGCCCGTTGCCCTGCCCAGAAAGTACACAACCTCTTTGCGGATATCGCGGCGCGGAGAATATACCACGGACTGGCGGAAAGCCTCGTCATCAATGGAAATGTCGATATTGGTTTCTTCCTTGATTTCGCGGATAGCGGTCTGGGTTTCGGTTTCGCCTGCCTCCATGTGCCCTTTCGGAAAAGACCAGCAGCCGGAGCGAACGTGCTTGACCAGCAGAATTTCGGTATTGCCGTGGCGCTTGCGATACACAAGTGCGCCGCAGGATTTTTCGTATGTCATTGCACCGCTCCTTCCTTTTATAGTGTGATAATATTTTACCATAATTTAATGGATTTGTAAAGACAGCAAACTTATTATATAACTTTTTGAGAAAAATTTCAATAAAACACTTGATTTTTTTTCAAAAAGGAGTATAATAATTTTAGCACTCATAGTGAGAGAGTGCTAAAATTACACAAACAACGGCATTTTGCCGCAAATTATTATGAACAGGAGCGATAATATGAAAACGAAGAAGTTTAAGGCGGAATCACAGCGCCTGCTTGAAATGATGATTAACTCGATATACACGCACAAGGAAATCTTCCTGCGCGAGCTGATTTCAAATGCAAGCGACGCAATGGATAAGCTGTATTTCAAGTCCATGAGCGAGAATATCGGTATTACGCGCTCTGACCTTGCCATTAAGATTGAGGCGGACAAGACCGACAGAAAGCTTATTATCACCGATAACGGTATTGGAATGACTGCCGAGGAGCTGGAGAACAATCTGGGCACAATTGCAAAGAGCGGCTCGCTGGCTTTCAAGAACGAGAACGAAACCACCGAGGATGTAAACATTATCGGACAGTTTGGCGTTGGCTTCTACTCTGCATTCATGGTTGCAAAGCGCGTTACCGTAATCTCAAAGGCTTACGGCAGCGACAGTGCTAATATGTGGCAGAGCGAGGGCGTTGACGGCTACACCGTTGAGCCCGCTGAAATGGAATCCTACGGTACACAGATTATTCTGGAAATCAAGGAAAACACCGAGGACGAGAATTACGACGAGTTCCTTGAGCAGTACAGAATCAAGCAGCTTATCAGAAAGTACTCCGACTATATTCGTTATCCCATTCAAATGGATGTAGAGCACGAGAAGCTCCGCGAGGGCACGGAGAACGAGTATGACAAGGAAATTGTCACCGAAACGCTCAACTCAATGACGCCTATCTGGAAGAAATCCAAGAGCGAGCTTACCGACGAGGAATACAATCAGTTCTACAAGGATAAATTCTTCGACTACGACGAGCCGCTGCTTCATATCCACACCAAGACAGAGGGCACGGCAACCTACAGCTCGCTGCTGTACATTCCGTCAAAGGCGCCCTACGATTACTACTCCAAGAGCTACGAGAAGGGGCTGCAGCTTTATTCAAGCGGCGTTATGATTATGGAGCGCTGCGCCGATTTGCTGCCCGATTATTTCAGCTTTGTAAAGGGTCTTGTCGACAGCGAGGACCTTTCGCTGAATATTTCCCGTGAGATGCTCCAGCATGACAGACAGCTAAAGCTTATTGCCAAGAGCCTTGAAAAGGCAATCAAAAACGAGCTGAAAAAGCTGCGTAACAACGACCGCGAAAAGTACGAAAAGTTCTTCGAGGCGTTCGGTATGCAGATTAAGTACGGCATCTACGAAAGCTTCGGTCAGACCAAGGATACACTGCAGGATTTGCTGATATTCAAGAGCAGCTTCGGCGGCTATGTTACGCTTGAGGAATATGTTTCCCGCATGAAGGACGACCAGAAATTCATCTACTACGCAAGCGGCTCAAGCGTTGCAAGAATCGAGGGTCTGCCCCAGACCGAGGCGGTAAGGGACAAGGGCTATGAGATTCTGTACTTCACCGACCATGTTGACGAGTTCACCGCGCAGATGATGCATGATTACGAGGGCAAGGAATTCAAATCCGTAAGCGCAGAGGATATCGGCATTGACGACGAGGCTGCCGAGGAAACCAAGAAGCAGGAAGAGCAGAGCAAGGATATGCTGCAGTTTATGGCAGAGCAGCTCAAGGATAAGGTTGTATCGGTTAAGCTCTCGCAGCGCCTTAAAACTCACCCCGTCTGCATTACCAGCGAGGGTATGCTCTCGGTTGAAATGGAGAAGGTACTCTCCGCAATGCCCAACGAGCAGGGCGCAAAGGCGCAGAAGGTGCTCGAAATCAACGCCTCGCACCCCATTTTCGCAAAGCTCACCGCCCTTTACGAGAGCGACAAGGATAAGCTGGCAGAGTACGCCGATATCCTGTATCAGCAGGCTCTTCTGATTGAGGGCATGGCAATCGAAAACCCCGTTGACTTCACCAATAAGCTCTGCAAGATTATGTCGGAGTAATTTTTATATTAGACGCCCCTTAAGCTGAATTTGCGCCAAGGGGCGTTTTTTTCTTCGATAAAGTAAATTAAGTAATAAATGCTATTAGCGCTTTTTTATAAGAAAAAATCCTTGCTGTAAAGCCGTTTGTAATGTAATTTGCACAAAAAAGATGAGGCAAATTTTATGATTTATATATTGCAATTGTGATAGATTTCGGTTATAATAAAGAGGATGAACAGGGCTAATTTTAGCTAATTTAAAGCCCTGGATTTTTACGGAGGTAAACCATGAAGAAATTTAAGACGATTCTGTCGGCTGTTCTCGCAAGTGCGTCTATTCTTGCTCTCACCGCGTGTGATGATGAAGTTCCTGCATCAAGCGGCTCGGCTAGCAATGCGCCCGGCGGCGGAACAACCGCTCCCGCTACTACGGTTCAGACTACTACATACGAGCGCGACGAGAATGTAATCTCTGCAGTTGAGGGAATCACCGACAAGCTCGATAACCCCGACCTTGAGGTTACAAACCGTATCAAGTGGCTCGCTTGGTGGGATATTGACGAAACAACTCCCGCAGCAGAGCTTTTCAAGGCAACCTACGGTATTCCCGCAACAGGCGCTGACCCCGCGCGCGAGGGCAGAATTTTCGACTACTACAATGTTGCTTACGGCGACCGTTACACAAAGCTTGCAAGCATGATTACCGCTGATGAATCACCCGACTTTTTCCCGTTTGAGGCTCTTGACTTCCCCTACGGTGTGCTTCAGCGCAAGTATCAGCCCGTTGATGAGATTATCAATCTCGATTCTCCCAAGTGGGCTGCTACAAAGGACCTTATGGATATGTACAAGCTCAACGGCAGATACTACTGTGCATTCTATGAGATTTCAATGAATAACATCATGTACTACAAGAAGAGCAATATCGAGGATATCGGCGCTGAAAACCCCAGAGAGCTGTTTGAAGCAGGCAAGTGGGATTGGGACGCATTCCTTGAAATCTCCCGCAAGTGGCAGCAGAGCGGCGACGACAAGTACTGCCTCGACGGCTACAACCCCGAGAACGATATTCTGCTTAGCACGGGCGTTCCCATGGTAGGCAACGACGGCACAAAGCTGTACTCCAACCTGCACACCAACGAGCTGGAAAGCGCTATCGGTCTGCTTCAGACACTCCAGCAGGAGAATCTGCGCTACCCCAGACACGAGCTTAACAACTGGAACGTAAACTCCTCTGCATGGGCGAGCGATAGTGTACTGTTCTATGCAAACGGTGGTGTATGGATATTTGAGGAAATGGGAACAGAGAGCCTTGGCAAGTTCATTAAGAAGAACAACCTGTATGATGATGTAGAGGTTGTACCTATGCCTAAGGCTCCTTTTGCTGACAAGTACTACATCACGCTCAAGCAGGATTCGCTTATGTGGTGCGTAGGCTCCCAGAACCCCACAGGCGTTGCTGCGTGGTTGGATTGCTGCGTAACCGCTGCACAGGACCCCGAGGTTAGAGAAGCAGGCAAGAAGCAGGCAATGGAGAAGTTCAATTGGTCTGCACACAACCTCGACTTCATCTACAGCCTGACAGCGCTTGACGGCACAAGCCCCGTTACACCGGTAGTTGACTTCAAGGGCGGTCTTGGTACCGTTTCCGACGGAAGCGCTTGTGAGAATCCTATTCAGTCGCTGACCAACATGGTTTACCTCAAGGGTGAGTCCTTCACAGAGCTGAGAGCTACTCATGAGGCACAGATTCTTGACGCTATCGACCAGATTAACGCTGCAATCGGCGCATAATCTGCAATAGCAAACTAAAATTCAAACCCCGCAGGGCTTACGCTCCGCGGGGTTTTATTATGCGGAGAATCTATTTTAAATAGTATAAAGGCGGATTGGCTCTGTGAAACAAAGTATGGATTTTCATAATGAAAAATCGACAACAACAAGCTGATAAAGTATGTTGAAGTTTGTTAAAAATAACAACAAAAATCACAAAGTAAATTTTAGCAAAAACAACGAATAATATACCAAAAAGTTACAAAATAATGTAAGAAAATGGAATTATTCAAAGGTTACATTTTGGTTACAAGAAAAAACTTGTGAAATATTCACAAATTTATGAACGTTGTTTTATTTGACATTCACATAGAAAGCGTGTATAATGTTCTCGTTGACCGAATAGATTGGAACAGCTGCGGATTTTCCGCGGCAGCCGACAGAAAGAAAAACGGTATGTTCCTTAGGCGATAGTTCTGTTGGGGCAGAGCTAGCCGAGATATTGTGTGCAGAACCGCTCCTCACATACCGACCTCCCGAGAGGCGGAATGATGAGGGCGGCAATGTGCGTAGAGCTTTATGGAGGCAGTATGAAACCACAGATAGTCAATGCAAAGATGAACAGACTTCTTTTCAGAAGCAACATTGTAAAGCTTGGTGTGTTTGTCCTTGCCGTTGTTCTGACAACGATGACGATGGGCTCGCTTTATTACCGCGACCGCGTTTACATCACCGACAACGGCGTTACACGAGAGCTTGTTACAAACGAAACCGATGTTTACGCTATTCTCCGCGCGGGCGGCTACGACCTCGGAGCGCATGACCGCGTGTCGTTCAGAGAGCAGGATGATTACACATCGTATATCGACATCATGCGCGCATATTATGTTGATATTCACGCTGACGGCGACACAATCACGGTTCCCGTGCTGGAGGGCTCTGTTGAGCAGGCGCTGGACAAGGCGGGAATCAGACTTGGCGAGCATGACGAGCTGGATGTTGAGCTTGACGAAAGCACCTTTGACGGAATGCAGATAACGGTTACGCGCGTTAGCTATGAAATGCGCGAGAGCACATCGGAAATAGCTTACGAGACCGAGTATATTGATAATTCCAACCTTGTTATTGGCACCGAAAGAGTTGTTACCGCAGGAGCTGCGGGAGAGAGAACCTACTACGTCAAGGAAAAATATGTTGACGGCGTTCTTGCGGGTCAGGAAATGGTCAGCGATATAGTGACCAGACAGCCCGTAACAGAGGTAATTGAGCGCGGCACGGCGTCCGCAGAGCCTTACGCAAAGATGGCTGACCCCTATCAGCTTAAGCTGGTTGACGGAATCCCCGAAAGCTACACAAGAGTTATTTCGGGCAAGAGCACCGCATACACAGCAGGCTACGGCGCATACACCGCAAGCGGCAGAAAGGCTGAAATCGGCACGGTTGCGGTAAATCCGAACGTAATACCCTACGGCAGCGAGCTCTATATCGTTGCGCAGGACGGCTCAAGAGTTTACGGCTACGCAATTGCTGCGGATACGGGTCTGGGCATGATGGAAGGCACGGTGCTGGTTGACCTGTACTTTGGCAACAGATACGACCACTACGGCGACAGCTGCAGATGGGGCGCTGTTTATGTGGATGTGTATGTTCTTTCCGAGGGCTCGGGATACTGATGAGATAATACTGTTGACTCCCCGATTAAAGTCGGGGAGTATTTTATTTGGAAAAAATGTACTTTTCAATTGACTTTATTGGCAAAAAGGTGTATAATAGTACAGTACAGTAATTTTCAGAAATACTTTTAAGGAGAAATTATCATGGTTGTTATTGAAATGGAGAACGGTCACAAGATTAAGCTGGAGCTTTGCCCCGACAAGGCGCCGATTACGGTTGCGAACTTCCTCAAGCTGGTTGGCGAGGGCTTTTATGACGGGCTCATTTTCCACAGAGTTATCAGCGGATTTATGATTCAGGGCGGCGACCCCACAGGTACGGGTATGGGCGGCTCAAAGGAGAAAATCAAGGGTGAGTTCCTTGCAAACGGAGTTGCAAACAGCCTTAGCCACACTCGCGGTACTATCTCAATGGCTCGCGCTATGAATTATGACTCCGCAAGCTCGCAGTTCTTTATTGTCCACAATGATTCCACTTTCCTCGACGGTCAGTACGCTGCTTTCGGCAGAGTTACAGAGGGTATTGAGGTTGTGGATGAAATAGCCGCAGTTAAGACAAATGCGTCGGACAAGCCCCTTGAAGAACAGAAGATGAAGCGCGTTTATATTGAGGATTGATTTTTGAAATAACAGGGGTCTGCCGCAGTTATACCGATTTTGCTGTCAGCGGCAGGCTTTTGCAGCGCTTTCTATTGACAAAACGCATTTAATATTGTATTATATAATAGGCGGAAAGAGTATTTTGCCGCCTTTCGCGCTATACGCGAATATTGTTCGGAGAGTATTGAAGGATGAAGTTTGGCAGCGTTGAATTTTTTAAGGTGCTGATAAAGACAGTGCTTGCAATAGTGTTCTTTGTGCCGCTGTTGCTTTGCATTGTGTTTGCTGTGCTTCTTTTTAATACCAATGCCGAGCTTGACAGCATCAAGCGCGAGAATGAAGTGCTGTCTTACAGAAATGCTATGCTTGGCGGCGGCAACGCCGCAACCGTAGAAGAATTTTATAAATTATATCAATACAGCGGTCTCGACGACCGCAAGCTCGCAGAGTATCTGGCGGCAAGGGGCGTTACGGCTGATAAGCCCGTGACTTCTTCCGCAGAAAAAACAGAGCCTGCTGCGCCCGCGGCTTCGGCAGAGGATTCAACGCCGACAGTGCCGACGGTTGAAGCACAGAGCGCAGAGCCTGTACAGGCGCAGCCCGAAAGCCCGTATGCTGCAATCCACACGGATATGCAGGTTAGCTGCCCCGCCGATTTTGTGCGGGAGGAGGGCACTGTTTATCTCACGTTTGACGACGGACCTTCCGCGAATACCTATTCTGTGCTGCATTATCTGGAAAAGCACAATGTCAAGGCGACCTTTTTTGTAGTACCCAGCCGCACGGACGAATGCTTTGAGCTGCTGCGAAAAATCACGCAGGCAGGTCATTCGATAGGCGTTCACAGCGCGTCGCATGATTACAAAAAGATTTATGCTAGCACCGAGGCATTCCTTGAGGATTTCTACGAGGCTTGGAGCATTATCTATGAGGCAACGGGCGTAAAAACAGAGATTTTCCGATTCCCCGGCGGCAGCGTCAACGATTTTGATGAGAATGTGCGCGACGACATCATTGCAGAGATGTCAAGGCGCGGCTTCCGTTATTTTGACTGGAACGTTGACAGCAACGACGCAGGCGGCGCAACATGGACAGAGATGTATAATTCAATTCCCTCTGATATTGCGGGAAATTATCGCTCGGTAGTGCTGATGCACGATTCGGCAGCGCGCGAGAACACGGTGTATGTGCTGGATGACGTGCTTAGAGTGTTGGTTGCCGAGGGATATAAGCTGGATTGCATACATAACGATACAAAGCCGGTTCAGTTTGTTGGACCGTTTGCATAATCAAAAATTTATTAGGGGAAACACGAGTATCCAGAAAGGACAAGAAAATGGGTCTGAAAGATAACTTTTCGCAGGCTGTAAAGGAATTGTGGAAAAAAGACGGGCTGGAAGATAAAGGAGCGCAAAGTCCTGCCGGTCCTACCGAGCTTGATAAATATCTGACCGAGAATCCCGAGTCTGCGCAGCAGGGCGCTGCCGCAGTTCAGCCGGATGCTGCCGCGGGCAGTGTTCAGAATGTTCAGGATACGAACGGTTTGCCGCCCTACACACAGCAGCCCGTGCAGGAGCCTGCTCCCGCAGCGCCACAGGCTGCCGCGCCTGCTGTTCCTGCGGGAATGGCGGCTTCTCCGTATGACAATGCGGGCTATGGCGGGTATGCTCCAAACGGAGGATACTCGGGCGGGAATGTACCCCCTGCCGCAGGCGGCGCAGCGCCGTCTGACGAAGCGCCTTCCGATACGGATGAGGTTACGATTATCTCAAAGAATACCGTTATTGACGGAAATATTCGCTCGCTTGCAAATATGCAGGTAGACGGCAATATTCGCGGCAATGTTGAAACCACGCGCAATATTGATATGTCGGGTAAAATTGTAGGCGATATCACCTGCCACAACGCGAACATGGTAAGCGCGGCAATGCAGGGGAATGTTACCCTTAGGGGTAACATGCGCATGGACAGAGATACTATTCTTATCGGCGACCTTACAAGCCAGGTTGCGGATGTTAACGGCAGAATCAGAGGCAAGCTGGATATTGTCGGCAAGGCGGAGCTTAAGCGCGACGCTGTGGTTTTCGGTGATATCAACGCTTCTACAATCGCAGTTACCGACGGCGCAATTATTCAGGGCTATGTAAATACCACCTTCCTCTCCAAAGAGGACAGCCGCAATATTTTCCCCGAGGCTATTACCTTTGACAGCAGCGCCAAGGGCGGCAGCGGCAACGATTGATACATACCCGAATAATTCGCGAAAGGTATTGATATGAGCAGTAAAAAGACTTCAACCAATAATTTAATACCGCTTGTTTCCACAATTATTGTAACTGTGCTGGCGCTTGCTGCGGTTATAATTCTTATGGTTACTACAAATAACAAAAAGCCCGTGCAGCAAACAAGCTCACAGGTTTCATCCGGGCAGCCATTTATGGCTTCGGAGCAGCTTATTGAGGAATGCGGCTATGCGGCGCACGACCTTTTCCTTGACAGCTACAAGGTTCTGCGCCTGTATGTTATCGAGGGTCTTGCGCACAACGACGAGCCGTACGGCAACCGCCCCGAGGACGGAATATATACCGTAAACAGCTCGGAGTACACCGAGCTTTCGCAGATTACTTCGCTTGTTAATTCGGTATTTGTTGAGGCAGAGGCGGAGCGGATAATCACCAACATTGACGGCAACGGGCTTGCAGTGTATCAAAACCGCGAGATTCAGGAGCGCGCAGAAGAACCCGCCGAGGGTACGTCGGAAGCGCCTGCTGCGCCCGTATATGTAACAAAAACGGTGCTTGGTATCAGCGAGGATTTTGCACCGATTGACTACAAGCACGACTGGTCAACCATTCGCATTGCGGTAAAGCCCACAAGCGAAACCGAGTGCGAGCTTACGGTATATCTTGATGGAGTTGACGCAGCTTCGCTCACCGACGAAAACAAGGATTCTGTTCTGGAAACAAAGATGATAAAGAACGAAAACGGCGAGTGGCGTCTGACGCAGCTGGTTTACTGATGGCGGGCAGAAACAACAATCCGCTTTCGGTGTATGCGGTGGTAAGTCAGATATCTTTCGTTATATTGGCGCCGCTGCTGCTGTTTATAGTGGGCGGGCATTACGCTGTGCAGTATTTCGGCTGGCCGGATTGGGCTATGGGAATTTGTGTGGCTCTGGGCATAATATTTATGCTGGGCGGCGCGGTGAATTTTCTGGCGCAGCTTGTGGCGCGCTACGGAAAAGACGACAAGAGCAAGTACACAAGGTCTTACAGCAATCCGAAGGACAACGACTATTATGACGACCATGGCAGGTAAAAAACAAAAACTTATAGTAACCGAGGAAATGCAGGCGCTTGCGCCGTATTTCCTTGCAATAAGCGGAGTATATGCGGCGGTGCTTATTGTGCTGTTCTTTGCGGCGGGGTACGATTGGACCCTGTTCACGGGCTGGCTGTGGGGTACGGCGGTATGCGTCGGGAATTTCTACCTACTGGGCAGGACGGCGCAGAATGCGGTGCGGCGGCGCGACGCAAAATCTGCGCAGACCTATATGAACAGTATGTACTGTCTGCGATATCTTGGGATTTTCGCTGCGCTTGTGGGCGCTGCGCTGATACCATGGATAAATCTTATGACGGCGATTCTGCCTATTTTTTTCCCGAGAATCGCTATCACAATAAGAGCGATAAAAGAAAAAGGGCAGTGAGTCTGTCCGAAGGAGGATGATTGGATGTCTGCATTGCTTATGGCGGCAGAGGCGGGATTTACGGTGAAAGGTCCGCTTGTGGTTGCAAGCTTTGAGCTTTTCGGAATCACATGGAATCTTACGGAGTCCATAGTGGTTCAGTGGATTGTAATTCTGATGCTTCTGGTGCTGTTCCTTGTGCTGACGCATAAGATGGAGGTTATTCCCAAAACCCGCAGACAGGCAGCAGCGGAAATGCTGGTTGGATTTGTTCAGGACATGGTGGACAGCAGTATGGGCAGAAAGTACAAGTCGTACACTCCCTATATCGGCGCGCTGCTTTGCTTTATCCTGATTAACAATCTGATGAGCCTGCTGGGCTTGCGCAATCCTACGGCGGATGTTTCGGTAACGGGCGCGTTTGCGCTGATTACCTTTGCGCTTACGCAGTACAACCGCGCAAAAACAGGCAAGGTCAAGGGCTATCTCAAGGCGTTTGTCGAGCCGCTGCCGTTCATGCTTCCGTTCAACATTATCGGTGAGTTTTCCAACCCGCTGGCGCAGGCGCTGCGTCTGTTCGGCAACATGGTTGCGGGTATGGTTATCGGCGGACTTGTCTACTTCGCGCTCGGGTATTTTGCAATCCTTGTACCCGCGGTTGCGTCGCTTTACTTTGATATCTTCTCGGCGGTTATGCAGGCGTACATATTCGCTATGCTGACAATGGCGTATGTTTCGGGCGCTGACTGCGAGGAGTAATTACCAACAGGCTGCTTTCCCATACGGGAATAAGTATAAATTTTCACGGAGGATATAAACTATGGAAACAGAAATGATAGTAAATGCCATTGTTCTTGGCGCTTCTGCACTGGGCGCAGGTACAGCAATGATTGCAGGTCTCGGCCCGGGTATCGGTGAGGGCTTCTGTGCAGGCAAGGCAGTAGAGGCTATTGGCAGACAGCCTGAGGCTTCGGGCGCTGTTACAAGAACAATGATTATCGGTGACGCTCTTGCGGAAACAACAGGTCTTTACTCTCTTGTTATCGCTCTGCTTCTCCTTTATGCAAACCCGCTGTTCGGTACGCTGACAAATGCCATTGCAAATCTCAAGGGCTGATAAAGCACTATTGCATAAGGAAGGAGTTGAGCATAGGCAATGCTGAATGTTGTAAGCGAGGCGGCATCATCCGCGCAGCAGACGCTTGCGCTGGTATCTATCGACCCCGGAACAATAGTATTCACCCTGATCAACACGCTCATAATCTTTCTGATATTCAGAATCTTTCTGTACAAGCCGGTTTGCAGCATACTCGACAAGCGCAAGGAAATGGCTGCCGCAGAAATAGCGGAGGCGCAGCGCGCTAAGGAGTCTGCGGAAAAAACCGAGCAGGAGTACAACGAAATGCTCGCCAATGCCAAGCAGGCTGCCGAGTCCATGATGAACGAGGCGGTTAAAAAGGCGCAGGCGCGCGAGGCTGAAATCATCAGCGAGGCAAACGCTCACGCTGCTGAAATCAGAGCGAAGGCAGAGGAAGCTATTGAGCGCGACAAGAAGCGCGCCGTAAACGAAATCAAGGATGAATTGTCCGAGATGATAGTTATGGCTGCCACCAAGGTCGTTGAGAAGGAAATTTCGGAGAAGGATAACGAGGAGATAATCTCGAGGTTTTTGGCGGAGGTTGGCTCTGCGGAATGATGCGCATGAGCACATAAGGCTTGAAACGGCGTTATTCAGAAAGGAATTTTATGAACGACAAGGCTGAAAAGGTATACGGCGAAGCGTTCTTCGAGCTGTGCGCAGAGGAAGCCCCCGACAAGCTGGAGGTTTTTCTTAACGAGCTGACGGCTCTGGAGAAGATTTTTGCCGAGAACCCCGAATTCATTAAAATAATGGATACACCGACTATCTCCATACAGGAAAAGGCGGATTTTGCCGCTGAAATCGCAAAGCAGGGCGGCGTAAGCGAGCTTTGCACAAATCTTATGGGCGTGCTTGCGCAGCGCGGCAGGTTCTCCTGCTTTGACGGCATTGTGAGAACGTTCCGCGAGATGTACAACGACCGCTTTAAGATTGCGGAGATAACGGTTACTTCAAGCGCTCCCCTTACGGAGAAGCTCCGCGGGGAGATTACGCAGCGTATGTCGAAGGTTACGGGCAGGAGCATTATTCTTACGGAGAAGCTCGACCCGTCGATTATCGGCGGCGTGATTATCGACTACGGCACAACGCGTTATGACGGAAGCGTCAGGGCAAGGCTTAACGCGCTGAAGAACGAGCTCAGCGGAGTAATCGGCTGACCGCGCTTCGGAATGAGCCTGCGGCGGGAAGAGATTCCCGAAAATATGACAGAAAGGGATGTATTAAATGGATTTACGCCCCGATGAAATAACGGGTCTGATAAAGAACCGTATCAAGAATTACAACGCGAAAATCCAGCTCGGCGATATCGGCACGGTGGTTACGGTCGGCGATGGTATCGTGCGCATTCACGGACTTGAGAAGTGTATGCTTAACGAGCTGCTGGAGTTTGACAACGGCGTGCAGTGCATGGCGCTCAATCTGGAGCAGGATTTTGTAGGCGCGGTAATGCTCGGTTCTGACGCAGACATCAAGGAAGGCGACACGGTTAAGCGCACAGGCGGAATCGTTGCCGTTCCTGTCGGCGAGGAGCTGCTGGGCAGAGTTGTAAACTCACTCGGTCAGCCTATCGACGGCAAGGGTGCAATTCTTGCAAAGGAAAAGCGCCCGATTGAGAAGATTGCTTCGGGTATTATCACAAGAGAGCCGGTAACAGTACCGCTCCAGACAGGTATCAAGGCTATTGACAGCATGATACCCATAGGCAGAGGTCAGCGTGAGCTGATTATCGGCGACCGTCAGACAGGTAAGACGGCTATTGCTATTGATACAATCATCAACCAGAAGGGCAAGGATGTTATCTGTATCTATGTAGCGATAGGTCAGAAAAATTCCACGGTTGCGGGCGTTGTTGATACTCTTACAACCAACGGCGCTATGGATTACACGATAGTTGTATCCTCCACCGCTTCGGAGCTTGCGCCCCTGCAGTACATTGCGCCGTATTCGGGCTGTACAATGGGCGAATACTTTATGGAGCAGGGCAAGGATGTACTGATTGTATACGACGACCTTTCAAAGCACGCGGTAGCTTACAGAGCGCTTTCGCTGCTGCTTAAGCGCCCGCCGGGACGTGAGGCGTACCCCGGTGATGTATTCTATCTGCATTCAAGACTTCTCGAGCGCGCAGCGCGTCTTAACAAGGACTACGGCGGCGGCTCGCTGACTGCGCTGCCTATTATCGAAACACAGGCAGGCGACGTATCGGCTTACATTCCTACAAATGTAATTTCGATTACAGACGGTCAGATATTCCTTGAAACCGAGCTGTTCAATTCGGGCGTAAGACCTGCTGTAAACCCCGGTATTTCGGTATCGCGTGTCGGCGGTTCTGCTCAGATTAAGGCTATGAAGAAGGTTTCGGGTACGCTTAAGCTCGACTACTCGCAGTACCGCGAGCTGCAATCCTTCGCACAGTTCGGTTCCGACCTTGATAAGGATACCAAGGACAGACTGGCAAAGGGCGAGCGCATAGTTGAGGTACTCAAGCAGGACCAGAATTCGCCGCTGGAGGTTGAGGAGCAGGTAGTGGTTATCTATGCGGTAATCAACAATCTGCTGGCGCTTATCCCCGTTGAAAAAATCAAGCAGTACCAGAAGGAGCTGCTGGAGCATATCAAGACCAATCACCCCGAGATTCTCGAATCCATTAGAACCGAAAAGGTAATGTCCGCGGAGATAGAGGAGCAGCTTAAGACTCTGCTTCAGGAGTTTGCCGAGGATTTTGTCAAGGGACTTTAATGCGCAGGACATAATGTCCGGAGAGGAGTAAATTATGAAACAGGCTTCATTTGTTATGAGCATAGTTGCACTTTGCCTTAGCGTTCTTACTTTGGCTGCCGTGGCTTGGCTCTACATTGAGAAGAAGGTAAGATACATCACTACGGACGATAATGTGCAGTAAGAGGTAATCGGACTCATGGAAGAAAGTAGTGTACTCGGTTTTCTGCCTTGGGTGATTTTGGGCGTTCTTTTGCTTGCGGCGGGTATTATTCTGATTTGCGTTCTGGCAAAGAAGAAACGCTCGGGCGGCAATTTGCCGACAAGCGCTGCGCTGGCTGCGGTAACTGCCGCAGGGAGATTCCCCGAGCTTGGGTATGTATGCGTCGCGGAAGTAAGCGGCGACAGGATTACGGTAAGCTACAAGGGCGCTGTCGGTGATGAATACATTGCCGGGCTATCGCAAGAGTATAATTCCCCCGTTATAAGATACGGAGCAAACGGCGTAAGCATTTTGGCGGGAAGAACGCTTACCAAGGCTGAAACCGACAACATGAACATTGCTCTGCTTGAAGCAATGGGGTCCGGTTATTGCTGCAGAAAGGTCGAGGATGAGAATGGCGGTCATAACTGCATCATCAGAAATCAAATCGGCTGATTTGCAGCTCCTTAAGGTGAATAACAGGAGGTGATATTATAGCTACGGGTAATATGAAGGACATCAAGCGCCGTATCAAGTCGGTTGCGTCTACCAGACAGATTACAAACGCAATGGAGCTGGTAGCATCCAGCAAGCTGCGCAAGGCAAAGGCAAGAGCAGAGCAGGCAAGACCTTATTTTGAAGCGCTTTACGAGTCCATGTGCGAGATTGCGTCGGCTAATACCGATTTCTCTACCGTTTTTACCGAAAAGCGAACGGTTAAGCACCGCCTTTTCATTGTAATTGCGGGTGACAGAGGTCTTGCGGGCGGCTATAATTCCAATGTCCTCAAGATGGCTGCGGCTGCCCATGAGCAGGACGCAGAAAAACCGAAGATAATCGCAATCGGCAAGAAGGCGATTGAATATTTTACAAAGCACGACTATGAGGTTGTGGCAGCGTTCGGTGATATAGCTGAAAATATCAAGCCTGCGCAGGCGCAGGATATCACGGAGATTGCCGTTGAGCTTTTCAGAAAGGGCGAGGTAGACGACGTGCAGCTGTTCTATACGATGTTTATCTCAACGCTTTCGCAGGAGCCGCAGCAGATGGCTGTTCTGCCAATGCAGACGCAGCAGCTGGACAATTACGGCGCTATGACGTACGACCCCTCGCCTGAGGCGGTGTTCAACAGAATTGTTCCGCGCTTTATGGCAAGCCTTATCCAGTGCGCGGTGGTAGAGTCGTATGCTTCGGAGCAGGGCGCGCGCCGCACGGCAATGGAATCTGCAACAGACAACGCCGACACCATGACGGAAACTCTGTCGCTGCTGTACAACCGCGCAAGACAGGCAAGCATTACAACAGAGATTATAGATATTGTATCCGGCGCATCCGCGCAGGGATAATGCCGCAGCCGAACGGCGAGAATGGTTCGGCAATTCCTATAAGAAAGGAAAAAGACGCAAATGACAAATCAGAATGTCGGCACTATTGTGCAGGTTATCGGCGCAGTTCTGGATATCAGATTTGCTCCCGAGAGGCTGCCCAAACTGCTCAACGCTATTGAGATTGACAATAACGGTCAGAAGCTTGTTGTCGAGGTAGCGCAGCATATCGGTGACAACATCGTACGCTGCATTGCTATGGGCAGCACTGATGGTCTTGTCAGAGGTATGGATGCCGTTGATACAGGCGCTTCTATCAAGGTGCCTGTCGGCAAAGAAACCCTCGGTAGAATCTTCAATCTGCTGGGCGACGCCGTTGATAACAAGCCGCAGCCCCAAACCGAGGAGAGGTGGGAAATCCACCGTCCCGCCCCCGCTTTTGAGGAGCAGGAGGCATCCAACGAGGTACTTGAAACGGGTATCAAGGTAGTTGACCTGATTGCGCCGTACCTTAAGGGCGGTAAGATAGGTCTGTTCGGCGGTGCGGGCGTTGGTAAGACAGTTCTTATCATGGAGCTTATCAACAACGTTGCAAAGCAGCACGGCGGAATTTCGGTATTTACCGGCGTAGGCGAGCGTACCCGTGAGGGTAACGACCTTTACAGAGAGATGACCGAGTCGGGCGTTATCAACAAGACGGCGCTTGTTTACGGTCAGATGAACGAGCCGCCGGGAGCAAGAATGAGAGTTGCTCTTTCGGGACTTACTATGGCAGAGTACTTCCGTGACAAGGAAGGTCAGGACGTGCTTTTGTTCATAGACAACATCTTCAGATTTACACAGGCAGGCTCGGAGGTTTCCGCTCTGCTGGGAAGAATGCCCTCTGCGGTTGGTTATCAGCCGACTCTGGCAACAGAAATGGGCGCTTTGCAGGAGCGTATCACATCCACAAAGAAGGGCTCTATCACATCTGTTCAGGCTGTTTATGTTCCTGCGGATGACCTTACAGACCCTGCTCCCGCTACCACATTCGCGCACCTCGACGCTACTACGGTTCTTTCGAGAAACATCTCGTCAATGGGTATCTTCCCTGCGGTTGACCCGCTTGACAGTACCTCGAGAATACTTACGCCCGATATTGTCGGCGAGGAGCACTATAAGGTTGCGCGTGACGTTCAGGCTATTCTCCAGCGTTACAACGAGCTTCAGGATATCATTGCAATTCTTGGTATGGACGAGCTTTCCGACGAGGATAAGCTGACGGTTTCCAGAGCCAGAAAGATTCAGCGCTTCCTGTCGCAGCCGTTCTCTGTTGCAGAGCAGTTTACGGGCATGGAGGGCAAGTACGTTCCGCTTAAGGAAACCATACGCGGCTTTAAGGAGATTATCGAGGGCAAGCACGACGACCTGCCCGAGTCTGCATTCCTCTTTGTCGGAACGATTGAGGAAGCGGTAGAAAAGGCAAAGAATATGGGATAAGCTGCCTGTAAGCTACGCAGGCTGATTCCCCGCGAAAGGATTGAATCTGATGACTCCGTTTAAGCTGCAGATTATCACGCCCGAAAAGACATTCTTTGACGGAATGACCGAGCAGATAATCGTTCGCACAACTGTGGGCGATGTCGGCATACTCAACGGGCACGAGCCGTACTGCGCGGCTCTCGGAATAGGTCAGATGCGCGTAATGGTAGACGGCGCATTCAAAAGCGCGGCAACATCAGGCGGAATTATCAAGGTTAGCAAGGACAAGACGGTAATTCTGGTGCAGTCCTGCGAATGGGCTGACGAAATTGATGTAGAGCGCGCCAAGAACGCCAAGCAGACTGCCGAGGAGCGTATCTCTGCCGCAAAGTCAAGCAGCAGCTCGAACGAGCTTATGCTGGCAGAGCTGAAGCTGAAGAGAGCAATCAACCGAATTGACGCCGCAGGCGGGAAATAACAGAATACAAAAATGCTGCCGCAGAAGGAAATTCTGCGGCAGATTTTTATTATGCGTTAATTTTCTGACGAAACAGCGGTAATTTGTCTTGCAATAATGGGCAAACTATGCTATAATAAAAAGGAATATAGTATTTTTAGTGCGGCAGAGGATTTCTGCGGTCACTGACAGAAAGGAATTTATTATTATGCTGACAAAAGAGGAATTTAACGCAAGACTTGACAAATTGATTGTTGAGCAGGAGCGGCTTATCCGCCGACACAATCCCCCGAGCGATTTTTACAACGGAATTTACACAAGATATGAAAACCCTGTTCTTACAGCGGCTCATGCGCCGGTTTTGTGGAGATACGATTACTCGTACGAGGATAACCCCAACCTTATGGAGCGTCTGGGAATAAATGCGGTTATGAACTCCGGCGCTGTGTATCTCAACGGCAAGTACTGCCTTGTTGCGCGTGTAGAGGGCAACGACAGAAAGTCGTTCTTTGCGGTTGCCGAAAGCGACAGCCCGACAGAGGGCTTCCGCTTCAGAGATTATCCGGTAATTCTGCCCGATACCTGCCCCGAGGAAACCAATGTTTACGATATGAGACTCACGCAGCATGAGGATGGCTGGATTTACGGCGTGTTCTGCTCCGAAAGCAAGGATACATCGAGCAATGACCTTTCGGCTGCAACCGCGCAGGCGGGCATTGTACGCACAAAGGATTTGATTACATGGGAGCGTCTGCCTAATCTGAAATCAAAGTCGCCGCAGCAGAGAAATGTTGTGCTTCACCCTGAATTTGTTGACGGCAAGTACGCATTCTATACAAGACCTCAGGATGATTTCATATCCACAGGCTCGGGCGGCGGAATCTGCTTTGCACTGTGCGAGGATATCACAAACCCTGTTCTGTGTACGGAAGAAAAGGTTATCAGCCCAAGAATCTATCATACAATAACAGAGGTCAAGAACGGCGCGGGCGCTGTTCCCATAAAGACGCCCAAGGGCTGGATTCACATTGCGCACGGCGTGAGAAATACAGCTGCGGGTCTGCGCTATGTTATTTATGTTTTTGCAACCGACCTCAACGACCCCTCAAAGCTGATTGCAAGCCCGTCGGGACTGTTTATTGCGCCGCAGGGCGAGGAACGCGTCGGCGATGTATCAAATGTTGCATTCACAAACGGCGCGATTGTACGCGAGAACGGCGACGTATATATCTATTACGCATCCTCTGATACAAGACTTCATGTTGCTTCCACGACGATTGAGCAGCTGATGGATTATACCTTCAACACACCGTCTGACCCTCTGCGCTCGGCAGATTGCGTAAAGCAGCGCTGCGAGCTTATCAAGAAGAATCTTTCCGCACAGGAAGGACGCGTGTGATGGAGTATTTTGACCTTTATACAATTGACAGACGCCCGCTGGGCAAGCTGGTTCAGCGCGGCGCGCCCATTTCACGCGGGGAGTATCACATTGTGGTGCAGATTATGACCGTAAACAGCAATGGAGAGGTGCTTCTTACACAGAGAGTACCCGAGAAAACCAGCGGAGGCAAGTGGGAATGCTCGGGTGGCTGCGCTGTGAGCGGGGAATCCAGCGAGGAGGCGGCAGTGCGCGAGCTTCGCGAGGAAACAGGCATTCGTATCACGGCGCGAGATATCGAGCGGCAGTGGTCTATGATAACCGATAGTATGCTGAGGGATTTCTACATTACGCACACAGACGCTTCGCTGGAGGACCTTAAATTGCAGTCCACGGAGGTCTGCGCGGCAAAATGGGTGAGCTTTGACAGGCTGGTTGAGATGTCGCGCAGCGGTCAGACCACGCGCACAATTTCGCGCTGGCTGGATAACTGCGAGAATGATTTGCGCAGACGGGTTGAGAGAATCAAAAGGACTGCGCAGGCTTTGAGCTGAAGGTAAGGGACTAATTGTGGATAAAAAATCATTGATAGCGCAGACCAAGGCACTTATGGAGCAGGGCGGCGCAAGCGGCAGCGAAATGCCGCAGATATTTGCGCGGTGCGCTGCTGCCGTGCAGAAAACTCTGGCAATCACGCCGTTTGACGAGCAGCTTTCTGCGGCGGCTTCGCTGTGCGAGGGCAGAATGGTGCAGATGCAGACGGGCGAGGGCAAGACTTTGGCGGCTGTTTTTGCGGCGTGTTATGATGCGATAAACGGCAAGCGCGTTCATGTGCTTACATTTAACGATTACCTTGCCAAGCGCGACTATGAGTGGATGAAGCCCGTATATGACGAAATGGGAGTATCCGTAGGGTATATTACCGAGCAGACTCCGCGGGAAGAGCGCAGGGCAATGTACCAAAAGCAGGTGCTGTATGTCACCGCCAAGGAAGCAGGCTTTGATTATCTGCGCGATTTTGTTACCGACGCCGCCGAGGGGCAGATTTTCCCCGAAAAGCTTGAGTGCGCTATTGTTGACGAGGCAGACAGCATTCTGATAGACGAGGCGAGAATCCCGCTGGTAATTGCGGGCGATTTAGCCGCCGAGGACAGCAGCGAGACTGCTGCGGTTTACGCAAAGGTTGCGGGCTTTACCGAGGATGATTACAGCTTTGATGAAGAAAGCCGCAACATTTATCTTACCGACGAGGGCGCAGACAAAGCCGAGGAAATATTCGGCTGTGAGATATACGCCGCCGGGAACGCAGGGCTTCTGGCAAAGATTTGCGCGTGTATCAAGGCGCGTGTTATCCTGACCGAAAACAAGGACTACATCATACAGGACGGCAAGGTTCTGCTTATTGATGAATTTACGGGCAGAGCGGCTGTGGGCAGAGTGTTTCCGGGTGAATTACAGCCCGCGGTTGAGGCAAAGCACGGACTTAAAATCACGTCGCGCGGCAGAATTATGGGCAGCATTGCGCTGCAATTCTACGCAAGACTTTACGAGAAGCTTTCGGGTATGACGGGCACAGCGCAGCAGGCAAAGGATGAGTTTGCAAAGCTGTACGCGCTGGATATTGATGTTATTCCCACAAGACTTCCGTGCAAACGTACCGACAGACCGCTTGAATTGTATTATAATGCCGCAGAAAAGCGCCGCGCAATTCTGGAGGCGGTAAAGCAGGCGGCGGAGATTCAGCGCCCCGTACTGGTAGGCACCGAAAGCATTGAGGAATCCGAGGAGATAGCCGAGCAGTTAAGGGCTGACGGAATTGAGTGCAAGGTGCTCAACGCCAAGAACAACGCCGAGGAAGCCTCTATAATTGCGCGGGCGGGCGAACGCGGCGCGGTTACTATTTCCACCAATATGGCGGGCAGAGGAGTTGATATCAAGCTGGGCGGCGAGGACTGTGCGGACAAGGATTTTGTGGTTTCCGCAGGCGGGCTGCTGGTGCTTGCAACATCAATGCGCGAAAGCTCCCGCATAACGCAGCAGCTGCGCGGCAGAGCGGGCAGACAGGGCGATGTGGGCGAGAGCAGATTTTTCGCGGCGCTGGATGATGAGATTATGACAAGGTTTGACCTTAAATCGCTGGTTTCGGGCAGACATTATCCGAGTGAGTTTGTAAGCGGCGCACTGCAGGACAAAACCCTGCTTAAAGAGGCGGAGCGTATTCAGCGAATCTCGGAGGGCGATACCTTTGACGAGCGCGTAAAGCTGCTGAAATACACCATGATAGGCGAAAAGCACCGCGAGCAGACCTTCAGCCGCAGAGCCTCGCTGCTTGACGGCAGCTACAACTCGGAGTTCTGGCAGGAGTATTCCGCCGAGCAATATGAGCAGGCTGTGAGGAAATACGGCGAAGAGCCGCTGCAAAAGCTGCAGAACCGAATCCTGCTTTCCATGCTTAACGAATTCTGGTGCGATTACCTTGATTATACCGCATATCTTCGCGAGGGAATACACCTGACGCAGATTGCGGGCAGAAATCCCGCAGAGGAGTATAACATTGCCTGCGAGGAATACTATGCGGGTGCGGCGGAGAGCATACCCGAGAGAATGTGCGAGAAGCTTTCGGAGGTTATGCAGTGCGATAATCTATCGGACTATGAGGTTCAGCGCCCCACAAGAATATATACCTATCTGCTGAATGATACGGCGGAGGAATTTAAAACAAAGCCCATTCTGCTGAATGTGTTTGCGGAGGAAGAAGCTCCCGCGGCTGAAAAAACCGAGAAAAAGGCTGAAAAAAAGGGCTTTTTTGCAAATCTTTTCGGCAAGAAGAAGTAAGGAAGATAAACCATGTCAACAATCTGTGCAATAGCAACGCCCGCAGCGGTCGGCGGAATATCGGTGATACGCATTTCGGGCGAGAATGCTGCGGCGGTTGCTGCCAGGGTATTTTCGCCGGTTTCGGGCAAAAGCGCCGCAGAGCTTGAGGGCTACCGCGCGGCATACGGTAAAATTCACGACGGCGACGAGCAGCTGGACGACGGTGTTTTGCTGATGTTCAGAGCTCCGCACAGCTACACGGGCGAGGACACCGCAGAGATATCCTGCCACGGCGGCTTGTATGTAACGCAGCGCGTGATGTCCGCCTGCATAAAGGCGGGCGCAGAGCCTGCGGCGGCGGGCGAGTTTACCAAAAGAGCGCTGCTTAACGGCAAGCTGTCGCTTACGCAGGCAGAGGCTGTCGCAGATATAATCAGCGCACAGGGCGAGCAGATATTAAGCTGCTCAAATTCGCAGCGCGAGGGCGCATTATACCACCGCGCAGAGCATATCGCAGATATGATAATGGAGATGTCTGCGCAGATTTCTGCATGGATAGACTACCCCGAGGACGACACCCCGATTGTAACCGAGGAATGGCTCACCCAAAGGCTGGAAGCGGTACGCAGTGAGTTTTCGCAGCTGCTTGAGGGCTATGATACGGGCAGAATGCTGCGCGAGGGAATATCCTGTGCAATAGTCGGAAAGCCCAACGCGGGCAAATCCACGCTGATGAATCTGCTTGCGGGTCACAGGCGCAGCATTGTTTCGGATATTGCGGGAACAACGCGCGATATTGTGGAAGAAACCGTACTGCTTGGCGACGCGGCGCTGAAGATTGCAGACTGCGCGGGAATACGCGAAACACAAGACGAGATAGAGCGAATCGGCGTTGAGATAATGCGCCAGAGGCTTGCTGAATCCGACCTTGTGCTTGCCGTGTTTGACGGCTCGCGCGGGCTTTCGGACGAGGACAGAGAGCTGCTGGATTTACTTTCGGGCAAGCGCGTTATCTGCATAATTAACAAGAGCGATTTGCCGCAGCAAATTTCGGCTGATGATATTCGTAATCTTGAGGAAAGGCTGGGCAAGCCAATCAGAATTTCCGCAAAGAATGACAGCGCTGCCAAAGCGCTTGCCGAAGAAGTCCGCAGCAGGCTGCAGCTGGACAAGCTGGACGCGCGCGCGGGATTTCTTGCAAACGAGCGTCAGCGGGCGTGTGTAATCCGTGCGGCGCAAAGCGTTGACGAGGCTCTGGGCGCTGTAAGGGCGGGATTTACTCCCGACGCTGTGGGCGTAATGCTGGAGCAGGCGCTGAATGCGGTGTACGAGCTTTCGGGAAAGAGCGCAAGCGACGAGGTGATAGCGCAGGTGTTCAAGCGCTTCTGCGTAGGAAAATAAGACGGAGGGAAAACCATGCTGGAATTTAAGTATGATACACAGCTGCTTATCGACGGCTGTAATCTTGACGAGGATGAGATAAACGACTACATCACCGAGCATTTTGCGGGGGATTGTCTGCTGGCGGTAGGCGACGAGGAAACTCTGAAGATTCATTTTCATACCAACGAGCCATGGAAGCTGCTGGAGTACTGCTCCACACTGGGCGAGATTTACGACATAGTTGTTGAGGATATGGACAGACAGTCGAGAGGGCTGAAGGGCTGATTATTATTAAGAGGGTGATTCCATGAGTGACGCACAGCAGCCGCGCCGGCGCGGCAGACCTGCAAAAACGGGCAATGCTTCTGCGAAAAAGAGTACAAACTCTGCCAAGCGCACCAAAAAGCAGCAGGGAGATATCATATTTGCACTGGATATAGGTACGCGCACCGTTGTTGGCATTCTTGCGGAAAAGCAGGAAAAGGGCGGCTTTAAGGTTCTGGATATGGAAACCCTTGAGCATGAAAAACGCGCCATGACAGACGGTCAGATAGATGATATTGAGGCTGTTGCGCAGGCGATAAAGGCTGTTCGCTCTGCGTTGGAGAGAAGAAATCAGATAAAGCTGTCGCGCGTGTGCATTGCTGCGGCAGGCAGAGCGCTTAAAACCACAAGGGGCAGAGCAGTGTGCGATGTTTCGGGCAAGGCGGCGCTTTCTGCGGAGGACTTAAAGGCGGCGGAGCTTGAAGCGGTTCGTGCAACCGAAGCGGAATTTTCGAAGAAATACGGCGATTCGGTATTTTACTGCGTTGGTCACAGCGTTACGGGGCTGCTGCTTGACGGCTACCGCTCCGCAAAGCCCGAGGGTCACCGCGGTGAGAAGCTGGAAACCGAGATTATTGCGGCGTTTCTGCCCGCGTATGTGGTTGAGAGTCTTTGCACGGCTGTTGATTTGGCAGGTCTGGATGTAGCTGGTCTTACGCTGGAGCCGATAGCGGCAATGAATGTTATTGTGCCGCCCGAGCTTCGCATGATAAATATTGCGCTGTGCGATATTGGTGCTGGTACATCAGATGTTGCTGCTTCGCGCGGGGGCAGCGTGGTTGCTTACGGAATGGCGACGGTTGCGGGAGATGAAATCACCGAGGCTGTTATGCAGAAGCTGCTGGTGGATTTCAACACCGCGGAAATGATTAAGCGCTCGGAGGACAGCGAGATTCATTTTACGGATATTCTGCTTGCCGAGCGCAGCATTACGGCACAAGAGCGCGACGCCCTGCTGGAGCAGCCTGCGTACGAGCTTGCGCAGACTATCTGTTCCGAAATATTAGCGGCAAACGGCGAAGCTCCGCAGGCGGTATTTCTTGCGGGCGGCGGAAGCAAATTAAAGGCTTTGCCCGAAATGATTGCAAAGGGGCTTGGCATTGACCCGTCGCGCGTTGCGGTTGGAAGGCGCGAGCTTATGCGCGGAATCACCGCTCCAAAATCCATGAATATCGGCACAGAACACGCTACACCGCTTGGTATTGCGGTTACTGCTTCTGACGGTATACGGTATGACTTCACGACCATTTCGCTCAACGGGCGAAAAATCCGTGCGCTTGACACAAGCCGCCTTACGGTATTTGAGCTTACGGCTTTGGGCGGAATCAAGCCCGAGAAGCTTATGGGGCGCTCGGGCGCTTCGCTTACCTTTACGCTTGACGGCGAGCGGGTGACGCTGCGCGGTACGCCCATGACTCCTGCGGAAATTCTGGTGAACGGCAAGCCCGCTGCGCTTAATTCCACAGTGCGCAAGGGCGACGAGGTTACGGTGACATTTGCGGCAAGCGGCGAGGACGCTGCGGCGCTGCTTTCGGATGTGGTGGATTTATCCGATGCGTCGGCGTTTACCGTTTCGCTTTTGGGCAGGGATGTTACGGCAGGATTCTATGCGCTTATCAACGGCAAAACCGTGATATCGGACTGCGATATTGAAAACGGTGATGAAATTGTAACGGTAAGCCGCCGCACCCTTGCAGAGCTTTGCGCAAAAGAGGGCGTTTCGGGCGAGCTTATGATTAACGGCATGACGGCAAGCGGCTCGCAGCGGCTTAATGCGGGTGATGTAATCACAGCGGCAGCGCCCGTTGAACAGCCCGAGCAATTTACGCACAGCGAGGGCATTGAAATTGTATTCAACGGGCAAAGCGCAGTGTTTCCTCAGCCCGAGGACGGCAGAGAGCTGATTTTTCTGGATATTCTGGCAGCGTTTTCGGATAATCCCACGCAGCTGCTGGCGCATTCGGACAAAATAACGGTAAACGGTAAAATCGCGCGGCTGGACGATATAATTCACAGCGGCGATGAAATTGTGATAGAGTAAGATTATGCGATTAAAGAAATTCACTGCGGTGCTGTGCGTGTCCGCGCTGCTGTTAAGCGGCTGCTCGCGCATTCCCGCAAAGCAGATATCCCTTACACAGTCCCCGCACGAAACAACAGAGCCTACCGAGGAGGCATACTTTGCCGAGGTATCCGCAAAGGAATATGAAATAAACCGCATGGAAATCAGTGTTAAGCTGAATGCAGAGGGCGGCGTGTTTGAAGGCAATATCCGTACCGACGGCGATTACGACGGCAACGGCTATATCGTGCTTGACAAGGGAATGACCTTAAAGCATATTGCGTCAATGGATTCTGCGCAGCATTACCGTATGACGCTTGCGGCGCATTCATACGGCGGGGCGGTAATCAGGCTCAAGCTTTCAAACGAAAGCGCGGGTACATACTATATTCCCGCCTGCGAAAGTGCGGATTTTGAGCTGTTCTCGGTTGATAATCTCTATCTGCCCGCGGGACCCTCTGTGGTTGAGCTGGAGGTAATCAGCGGCAGCGCTGCGTTGGATTATATTCTGGTTGAAAGCTCCGACAGGGTTAAAGGCGATTGCTATGAGATATCCCGCAGAATGGCAGGCAGCGATTCTTCGGTTGCTGCAATAGGTCTGATGAGATACCTGTGCGACACCTACGGCAGCAGTATTCTTACCTCGCAGAATGTCACCCCGGGCACAAACGCCGAAATTGATATGATTTTCTCCGAAACCGGAAGATATCCGGCAATTCGCACGGGCGAGCTGGTATATAACACCTCTGCCAAAAGCAGCGAGCAGAAAACCGCGCAAAGTGAGCTTGAAGCTGCGCTGGAATGGGGCAAAAGCGGCGGTATTGTGTCGTTTATGTGGCACTGGAGCGCACCCGAAAAGGGCGGTGTGTTCAGCGAGGATACCACATTTCTGCTGGAGGACGCTGTGACCGAAAAGACAATTTCGGTTTATGACGAGGCGGGGCTTGACCGTCTGCTTGCAAACGGCGAAATCACCAAGGAATGCCGCGCTTTAATGCGCGATATTGACGAGATTGCAAAGGCGCTTGCGCAGTTCAAAAACGCCAATATACCCGTGATTTTTCAGCCGCTTCCGTTTGGTGAAACGAACCTGTACTGGTGGGGCGGCAACGCAGATAATTACAAGTGGCTCTGGCAGCTTATTTTCGACAGGCTTAACGAGTATCATCGTCTGAACAATATTATTTACGTCTGGAATGGCAGCAGCGCGGATTTCTACCCCGGCGACGGGCTGTGTGATATTATCGGGCAGAGTATTTACGAGCAGTCGCCTGCCTCGTTTGCGGGCAGATTTTCTGCGCTTGCGCAGCTAGGCGGCGATACCAAAAAGCTTATGGCAATCACCGACTGCGACGAGATTCCCTCGGCTGATTATATGCGGCGCGATTACGCAATGTGGCTGTGGTGTTCGGTGGGCAGCGGCGAGTGTGTGATTTCCTCCGACGGTACGCTTTCGGAGAAATATACAAGCTGGCAGCGTTTGTTTGACAGCTACAATCACAAGCTGACCATTACAAAGGACGAGCTTCCGAATTTTGCGGAATATGCTATGGAGAGCGACTAGGGAAACGCCGATTAAATCGGATTTGACGCGTTCAAGCCGCTGTTTCGGGTTTCGGAATTTAATACGCTATGCTTTTTTTGCGTATCATTGGTATTGCGGAGGTGCAGCACGTTATGGCATTTGATTACAAAAAGGAATACAAGGAATTTTATCAGCCGCCCAAAAAGCCGACCATTGTAGATGTGCCCGAAATGCATTATCTTGCGGTTCGCGGCAAGGGCGACCCTAACGCTCCCGACAGCGAGTACAAGCGGTCTGTCGGCTTGCTGTACGGCGCGGCGTTTACCATAAAAATGAGCAAAATGACCGACCACAGAATCGAGGGGTATTTCGACTATGTTGTACCTCCGCTTGAGGGCTTCTGGTGGCAGGACGGGATTGAGGAAATAGATTATTCCGCAAAGGAAAGATTTCAGTTTATATCGGTTATCCGTCTGCCTGATTTTGTAACAAGGGCAGATTTTGATTGGGCGGTGGATGAGCTTGCACGCAAGAAAAACACAGATACCTCCCCGTTGGAATACCTGACCGTAAGCGAGGGCTTGTGTGTGCAGTGTATGCATATCGGACCGTATGACAACGAGCCCGAAACGGTTGAACTGATGCACAGATTCATGCATGAGCAGGGCTATGATACGGATTTTTCCGAGAGCAGACTTCACCATGAGATATATCTTTCCGACGCGCGGCGCGTTTCGCCCGAAAAGCTGAAAACGGTTGTGCGTCACCCGATAAAGAAAATATAGAAAAACAGAACAAAACGGAGATGACAGCAAATGTACGAACTGGTTATATTCGACCTTGACGGAACGCTGCTGAATACCATTGGCGACCTTGCTGCGGCGGGCAATTACGCGCTGGAGAAAATGGGCTGTCCGCAGCACGAGGAGAACGCATACAAGCTATTTGTCGGCAACGGAATCCCTAAGCTTATTGAGCGTATGCTGCCCGCTGACTGCGCAGAAGACATCCGCGCAAGGACGTACGATATTTTTATGGAGTATTACAGCGAGCACAAGTCCGACCGCACAGTGCCGTATGAGGGAATGCGGGAGCTTATTCACAGGCTGCATGATACGGGAATTAAGTGCGCGGTAAACACCAACAAGGCGCACGAATTTTCGACCGAATTGCTGAAAGCCTCATTCGGTGACGTTTTCGACCGAATTATCGGGTTTGGAATCGGCTTTGGCGCAAAGCCCGACCCTGCCGCTGCACTGGAGCTCTGCGCAGAATTCTGCCCGGATAAGTCAAAGGCTTTGTATGTCGGAGACAGCAGCGTGGATATGCAGACAGCGGCAAACGCGGGCATTGACGCCTGCGCGGTTTTGTGGGGCTTCAGAACCCGTGAGGAGCTTTCGGCATATAATCCTAGGCATATTGTAAAAAATGCTTCGGAGCTGGCAGAGGTAATCCTGAAATAACTTGGTAAAATTCAACAAAAACAATAGCGTATCTGACGAATTTTTGTGAAAAGCGGTGACAAATCTTTTCCGTTATGCTATACTATAATTGTAATAAAGCATAGCGAGCGGAGGTGCATATTATGTCGGGCAGAATAATTACAATTACCAGAGAATACGGCAGCGGCGGGCGCGAGATAGGCGAAAAGCTGGCTGCACGTCTGGGCATGGAATTCTATGACAACAAGCTGATAGAGATTGCCGCAAAGGACAGCGGTATTCACAAAAATCATTTTGAAGAGAGCGACGAGCGCCGCACGACCAGCTTTTTGTATCTGCTTTCCACCACTTATGGTCAGGGCGGTGTGCCGTTTGATGACGCGCTGTTTTTTGCCCAGCTGAATGCGGTGCGAAAAATCGCCGAAAAAGGCGATTGCGTAATAATCGGGCGCTGCGCGGATTATGCTCTGCGCGAGCATGAGAGGGTGCTTAATCTGTTTATTACCGCCCCGTTTGCGGACAGGGTCAAGCGCGCAACAGAGGTTTACGGAATCGAGCCGAAAATTGCCGAGAGCTATGTAAAGCGAATTGACAAGCAGAGAATTTCATACTACAACTACTACACAGACCGCCGCTGGGGTGATATAAGCAATTTCAGCCTTTGCGCAGACAGCTCCGCACTTGGCATTGACGGCACCGTTGAGCTTTTGGCGGGATTTGCGCAGACCTACTACAAAATGTGATACCAGACGCCGCCTGCAAACCGCAGGCGGCACAGACCGTCGAAAAAGTCCCGTTGGGACTTTTCCGCCGAAACATCCGCACTGCCCGCACTCACTGCCGGCAAAGCCGTCAGTTCGCACAGTTGTGCGGATAGAAGTATTTTTTGCCCCGGCAAAGCTGGGGCAAAAAATGGGATTTAAAAAGCCCGCTTCGTGGGCAAATAATAGTTTTTCGACAAGCTGCGCCGCCTGCAAACCGCAGGCGGCAGTTTAATATGCGAATATTTTTATTGAATCGTCATAATGCGCGGTTTACCCTTGTAATTTCCGCGAAAATGTGGTAAAATAAAAGGCAAAAGGGAAAGCAGCGCAACCCGCAAACAGAAAGGAACGACAAGAAAAATGAGCGACGAGAAAAAGGAAAATTTCAAGAGAGAAATACCGCGGCCGGAG
>JBJESB010000052.1:0-49501 GCA_051882575.1 Oscillospiraceae bacterium
GCGCGGATTGTGCCGTTGGGGGACTTCCACATCTCCTTGAGGTTGTACTCTGTCATGCGCTGCGCGTTGGGTGTGATTGTAGCGCACTTTACGGCTACGCCGTACTTTTTGGTTGCATTGGCAGAATCAATCGTAACCCGGTCGTTGGTTTCGTTTCTGTGAACCAGACCAAGGTCGTAGTACTCGGTTTTGAGGTCTATGTACGGAAGAATAAGGATATCCTTAATCATCTTCCATATAATTCTGGTCATCTCGTCGCCGTCCATCTCAACCAGAGGAGTTGTCATCTGAATTTTTTCCATGATTTGTTGTTCCTTTCTTCAATCTTATTTCTGCATACGCGGAATACTCCGCCCGGACGTAATCAGCCGTTAGCCTTTGTATAATTAAGCAGACCGCCTGCAAGAATCATACCCTTGCCGCGCTCGGAAAGCTCGCACTTAACCTCGTAGCTTTCGCCCTTGGTCTTGTTCTCAACAATTATCTGTCCGCCGTTCTCAACGATAGCGCGGATATTTGCGATAACCAGCTTGTCACCCTGCTCGATTCTGTCGTAATCAGCCTCGTTTACAAATTCCAGCGGAAGAATGCCGTTGTTGATGAGGTTCTGTCTGTGAATACGCGCGAAGCTCTTGCAGATTATCGCCTTAACGCCAAGATACAGCGGCGCAAGCGCTGCGTGCTCTCTGGAAGAGCCCTGACCGTAGTTGGTGCCGCCGACGATAATGCTTGTGCCTGCTTCCTTTGCTCTAGCGGGGAAGGTTTCGTCGCATACCGTGAAGCAGTACTCCGAAATAGCGGGGATATTGGAGCGCAGAGGAAGAATCTTTGCGCCCGCAGGCATGATGTGGTCGGTTGTGATATTGTCGCCTACCTTGAGCGTAACGCCGCTCTCAATGCTCTCTGCAAGAGGCTTGTTTACAGGGAAAGGCTTGATATTCGGACCGCGGAGAATCTCAACCGAGGGAGCCTCTTCAACAGTTGCGGGAGCAACTACCATGTTGTCGTTGATGAGGAACTTCTCGGGCATTACATAAGGCGGCATCTCGCCGACTGTTCTCGGGTCGGTGAACACGCCCGTAATTGCCGAAATTGCTGCGGTTTCGGGTGAAACAAGGTAAATCTCGGCATCCTTTGTACCGGAGCGTCCGAGGAAGTTGCGGTTAAACGTACGCAGAGATACGCCCTTTGAATTAGGCGACTGACCCATGCCTATGCACGGACCACAAGCGCTTTCGAGGATTCTTGCGCCTGCTTCGATAAGTATAGAAAGCGTGCCCTCTGCGGCAATCTGATTGAACACCTGCTTTGAACCGGGCGCAATCGACAGAGATACATCCGGATGAACAGTCTTTCCCTTGAGAATGTGAGCAACCTTGCGCATATCCTGAAGCGAGGAATTTGTGCACGAGCCAATGCATACCTGGTCTATCTTCATTCCCGCAAGCTCCTCAACGCTCTTGATGTTATCGGGGGAATGAGGGCAGGCAGCCAGCGGCTTAAGCTCGGAAAGATTGATGTTTACCTCTTCGTCGTAAACAGCGTCGGGGTCAGCGGAAAGCTCAACATAGTCCTCTGCCCTGCCCTGCGCTTCAAGGAATCGCAGCGTGGTTTCGTCGGAGGGGAAGATTGATGTTGTAGCGCCCAGCTCTGCGCCCATATTTGTGATAGTAGCGCGCTCGGGAACGGAAAGGTTCTTTACGCCCTCGCCGCAGTATTCCATAACCTTGCCCACGCCGCCCTTAACGGACAGGATTTCCAGCACCTTGAGAATAACATCCTTTGCGGAAACCCAGTCATTAAGCTTGCCGGTAAGATTGATTTTTACAACCTTGGGCATAGTAATATAGTAAGCGCCGCCGCCCATTGCTACGGCAACATCAAGTCCGCCCGCGCCCATGGCAAGCATTCCGATTCCGCCGCCCGTGGGCGTGTGGCTGTCCGAGCCGATAAGCGTCTTGCCCGGCTTGCCGAAACGCTCAAGATGTACCTGATGGCAGATACCGTTGCCCGGGCGTGAGAACCAGATTCCGTGCTTCTTGGCTACCGAGCCTATGAATCTGTGGTCGTCAGCGTTCTCAAAGCCGCTCTGGAGTGTGTTGTGGTCTATGTAAGCAACCGAACGCTCGGTCTTGACCCTGTCAACTCCCATAGCCTCAAACTGAAGATATGCCATTGTGCCGGTTGCGTCCTGCGTAAGCGTCTGGTCGATTTTAAGACCAATCTCGGTGCCCTTGACGGGCTCGCCGTCGATTATGTGCGCTCTGATGATTTTTTCGGTAAGTGTGTAACCCATTTCTTTGTTCTCCTTTTTTCTAGTATATAAAAATCTGTATGCACCGTGAGCCTGTTATCTCACAGCGGTACAAACTCTTCTTCTATTCTATTATATATCATTATTCCAATCTTGTCAAGAAATTCACAAGAATTTGCAAGTTTTTCTTTAAAATACTTCATCATTTTGTGTTTCCGCCCAAATAATCCGAAAAATTTTCCAAAAAGCTCTTGACAAAAAAATAACCTTGTGCTATACTAACATTGTGATATCAATTTGATATCATTTCAAATCACAGGGACATTGTTCCCGTTGCCTTATTGAAAGGGAGGTTATTATTATGAAAGAAAAAAACAACAATATGTACGAAGAAAAGCTGCTCCATGCGCCCAACGGCTGGCTGGTGCTGTTCCTTTCGATTTTGCTCTATCTTGGCGCGCTGGTGCTGATGATATTCAGCGCAGTACAGCTGGACCAGAGTGAAAACGCGCTTAATATCGCAATGTTTGTTATCAGCATTTTGTGGCTGTCAATCGGCTGGTTCCCGTGGTTAGGACTTAAGGTTATCAAGCCCAACGAGGCTCTGGTGCTCACATTATTCGGCAAATACATCGGCACGCTTAAGGCAGAGGGCTTCTTCTTTATCAACCCGTTCTGCGTTGCGGTTGCACCCTACGGCACATCCTCTGACCGCGCGGTTCACACTACTGCAAACGGCGCAAATCTTCTCCGCAAGATTTCTCTCAAGGCGCACACGCTGGACAACCACAAGCAGAAAATCAACGACCAGATGGGTAATCCGATTGAGGTTGGAATCGTTGTGGTATGGCGCGTTGTAAACACTGCAAAGGCTGTTTTCAATGTTGAGAATTACGAGAGCTTTCTTTCAACACAGGCTGACTCCACGCTGCGTGATGTTGTTCGCTGCTACCCCTACGACAGCACCGATTCCGACGAAATGACGCTGCGCGGCTCTGCGCAGGAGGTCTGCAAGCAGCTGGTCGGCGAGCTTCAGCAGAGAGTTGAGCTTGCAGGTCTGGAGATAATTGAGGCAAGAATTACTCACCTTGCTTACGCGCCCGAGATTGCAGCGGCTATGCTTCAGCGTCAGCAGGCTACGGCTATTATTGAAGCGCGCCAGAAGATTGTTGACGGCGCTGTGGGCATGGTTGAAATGGCGCTCACAAAGCTTAGCGAGAGCAATGTATGCGAGCTTGACGAGGAGCGCAAGGCGCAGATGGTAAGCAATCTGCTGGTGGTTCTGTGCGGCAACAAGGACGCGCAGCCTATCGTTAACAGCGGCTCTATTTACTGATAAGGTGATTATATGAACAATGTAATCTTTTCGGCAGGTGTAATTGCCGGAATGCTGATAACCGGTATATTCTGCATTGTCATGCCGATTGCGGCGCTTGTAATATTCAAGCTTAAAAACAAGGAAATCTCACTGTTCCCTGCCCTGATTGGCGCTGCAATGTTCTTTGGCTTTGCAATGATTCTGGAGCAGCTGCTTCATTCGGTTATGCTGCCGATACTATCCGGCAATGCGATTGGATATACAGTCTACGGTGCACTTGCCGCAGGCGTTTTTGAGGAAACAGGCAGGTTTGTGGGTTTTAAGTTTCTGCTAAAAAAGCACACCGACCCGCGCGCAAGCATCATGTACGGCATAGGTCACGGCGGCTTTGAGGCAGTGGCGCTGATTGGCGTTAGTATGCTTTCTTACGCGATTATCGGGATACTCTCCAACAGCATGGGCTTTGAGGCAATGGTTTCGATGCTTTCGGCAGGCAACAATGAAACAGCCGAGGTGGTGAGAAATCAGCTGGCAGGTATTGCGGGCGGTGAAATGAGCAGCTATTTGTTCGGTTCGCTGGAGCGCGTTTCTGCAATGATTATACATATCTCCCTGTCGGTAATAGTATTTGAGGGCGTCAGAATAAAAGGCAGAATATGGCTGTATACCGCAGCAATCGTACTTCATGCGATAACAGATGTTCCCGCTGCGCTTTATCAGTCAGGATGTATCACATCTATTGCATGGACAGAAATCCTGATTTTTGCATGGAGCTTTTGTGTTGCATTTATCGCATGGCAATCCTACAAAAGGCTTAAAAAGCAAGTTAACAATACCTGAAAGAACGGAGGCGCAGAATGGCTGAAACAGATAACGAGAAGAAAAAAAAGCAGGTCCCGCTGCGCCTTTCGGCGACCCTTTACGACGAGCTGATGCGCTGGGCGGAGGATGACTTCCGTTCAGTTAACGGTCAGATTGAGTACCTGCTGACAGAATGCGTTAAATACCGCAGAAAGCATCCCAAAAAGGAGGATGACTGACATGACGGGAAGCATTTTTATAGTAGTGGCTCTGGCAAGCTGCCCTGTAATCATGATAATCATAGGCGTAATGCTGCTGACCATGCAAACGCAACGCGGCGGTATGATTGGCTACCGCACATCAAAGTCGCAGAAATCAGACGCTGCGTGGGTTGCTGCAAATTCGTACTACGGCAGAATTTCAATCGTAACCAACGTCGTTTCGCTTATTGCAACAATCCTGATTTCGGTTTTCGTCATTCTTAAATCAGATGATGAAACTGTGCTCACCTCGGCGATACTGTTTATTGCAGGTGTTCAGATGATACTGATTTTTGCCGATATCATAGCCACCGAATTTATGCTCTCGCAGAAATTCGACAAAGACGGAAATCCGAAATAATCGCAGAGGCTCCGCAGTAATTTGCGGAGCTTCGTTCTATTCATACGTTTTATGCTTCAAAACCAATTCGACTGACCGGTTTTCGTGCGAATAGGACGCATTCGCAAAGCGTCTTTTGGCTTACATTGTCGCAATCAGTCCACCGGACTGACTGCGAGGAGTATCTCATAAAGCCGAAGAATTGCATGGGGGGAAAACTCTTGTTTTCCCCCCTATAGCGCTTTTCTACCGTATGACGCTGCGCGTCAGTCGCGGGGCTCTGCCCCGCACCCCGCAAGGAAGCTGTTCTCTGGTCGTGGTCGGTGATGAATCACACACCGCTTGGTCGCTGCGCTCCAGTCGCGGGGCTCTGCCCCGCACCCCGCAAGGGCGCTGCCCTTGACCCGTTGGTTCGTGCGGTTCCGCCGCAGGCGGAATTGCCGACGTATGTCGGCAAAGGCTGAACATAAGCGGCGAAGCCGCCACCTTAAGCACCTTTTGTCCGACAAAAGGTAGCCAATAACGTTGACGCTCCGCGGTTACAGGGCGAAAGCCTGTGCTAATTTATTACAGCTTGCGTGTTGGGCGAATGTCTGCGAAAGTCCCGGCAAACAGCCAAACTCATTCAACATAAGCTCCGCAGATAATGCAGATAAATTTTTGCTCAAAATCATGCAGAGAAATTCAAGCACGGACTGCACCGAATCTGATAAAATCAATCAGCACCCGCAAACCAACCAATCAGATACAGCCTCTGAAAAATCCCCGCAAAAAAAAATCCGCTGCCCGAACGAGCAGCGGATAAGTGTTATGGATGAATTAGCCCTTTACTGCACCAAGTGCAACGCCCTGTACGATGTGCTTGGAGAGGAAGAAGTATACGATGACAACAGGAATAATCGAAAGAAGAATCATCATATAAACCTCACCGAGGTCGCCGTTCTGCGAGTTAATCTTGGAACGGAGTACGGAAATCATAATAGGCAGAGTCCAGTTCTTGGACTTGTTAAGAATAAGTGCGGGAGTAAAGTAGTTATTCCACGATGCAACGAATGCGAAGATTGCCTGAACTGCAAGAGCAGGCTTCAGCATGGGAAGTGCAATTGCATTAAATGTCAGGAACTCGTTCGAGCCGTCAACACGGGCTGCCTCAATTACCTCAAGCGGAAGCGAGCTTTCAATGTATTGCTTCATGTAGAAGAATACAGACGGAGCTGCAATGCCCGGGATGATGAGCGGCCAGTATGTATCAGCAAGACCCATGTTATTTACCAATGCAACGAAACCAACAGCAGAAACCTGTGTAGGAATCATCATTATGATAAGTATAGCCTTGAACAGTACATTCTTGCCCTTGAAGTCATATACATGGATACCATACGCCGTCATAGCGGAGAAGTATGTTGTTACAATACAGGTAGAGCCTGCAACGATAAAGCTGTTGAGCAAGCCGCGCGGAATTGTGAACAGTGCGGTATCGTTCCATGCAGTAACAAGGTTGTCAATAAAGTGCTCGTGAGGAATCAGTGTAAAGCCCGCCTGGAGCTGTGCATTAGATCTGGTTGCGTTGATAATCAGCAGATAGAAAGCAAACAAAGAAAGAAAAGTAACAAACGCAAGGAAAATGTAAGAAAATACTCTCGCGGTAATCAGTCTGCCCCTGCTGCTTTTAGTATTGGCACCAACGGGTGTAAAATTATCAGCCATTGTTTTTATACCCCTTTCTTAGCTTTCTTCTTTTTCTTTTCAGCACCGGCATCAGCATTCAGCGACATATATACGAAGATACTCAGGATACCTGTGATGATAAAGATAAGTACCGAAACAGCACCTGCCATACCATAGTTCTTTGAAGCACCCAGATAGTTGTTCAGGAACATGATAAGAGTCATTGTGCTTCTGTTAGGAGTACCAACACCTGCTGTGATAATCTGCGGAACATCGAACATCTGCAGACCACCGATAAGAGATGTGATTGCAACGTATACCATGATAGGTGTAAGCAGCGGAAGTGTAATCTTGAAGAAAACCTGACCCGAGCTTGCACCGTCAATAGAAGCAGCCTCGAAAAGGCTCTGGTCAATACCCATAATACCTGCCATCAACAGAATCGTGGTGTTACCGAACCACATTACAAAGTTGATGAACGCAATTACAGAGCGCGCTGACCAAACCTTACCAAAGAAGTCAAAGGTTTCACCGGTGAACGATACGATAATCTGGTTGATAGGACCGACATTTGACAACAGTGTGAAGAACAGCATCGAGAATGCGGCAGCCATTACCAGGTTAGGCATATACATTACGGTTTTGAAGAATCTCTGACCCTTGATATTAAGACGCTGACCGGTAAAGATAATCGAAAGGAGAAGTGAGAAAACAAGCTGCGGTATTGCGCCCATTACCCACATAATCATGGTATTGCCTGTGTAAACAAGAATACCAATCTCGCCCTTTTTATCGGGAGTGAACAGCTTAACGAAGTTGTCAAAGCCAACAAAATTCGGGCCGATAATTGTAAGTCCGTCTCTGTAATAGTCGAAAAGGCTGTAGAAGAAGGTTGACAGAAGCGGATACAATGAAAAGATTAAATACACAAGTACAAACGGAGCAACGAATATGTAACCCCATTTTGCATAACTAACGGCGTTTCGCTTTTTATTCATTCCGTAGACCTCTCATCCATAATTTCCTATAAGAATGGGGTGAAGCGAGTTTTAACTGCCTCACCCCATATCCCTAGGTTAGAACATAACTATTCTTGTTATCACTTAAGGAGTAACAATTGTAGGATATGCCTCGTTAACGATTGCATAGAAGTTAGCCCATGCAGTGTCGATGTCAACCTCGCCCTTGAAGTAGTCAAGCATAGCGGGCTGGAGCTTCTCGTTGAGGATCTGGTCATAAATGGTGTGGTTCTCCCACTTGATGCCCTTTGCGAGCTCGAGGTAGAGAGCTGTATCGTTCTGACCGCCGAGGAATGCGTTACCCTTGCCCTCGTCTGCGTACTTCTGGTTTACAGCGGAGTTGTTGGTGAACTGTGCCTCGTTAGCGATAAGGTTGTAGCATACATCCTCGTCAACTGTAAATGCCTTCATAACATCAGCAACCATGGAGGGGTTATCTGTGCCCTCTGCTGCGAGCAGCCATGTACCGCCCCAGAAGTGAGCCTGCGGACCTGTTACAACACCCCAGTCGCCGGAGCAGCCGTTCTCGGGATCCTGTGCGTTGCCCATGCAGAAGTTGTAGTACCAAGCAGGACCAAAGAAGCACATTGTCTTACCTGTTGCGAACATCTGCTGGTTCTTCTCATCCTCCCAGATGCCTGCGGGCAGTGTGTAACCGTTGTCCATGAAGTTCTTAGCCTGCTCAATCCAAGTCTGGATAGCTGCGTCAACCTGGAGGTTGTTGTCAGCGTCTACCCAAGCGGATGTAGCGTTGTTGGAGAATACGCGGTATGTTTCAGCGTAGGAAGCTGTCATGTAGTAGCCTGCATCCTTAGCGAGCTTTGCTACCTCGTTGAACTTATCCCAGTCGCTCAGTCTCTCCTGAACCTCAGCGGGGTCAGATGTACCGAGAACTGCCTCTGCGATAGAGCGTCTGTAAATCAGAGCGGAAGGGCAGCACTGGAAAGATACACCCTTAACCTTACCGTTTCTTGTGTCTGTGCAGGCATTGATTGTGTACTGGTACATTGTGTCAGCCATCTCAACGCCGATAGAAGCAACATCCTTTGTGTAGTCGGAGTCAACGTACTTCTGGATGTAGTCAGCCTCTGCAAGGAACATATCAATCTTGTCGTCAGCAGCTGCGTCAGCCTGTGCAAACAGAGCCTCATCAAGCTTCTGCTGGTATACGCCGTTATCAGAGGGGTTGATAATCCAGTTAACTGTGATTCCCTCGGGAACGGTGTAGTACTTCTCAAAGAAGCCCTTGAACTCTTCGTTCCAAGCGTAGATGTTGAATACCTTGCCCTCTTCAGCAGCAGGCTCAACGGAAGCTTCGGAGCTTGTTTCTACCTTGCTTGTTGTCTCGGAGCTGTTGTCGCCGGACGAAGTAGGTGTGCTGGATGTGCCGTTATTGGAGCAGCCAGCGAGTGAGAGAACTGCAGCAGATGCCATGAGAGCTGCTAATACTCTTTTCTTCATAGGTTTTTTCCTCCCAAAATGGTTTTGATTTTGTTCTGCGGAATGCAGAACTTAATAGATTAGTAATCAAGCGCTCGGTCAAGTGTACTCATTTCTGGGCTCTACTAGAACCGTGCCTCGATTTCATTTGTTAGTTTATCATAAAAGAATAAAATTTTCAAGCCCTTTTTTTGAACTTTTTTCATCACACTTGTGCGAAAACGATTTCAATTTGTTGCATTTGTATAATCTGACCATATATTTTTTGTGTAATCTATTTCGTGTTGATTTTTTTGATATTTTTTCGTATTTCGCTTTGCAAAGCCATATTTTCACCCCTCTCTTATATTTACTTAATAAATTTATAACAAACTGTAACCTTTTTGTTATCATTTTGTAACCTTTGATTTGTACAAAGTGCCGAATTATTCAAAAGCACCATTTGTAAACGATATCAGTGAATATTAACTGTTTATTCGGATATAATATTTGTTAAACTCTCTCTGTTAAGCGAAATTTTTCATCAATCAAAATATAACGATTCTCTCATTTCATTGCATTTTCTCCCCTTGGATTGCACTCCTCTTTTATGAAATATAGACAAAAACCCGCAGGAAAAAATTCCTGCGGGCTGTTTTTATCAAACGGGGTGAACCTTGTTGGTCTTATCGGCATGGAGTGCGTCTATGCCAATCTGCTTGTCGCGGCGCTTCTCAAAGAACTTGGGAGCTACCTTCGGGAACATTGCATAGGTCAGAACATCCTCAACGCTCTCGCCGTCAATCCATTCCTTTGCCTCTTCCTTCATTGTCTCGAACTCGGGCTTCAGCAGGTCTGCGGGGCGGCAGGTAATAGGCTCCTCTGCGCCCAGAATCTTCTTGCGGAACTCGGGGTCAATTTCAACGGGAGTTGTGCCGTATTCGCCCTTAACAAGTCCCTTGAACTCCTTGGTTACGGTCTTGTAGCGCTCGCCCATGATTACATTGAACACAGCCTGTGTGCCGACAATCTGCGAGGTGGGCGTAACAAGCGGCGGATATCCGGAATCCTTGCGTACGCGCGGAACCTCCTGCAGTACCTCCTCAAGCTGGTCGTCCTTGCCTGCCTGCTTAAGCTGCGAAAGCAGGTTGGAGAGCATTCCGCCCGGAACCTGATAAATCAGCGCATTTGTGTTTGTAGCAAGCATTGACGGGTCGAGCAGACCGCTGTCGATATACTTCTTGCGCAGCTTCATAAAGTAATCTCTTACCTCGTTGAGCTTTACAAGGTCGATTCCCGTATCGTACTCCGTACCCTTGAATGTAGCAACAATAGACTCCGTAGGCGCGTGGGAAGTACCCAGAGCCAGCGGTGACAAAGCGGTATCAACAGCGTCAACGCCTGCCTCAACAGCCTTGAGAATACACATTGAAGCAAGACCGGATGTATAGTGCGTGTGAAGCTGTACGGGAATCTTTACAACGCTCTTGATATCTCTTACGAGAGTTTCAGCCTCATAAGGAGTGAGCAGAGCCGCCATATCCTTAATGCAGATAGAATCAGCGCCTGCGCTTTCAATGCGCTTTGCATAATCCATATAGTATTCGTGTGTGAACACGTCGCCCAGAGTATAGGAAATTGCAACCTGCGCGTGACCCTTTTCCTTGTTTGCAGCCTTGATTGCGGTTTCAAGGTTGCGGATATCGTTCAGCGCGTCGAAAATTCTGATGATATCAATACCGTTTGCGATAGACTTCTGTACAAAGTACTCAACAAGGTCGTCTGCGTAGTGGCGGTAGCCCAGCATATTCTGACCTCTGAACAGCATCTGAAGCTTTGTGTTGGGCATTTCCTGACGGAGTATGCGAAGTCTTTCCCACGGGTCCTCATCAAGGAAGCGTATGCACGAATCAAATGTAGCGCCGCCCCAGCATTCTGCTGAATAGAAGCCGATTTTATCCATTGTGGACAGTATGGGGCGCATATCATCCATTGACATTCTTGTGGCAAGCAGCGACTGGTGCGCGTCACGAAGAACGGTTTCTGTAATCTTTAACTTTGCCATTTCTGTTCTCCTTTAGTTGAGTGTAACAACGGGAGCGCCTGTTTCAACAGCCTCGCCCTTGTTTACGCAGATGGATGCTACTACGCCGTCCTTATCCGCAACGATATCGTTCTCCATTTTCATTGCCTCGAGAACTGCGATTACCGTGCCGTTGGAAACCTTATCGCCAACCTTTACCTTAACATCAACGATTGTGCCTCTCATGGGCGCATTGATAGAAGAAGCGCCTGCGGCTGCGGGTGCTGCTGCCTTTTTGGGAGCAGCGGGCTTTGCTGCGGGTGCGGCAGCTGCTGCGGGAGCTGCGCCGTCTGCCTCGTCAACCGTTACATCATAAGCTGTGCCGTTTACTGTGATTGTGTATCTTTTCATTTCAAATACCTCTCTGTTATAAGTAAAATCAGAATACGAAATTAGCGTGCTTTCTCGAGGGAGCTGCAACTCTCTTGCCCGAGCAAAGCTCAACTGCGGATGCAACGGCATCCTTGGTGTCCTCGGCTGCGATTACACCGTCTACCATACCGAGCGCTGCTGCTGCAAACGGAGAAGTTTCAATCTCCTCGCCCATAAATACCTTTGCAGCCTCCGTGTTCATGGGAGCAATCTGCGCGCCCTCCCATGCGTAGGAGATATCGGCGCTGTCGAACGCTGCGTAGGCTGCGCCGAATGCCTTGCCCGTTACAACATTCACCTTTGTGGTTGTTGCCGAAGCGTATACCTGCGCAAGCTTTGCGCAATCGCGTACGCTGCCTGCAAGCTCTGCTGCGCTGGAAGGCTCAAAGCCCTCTGTATCAAGCAGAGTTACAACGGGAATTGAGAATACATCGGCAAGCTGAACGAATCTTGCAATTTTTGCGCAGTCGGCAGCGGAAAGCTTTGCAGCCTTATCGGTAGCTACGAATGCAGCCGTTGCCCAGTTTACGCTTGCAAGTGCGGTATATGCGGCACTGCCGAACTCTGCGCCAAGCTCAACGACGCTGTTCTTGTCGGCAATTGCAGCCACAAGCGCCGCACCCTTTACGGAAGCGCTGATTTCGGCGTCGTTAGCCATGAAATCATCATTGCCTGCAAGAGAAATATTGTTTGCGGGCATAACGGCAACCAGCTTCTTCGCCTTTGCCATAGCCTCTGCGTCATCCTTTGCAAGAATATCGCAAACGCCGGACTTTGCAGCGTTTGCCGCAGTTCCCGCGCCCTCCAGCTTTCCGTCGGGTGTATTGAAAGGAGAAGCCATGAACAGCTCTGCCTTTTCGGTCATAATTGTGATGTCAGCCATAGAAGCAATCATAGCAGCTGCGCCTGCGCAAACGCCGCATACCACTGCAATCTGCGGAACAACGCCCGAAATTGCTGCGGAAGCCTTCATAATGTCGCCATAAGCGGAAAGCACTGCCATGCCCTGCGTGATATCGCCGCCCTTTGAATCAAAAATACCTACTACGGGCGCGCCGTTCTTGGCTGCCAGCTCATAAATCTTCTTGATTTTCATTGCTGCGCTCTTGTTGACCGCGCCGCCCTTAACACTTACATCCTGTGCGAATGCGTACGCTGTTGCGCCCATTACAGAGCCGTATCCCGCTACTACCGAGCAAAGCTCTCCGTCGGCGGATACAAACTTATCCAGCTCCTTAAAGCTGTCCTCGTCGAACAGTGCGGCGAGTCTTTTTCTTGCTTCGCTGTCGGGAACGCTCTGTTCCATTTCAGCGAGTGTCTTGTTAAACGCCATTTTGTCTCCTCCAGTTTATAAGCGACCTTTCGCTGCCGAAAAATCACATAGATATAATATAGATATATAAAAATTATCCATATTAAATTATACAACATTGTTGTAAAAATAACAAGCGGATTTCTTCATTTTTTTAATTTTTTTATCTTATGTCGTAAAACAATTCATCATTTAGATTTTTTTTAGTTAAAATTAACAAAGCGGCTTTGCGATTTCCGCTTTTGTACTGCACAGAAATATCTATACTCCTCGCATTTCTCCGGCTTTTTTAAGAGTATTGTTCTGCGCTCCCCGGCTGCGTTGATTTTCTGCGCAAGGGTATGGCTTGTTCAGCAGCTGACCGGCTGGTTTGTCAAAAGCAGTCCGCCGGACTGTTTTTGAGGGACATTGCATAAAACGGAAGCGTTGCTGTTGGGGGGGAAAACTCTTGTTTTCCCCCCTATCCCCCCTTTAGCGCTTTTGGGGGCGTTTGCAGCTTTGCAATTTAGCCGTGGTTTGCACTGAATCAAGCCCCGCTGGGTCGCTGCGATTTGGCGTGGTCGGTGCTGACCATTACCCCGTTGGTCGCTGCGCTCTAGTCGTGGGGGCGCCGCCCCCACACCCCGCAAGGGCGCTGCCCTTGACCCGTTGGTTCGTGCGGTTTCGCCGCAGGCGAAATTTTTGGCGAAGCCAAAAAAGGCTGAACATAAGCGGCGTAGCCGCCACCTTAATCACCTTTTGTCCGACAAAAGGTAGCCAAAAACGTTGACGCTCCGCGGTTACAGTGCGATAGTCTGCGCAGATTTGTGACAAATCGTGCGCAAAGCGACAGTCTGCGCAGATTTATGACGAACTGTGCGAGGGCGACAGCCTGCGAAAAGCGTTGACGCTCCGCGATACTTTTAAAAAACTGCGGCGCTTCATTTTACAAAGCGCCGCTTGAATTATTACTTTCTGCCCGAGGCAGTTCTTGCCGATTTTCCCATTGCCGAACGCAGTATGCGCAGCTCCTCTTTCGTAAGGTCGCGGTACGCGCCCGGTTTAAGCATACCCAGCTTTACGCCGCCGATTGCCGTTCTGCGCAGCCTGCCCACTTTAAGCCCTACCGCCTCGCACATACGGCGAATCTGCCTGTTTCTGCCCTCTTTTATAATGAATACCACCACGGTTCTGTCGGCTGATTCGCTGACAATCTCAACCTTGCACGGAAGCGTCGTAACACCGTCGTCAAGCTCAACACCCGAGCTTAACCTTGCTGCCTGCTCCTCTGTCACCTGACCGTCGATAGTTACGCGATAGGTTTTGGAAACATGACGCGAGGGGTGCATGATATCATTCGCAAATGCGCCGTCGTTCGTGAACAGCAGCAAGCCCTCGGAGTTGCGGTCAAGTCTGCCGATAGGATACACGCGCTCCTCCACATCCGCAAGAAGCTCCGCTGCTGTTTTTCTGCCCATTTCATCGGACATTGTGGTAACATACCCGCGAGGCTTGTTAAGCATAATATAGCGCTTTTCGGCAAGCTCCGCCGCAATTTCGTCCTCGCCTACCCTGATAAGGTCATTATGAGGGTCTGCTTTATCGCCAAGCGAACAGGTTCTGCCGTTTACGGTAACAATGCCGCGCCCGATAAGCTCCTCGGCTTTTCTGCGCGAGCAATAGCCGCTGTCCGCAATAATTTTCTGAATTCTGACCTTTTCCATATATCTGCCTTTCTTATGTACGCCCTCTGCGGGCTTTCTATATATAAATTCCAATCGCTGCCAGCAGCTGCTGCATAATGTTCAGCTCGCCCGTTTCGGCTTCTACCGTTTCAACCGAGCAAAGCGGAACCTCAAGCACTACCCTGCCGTCAAGCAAATATTCCAGTCTGCCAAGCTCCTGACCCTTTTCTACGCCGCCGTAGACAAAATTCGGAAGAATTACGCGCCGCGTGATTTTTTCGCGCTGTGAGGGCAGCAGTGAAAGCTTTGCCTCGCCTGCCGTAACACCGACGCTTTTACCCGTACCCGCCACATCTACCCTTGCATTGCAGGCTGTTTCCAGCGAGTAACGCTTTACCTGCGTAAAGCCGTAATCCAGCATTTTTGTATGGTCGTTCCAATCGTCGCCTGCGTTCAGAGTGACCGCAATAAGCATCACCCCGTCACGCTCTGCCGCCGATACCAGACATCTTCGTGCGTTATCGGTGAAGCCTGTTTTTACTCCGATAGCGCCGTCATAGCGCTTGAGCATTTTGTTGGAATTATACAGCGTGCGGGCATACGGCGGATTGCCGTACTCCACCTCGGCTGTCTGACAGCAGACAATGCTTCGGAACACCTCGTTTTTCATAGCGTACGCTGTAAGCATGGCGAGGTCGTATGCCGTGGTATAATGCCCCTTTGCGTCAAGCCCCGACGGAGTTGCAAAGTGCGTGTTTTCAAGTCCCAGCTCCTGTGCCTTGCGATTCATAAGCTCAACAAATGCGCCTGTGCTGCCCGAAACCGAAACCGCAGCCGCATTTGCCGCGTCGTTGCCCGAGGGAAGCAGTATGCCGTACAGCAGGTCGCGGCGGGAAACCCTGTCGCCCTCGCGCAGACCCATAGATGTACCCTCTACCATTATCGCAAAGCTGTCAACGGTGAACTCCCTGTCAAGGTCGCCCGCTTCAATCGTGAGAATTGCGGTCATAATTTTGGTAGTACTTGCCATTGCCCGCTGCTCATAAGCGTTCTTCTCATACAGAATCGTTCCCGTTTCCGCCTCAATCAGCACCGCGCTGACCGCCGATATTGATTCGGGCGCTGCATACACCGCCGAGGGGAAACTCAAAGCAAGCGAAACTGCGGCAAGCAGTGCGCCTGCCGCGCGAAAAATACGCAGTGATGATGTTTTTTCCATAAGCTGCACCTCAAAACAGTAAATTTTTCATTCACTGTTAATTTTGCGCAGCTTACGACTGATTATTCAATTTTATTCCTTTTCGGCTTTCTTTTCCTTTGCCGAAGCCACAAAGCCCTTAATCTTCTCAATTACATCCGGCATAGCGTCAATAACTGCGTCAACAGGGCTGGATTTTGCGCCCATTTCAAGCAGCTCAACCGAGCCGTCGCGCTTGATAACAATAAACGCCTGCGGCTTAACCGTAACGCCTGCGCCCGAACCGCCCGCGAACTTTTCGGCTGCCTGCGCGGGAAGGTCGCTGCCGCCCGAAACAAAACCGAACGAAACCTTTGATACGGGAATAATCACCGTGCCGTCAGCGGAATTTATCGGGTCGCCGATAATCGTATTAACATCTACCATCTCACGGATTTTATCCATTGAGATTCCCATAATACCTTCGATAGGGTGTTTGTCTGCCATTGTAAAAACTCCTTTCAGAACGAACCTTATTTACCGCGCAGCTTATTAAGCGCGGACAGCACCTCGTTGTTGCCCTTGCTGTTTTTCAATATCCGGAAAAATCCGACCAGCAAAAACGCAAGCGCAGCGCCGAGGCTAAGCTTTATTTTGCAGGACATCTCGGTAAGAGTATCCTCGCTTTCAAAATCAACACCGATATTTATATCGGGCTTCACTACCGTGAAGAACGTTTCAAGCCAGCCAAGCGCATTGCCTGCGACAATATTGGTTTTGCCGTAATTCAGCGCCGCTTTAGCAGCGTCGTCGCCGCCGCAGATTATATCAAGCCGCAAATTTATGATTCTTGTGCGGTGAAGCAGCTTTTTAAGCGGCTTGCCGAGGCTTTCGGTCAGCATCTTCACCACCGCAAAAATCTCGGACAGCGTCGGCTTTGGCTTATTGGCTTTATTATTGGAATCCGGCTTTTTCTTTGCCGGTGACTTTTTCTCGTTTGGCTTTGCAGAAGCCTTTTCGATTATTGCCTCGGCTTTGGGCGCTTCGGCGGATTCCACAATGATTTCTGCCGCTTTTGCCGCCTTGTCCGCCGTTTTGACATCCTTTTTATCCCTGCGCTTGAGCTTTTTGGTTTTCGGCGGTATTCTGAATATTGTTATAAACAGATACCGCACCCTCAAAATTATATCCTCGGCGTACTCAAAGTACACGGCTATCGGGCATATCAACAGTATCACGATAAGCAGCACGACAGCGCCGAATATTATCCAACCGGTCAAGCCGCTCACCCTCCGTTCAATCGCCCGAGTATATCATTTCCTCATACTCGTCAAGGTTAATCTGGTCGGTACTGTTCGGAATAGCAGGCAGCTGGTCGATTCCGTTAAGACCAAAGCACCGCAGAAAGCTTTCCGAGGTTTTGTACGCAATCGGTCTGCCCGGAAGCTCCAGTCGTCCGTACTCCTCAAGCAGCCCGCGCTCAACAAGGCTGTTTACAACGCCCGAGCTGTCCACGCCGCGGATTTCGCCCACAAAGCTTTTGGTTACGGGCTGATTGTACGCCACTATCGCCAGAACCTCCATCGCCGCCTGCGAAAGCGGCTGCTGACGTCGGGTTTCAAGCGCTGCCTTGACAGCCTTTGCAAATTGCGGTCGTGTTGTCATCTGGTAGCTCTGACCCAGCTTTGTAATGTACAATGCGCTTTCCTGCTCGGTATAGCGGTCGTTGAGCCTTTCTACCAGCCTTACCACGGTTTCTTCTTCAATTTCGGCAGCCTCCGAGAGCTTTGAAAGCTCAATCGGGTCGCCGCTTGCAAACAAAACGGCTTCTATCGTCGCCATGCCCTCACTGAATTTCACTCGCTCTCACTCTCCCTTTTATCGCGCTGCGTCGCAAGCCTGACCCTCATTCCGTCGTCCGAAATCACTATTCTGCCCTGCTTGGAAAGCTCCAATATTGCAAGAAATGTCGCAACCTCCTTTGAACGCGGCTGCTCCTTGTAAAGGTCGTTCATGCTGACCTCGCCGTTGTGTTTTAGCGTTCGCAGCACCGAGATTATACCCGTAAACACCGTAACGTAGCTTTTCGCAACGATTGGCTTAAGCGACTTGGGCTTGTAGGATTCCCGCCGTACGCCTCTTGCCGAAACCGCGCTGTAAGCCATTACAAGCTCCTCGGGCAGATGTGTGCGGTTATACGCGGTATCTGTTTCAAGCTCAACGGGGTCGCGCACAAAAATACAATCGCCCACCCAGCGCTTTTTCAGACGCTCCGCCATGGTTTTGCACATGGCGTATTCTATCAGCGCGCCCTCAAGCTCGCGCTTAAGCTGCTCAACCTCTTCCTTTGGCAGCAGCGCCGCAGATTTAATCATTATCAGCCGCGCCGCCATTTCAAGAAAATCTGCCGTAACATCAATATCCGCCTCGGTCATGCGGTCGAGGTAGAGCATAAACTGGTCAAGCAATACGCTTATCTCAATATCCTGTATATTCAGCTTGTGCTTCTGAATCAGCATCAGCAGCACGTCCAGCGGACCCTCAAAGGCTTCCTGCTCCTGAAACTCCAGCTTAAAGTTCAGTTCCGACATTGCCTTGCCCCGTTAAATGGTCGGAATGAAGAAGCTTGCCCAGTCAAGCAGCTGCCATATACAATTTGTAAGGAAATTGAGCGGAATATCCAGAAAACCTATCAGCAGCGCACCGAAGAATACCCAGTACAGGATTCTGCCGATTCTCTCGTAATTCATCAGCGCCTTATTCGGCAGAAAACTCATAAGTATCTTGGAGCCGTCAAACGGAGGCACGGGAATAAGATTGAATACCGCAAGGTAAATATTTATCTCCGCAGTGTAACTGATAGCAATCATTACATACAGCATTGTAGTGCTGCCGATTCCGAACAGGAGCATAACCTTTAAGATTATTATGAAGATATACGACAGCAGAATATTTGCCAGCGGTCCTGCAAGCGAGGTAAGCGCAAGCGCCGTGCGAGCCTTTACCTTTCTGCAGCGGTAGATATTTACGGGTACGGGCTTTGCCCAGCCTATACAGCAAAGGCACATACAAAGCGCGCCCATGGGGTCTATATGCTGAAAAGGATTGAGCGACAGTCTGCCCTCATGCTCTGCGGTGTCGTCTCCAAGCAGCTTTGCAACAAAGCCGTGTGCGCACTCATGTATGGGAAATACTACAAAAATAATTACCGCTACCGCAAAAAACGATATTATTACAGTAGCTATGTCTGTCCGACCCGCAAAATAATCAAACAGCTCAAATATCGGACCTTTTATTCTTTCTATTGGATTTGTCATGTTTTCTCCTTATAAATTCATACGGCGTTTCTGCCATTTTCTGCCTGTAAAATAAACGGAATTAACCGCTATTTTATTATTATATCTCAAAATCAAAAATATTTCAAGGGGTTAGCGTATATTTCTTTGCCAAGCGAAACAGGGCATGGCGAAAATGCCGTTAAAATCGCATTTTTCGCCTGCCCTGCGAAGGTTTATTTGATTGTTTTGCCCTTTTTGTCGCTGTCTTTAATCTTCATGGGAGCTTCCTTGCCGCCCATATCCTCGAAGATAACCTCATCCTCGTCCTCGTCGGGAAGCTCGGGATTGCGCTCGCCTATTGATTCGTAATACGGATTGATAATGAACTTCTGGATTGCGGGATAGCTTGTGAATACGCTTGTGAAGCACAGCCACGCAAGCGGAACAAGCGGCATGAACACCAGTACTCTTATGCCAAAGAACAGTATCAGAACCGCATACAGCAAAAACGCTGCCAGAGATACAAGATTACCCTTGAGATTTACAAAGGCGAGAATAACGGAATTTTTGATTATCAGCGGCATTTTAAGGTCAAGAGCGACTATCTGCGGATAGATGTAGAAATTCATCAGCAGGAAGATAACCTCTGCCGCCATTGCAAGCGCATACAAAAACCAGTAACTATCGTTTCGTTCAATCTCGCTGGCAAAGAAAATGTAATTGAACGCCGCAAGGCATATTACTATTACATCAAAAAGCCCTATCAGGAACGACTGCTTGAAATTCTTCTTGAACGCCTGCCAGAAATCATGGAAGATGAACTGCGGCTTTTCAAGGCAGATATTCCTCATCAGAGCGGTCATTGCCGCTGTTGCGGGTCCGAAGGTCACTATCGGAATGCAGAACAGGAAATAAATCAGATTTATCTTGAAAAAAGTCCAGAATTTGTTTATAAAAATCTCCCAGTATCGGAAAAACGGCTTTTTCTGCGGCCCGCGCTTTGCTACTCCCGAGCCTGCAACGTTATTGTTATAGAATAATCCCATGCTTTAACCCTTTCAGCGGCGCTCAATAACCGAACGCCTGAAAAAATATTCCCAGTATCATAATTATCGCGATAATCAACGCAACAACCCTGAATACCTTCATCAGCTTTGCACGCTTTTTTTCGTCCACGAAAATCCCTCCGTGTTTCATAATTCACAACTGTGAAATCTCACAATGTATTATACAACAATTCCGGCAATTAGTCAAGTGAAAATTATTTCACAGAAAATTTACCGTTTTCACCGCGGACATACACCCTGCCCTCACCGAGGTCGGGTACGGGTACTGCCTCGATAATGCTGCCCTCGGAATCCGTCAGATACAGCGTTTCGCCGTATTTAAGGCTGAATGTCGCCTGAATCTTCATCAGGGCGTCGCTTGCTTTGTTGTTCTTCATTACAATGGTAAGCTCGGAATGCGGCGCAATTTCCGTGGCAGGTATGCTGAATTTTGTAAGATTGCCCTCGTCGTCGCTGATATGCAGACCCTTTGTTGAAACCGCTTCCTCATTGGGATTGTACAGCGTTATCCAGCCTGCATTCTTATCGGTGCAGACGCGCTTAACAGTAAGCGGCTGACCGTGAACCTCCTCGCGCTCAACAACAAGGCGGCAGTCTATCGCCTGATTTACATCGCACATGGAGTAATCAAGCCGTATAACAGGCTCGGTGAAATCCTCGCCGTTAATCACCCATTTAACGAATTTATACCCGCTGTAAGGCTCTGCGGCGATTGTCGCCCCATAAGACGAGAAATAGGTTGAATTGAGCGTTCCGCCCTCAGCTGTGAGAGAATTAAGCCGTGCAGCAGCCCCCGCAGCGCCCGTCAGCTTTACATCATAATAAACGCTCGGAATATCAAACAGCTTTGCAATCTGCCTTTTAAGCACACGCTCGCGCCCTGCGGCAAACTGACGTATCTGCTCGCGGCTTTCGTCAAATGTACCGCGGTTAGCCCACTCGGAGGTCTTGCCGTGGTCAAGCGCGTAAAACTGCTCGCTGTCGCTGATTGAAAGCAGATAATCAAGCTCGGAAAGAATGTTTTCCTCGGAAAATGCACCGCACCACATATCGCACAGAGTGTTTACAAGCATAGCCCGCATATCCTCACGCGCAAGCAAAGCCTCAAGAGCCTCGGATTTACCCGCCATGTGCCTGCCCGAAAGCAAATCCGAAATGGTATTAAGCTTGAAGCCGTCGCCGTACAAGCCCCAGGCAAACTCGGCGTCAAAAAACAGATAGCGCCAGCGTCCGTCCATATACTCGGAGGTTATCTCCTCGCCCTCCTCGGGATAGTAGCGGTAGATTTTATAGTTGTTGCCGGGCCAGTCCTTGTTGGAAATGAAAATCTGCATTGCATAATACTGCATGAAATTATCTATATCAACCAGCTCGCAGAACTCCGCAAAGGTCTTGTCGTCGGTGAGGTCTTTCTCGAAATACTCCACAACCTTGCCGTAGTCTGCCAAAGCGCGCTCCGAGCCTTCCTCCGGATTTTCGGTGTTCTGGATTATCTCGTAATTCTCCTTGCTGCCGCCGAACATTGTTTCAAGGTAATCCTCGTTGTAGTTTTCGTGCAGCCACGAAAAGCCGTAGTATTCCCCGTTGAGGAACACCGCGCACGGAGTGGTATGCTGTGTTGTCGGGAAGCCGTAATCCCGTGCAAGCTGCTGCGAAAGCTCGTCGCGGACTCCCGCAAACTCGCGGTCGTTTGCGCCGTTGCGCAGAACAATGCGGTCGTACTCGGTTATCGGCGTACCGTCGGCTGTTACTGCGCCGTCGAAAAATGCGTATTTGAACTTGCCGTTTTCGGGGTCGTAATCCTTGCGCGCAATCAGCTTAAAGGATTTCTGCGATACAACGCGCGAATAGCCGCCCACAACCCTTACGCCCGCCGCCTGTGAAATCACCTGCCTGCCGCTGCTCTCGAACACCTCTACATACATATCGCGCTCGGCTTCTCTGCCGGACAGATAGTAGTTTCCGGGCGCATTGTAGGGTATTTCCTCACCGGGGTGCTCGGCTACATAATCGTCGTATATTTTGCCCGGCACGGCTATGCCGTACTCGTAATCGTACAGATTGTACGGGTCGGTTGAAAGCACAAAAATCAGCGTGTTTTCATCAAATCGGTCGTAAACATCAGCGCCTGTTATGTAGCTTTGCGTATAGATTTTCCCGATTTCGCCGTCATTAACCACAGCCGCCTTTACGGTTGTTGCCGTTACACGATTGCCTGCGTTTATCTCGATAGGCTGCGTGTACTCCTCGCTTTTCGGTGTTGGGTCGGAGCCGTCGGTTGTAAAGCGAACCTCTGCGCCCTCTTCAAAAAGCAGCTCAACCGCAATGTTCTCGTCGTACATTCCGCCCTGTAATCCAAACGCAATGCCGCGGATTTCCTCGGGAGCGCTTTCGGGCACGGAGCTTTCGGAATCACTCTGCGATTCGCCCCGCGATTCGCCAAGCGATTCGCCAAGCGGTTGTGTTTCAAGCTGAATTATATCGCCGTCCTCGCCTATTGCAATGTCAATCTGCACGGGAGGCGGCGGAAAAAGCGTGTAGAGCAATGCTGCGGCTGCGCCCAGCACTACTATCGAACCCAGTATAATAATTCGTTTCATTTTGCCTCCGTCAGCTCCGGTCGGCGTCCTCTGCCGCTGCGCGCTTCATTACCTCGTATAATTCGGGCATACGCTTTGCAAGGTTTATCGGGCAGAAGGTCACGGAATCAACAAACCCGTGAGAGCTTGTGCCCTCCGATAAAAGCTCGCTTTCGCCCTTGCGCTGCACGGTATACGCAAACTCAATTCTTGCGGGCGAAAACCGCGTGATTTTTGCGTTAATCAGCAGAGTATCGTCATACCTTGCGGGCAGACGATATTTGCAGGTTATTCCCGTAACGGGCAGCATAACGCCGTTTTTCTCCATTTCGGCATAGCTCATGCCGACCGCCTTTATATAATCCGTGCGCGCTATCTCAAACCAAATCGGATAGGTTGCGTGATGAACCACGCCCATGCAATCGGTTTCTGCATAGCGTACTGTAACCTCGGTTGTGTGCATTGCTTCCTCCTATGAAATCCCGCGGCGCGACTGCACCAGACCCGCACCGAATGCAAGAACGCTGTCCGGCACAAGCTTTGAAAGATATATTCCCGCAGTAAGCAGCGGCGAGCCCGTAATGAGCTTTCTGCCGCCGAACATTTCGCGCACTGCGTGTTCTGCAAGACGCTCGCTGGATACGGGCGGCATTACAAACTTAACCTGCGCAAGCTTCAGGAACTCCGTATCAACAGGACCCGGACACAGCATGGACACCTTAACCGCGCTGCGCTGCCCGCGAAGCTCCTCGGTGATTGCCTGCGTCATTCTGATAACATACGCCTTGCTTGCGTAGTAGGAAGAAAAGCACGGTCCGGGGACAAATCCCGCCGAGCTTGCAACATTGAGGATATACCCGAAATTCCGCTTGGTAAAATCCCGCAGAAACAGCTTGAACAGAATGTGAAACGCCGTGATGTTAAGGTCCAGCTCGTCAAGCTCGCGGTCAAGACCGGTTTCTGTGAATCTGCCGTAAACGCCCTTGCCCGCGTTGTTTATCAGAATATCAATATCATACCTGCTCACAACCGTATACAGATTGATTACCTGCTCTCTTTTTGTGAGGTCTGCGGTTATAATCTTTACCTTTACGCCGTATTTCTGCGTAAGCTCGCGCTTGAGCTCTGCCAGTCTGTCGCGGCGGCGCGCTGTGATAATAAGGTCTATGCCGTGCTTTGCAAGCGAACGTGCGATATCTCTGCCTATCCCTGCGCTTGCTCCTGTTACCAATGCTTTCATTTCTTATCTCCTGTCAGCTTTTTTTCCGTGCCGTCGGGCTGCTTGATGTAAATGCAGTCCAGCTGGCTGTTAAGGTCGCCTACAATATCTCTGCGGAACTCGTCGCGCAGCTGCTTCTGCTCTGCTTTTTCAGCCTCGGTAAGCGTACCCTCGCGCTGCTTGCGCGCAAGCTCGTTTATTCGATTTATCTTTGCTCTTTCCATTACTTCCCCCTGTATTCCGGCTTGATGAATCTAAACGGCGGCAGCGGCACTCCGTTTTCGCTGTCATACAGCGGAATGTCCTCGGTGTAATTTGTCCAGAGGTAGCGCACAGCAATAGGGTCGCTGACGCCGCTTACATGAATCACCGCTTCGCCGTCGGACGCATTCCACTTTGACTTATCGACAAGCTCCGCCCTTGCGCTTACAAATTCGCCGTCTGCGCCCGCAAGCTCAAAGCCCGTTATGCCGTTTGAGCCGCGCACCTCGGGCTCGCCGCCCGAATTGATGAATATATCCACGCTGTCGCTGTTCCAGAATACGCCTACCGCCTCGGGCGACAGGGTAGGCTCACCCGTTAGGTCGGAGTAATCGGTATCATAGCAGCCTCTTAACGCCGCAAGCGCAAATCTGTGCCCGGGCAGCTGCTTGTTCTTGGGGTGAATCTCATTGAACTCGCCGCAATCCGTAAGCACTGCAAGCTCGGTATTCTGCGTTGCGGAGCATACGCTTGCCTGCGCCTGCCGAATTACGCACCAGTTCTTTTTATCCTCGTCTGCGCTCCAGCGGTGCATCGGCAGCTGACCGATAACAAAGAACAGCTCGTCGTCAAACCAATCGTCGCGCCAGTTGCGAATCAGCTGCGAAAGCAGGGTGCGGTACATCTCGGGGCGGTGGTCGTCGCTTTCGCCCTGATACCAGATTACTCCTGCCATTGTATAGGGCGCAACCCGCTCAACCATGCTCTCGTGCAGTACGCCCGGGCTCATGGGATTCAGCGGCGAGGGCGGACCGGGATATTTGTTCTCGCCGCAGTATTCAAGGCAGCCGTCCCATGTGGGATTGGGCACGGTGGAATAATACTCGGCGCTTTTTTTCTCCCATGCCGCGTGGTACTCCTGATATTCACGGTACTCCCGCTTGAGCTGCTCAAGGGTTTTGCCCGCAACCGCCGCGCGGTATTCATCAAAATAAATCGAGGTTTCACCGTCGGCATACTCGCGCTTCATCCACGCGCTTGCAGACGTTCCGCCCCAGTTGCAGCCGATTATTCCGACCGGGCAGCCCAGCGTTTCCGAAAGCTCCTTGGCGAAATAATAGCCCACAGCGCTCCAGCACTGCGCAGAATTCTTATCCGAGAACATACACCAGCCCATTTGCTTTTCGCTTTCAAAAAAGGTTTCGTCAGCAATCGACTTTTTCTGCGTGTAGTAAAAGCGAACATCGGGATTGTCGTGCACTAAACTGTGCTTGCCCGTTGTGCAGCTGCGCAGCTCAAATTCCATGTTGCTCTGACCGCCCGCAAGCCACACCTCGCCCACCGCAGCATTGTGAAATGTTACCGTGGATTCTCCGTCTGTTATACTCAACGTTACGTTATCCTGAACGGGCTGCGGCGGCAAAACTGCAAGCCACCTGCCGTTGCGCACCGTCACAGAGGTCTGCGCAGCCTCCTCGCCCGATATTGATACGACCAGTCCTGTGCCGTCGGTGCCCGTGCCGAATACATTTAGCGGCTTCATGCACTGCAATACCATATTGTCACTGAAAATTCTCGCTGCTTCAAAGCTCATATTATCTTTATCCTTTCCAAAATGTATCATAATACACCTATTCTATTTTACATTGTTAAGCTCTGATTGTCAAGCATTTTTATTTTATACTGTACATTTCGGGGATTTTATGTTATATTTATTTTATTAGAGAGGGGTGAAATCATGCGCAGGGATGAGGTTTTTATTCCAAAGCGGCTGTATGAGCGGATGAAGGCAATCTACAACAAAAAGCTCACCATAATTACCGCGCCCGACGGCTCGGGCAAAACCACGCTTACATACGAATTTATCGCCCGCACCCGCTCTTCCGATTTTGCCTGCAAATCATTCAGGGGCAAAACTGCCGACGAATGCTTTATGCGCCTTTCGGAATATGTTACGGGCAAGCCCGAGCATATTCCGCTTACGGACAGCGAGCTTGTGCGATTGAAGGAGATATTCTCCGCCGCAAAGCCGCCCGAAAAGAACACTCTGCTGATTTTTGACGCTCCCGCTGCCGCCGAAATGCTGCTCACCTGCCTTAGGTGCGCGGAGCTGCTGAAAAGCAGCCTGCCGTACTCTCTGCTGATACTTACCGACCGTGAATACAGCGGAGATGAGGAAATATCACGGCATTACGATATTGAGCATATTTACGAAAACGAGCTGGCTTTTACGGAATATGAACTGGCGCAATATCTGAAAATGTGCGGGGTGGATTATCTCAGCGCTTCGGAAATCTATCGTCTGACGCATGGCAGAATACAGCATATCAGATTATGCATTCTGGCTGCGCGGGCAGGCGAAAGCTGCAGCGAAACGCCCGCAGGGCTCTTTTACCACGGACTGATGAACGCGCTTACGCCCGAGCAGCGCTGCGGTATTATGATAGCTGTAACCTTCGACAGAATTAGCCCGAGGTTTTGCAGAGAGCTTTCTCAAACCGTTTCTGTTTCGGCAGGACTGGACCCGTCGTGCTTTGAAACAGACGCCATAATAGATAATGTCAAGCTGGTCGGAAAAATGACGGGCGCAATCCATATCAACCGCCACACGCTTGAGGTAAGCTTTAACAGAGTGGTAAGGCTTGCGGTAAAACGGCACTTTGATTCTCTGCCCTTTGAGCAGCAGCGCGGCTGGAGAATCTGTATTGCTAACGAATATCTGCGCTGCGGCGAGAATTTCTTTGCTTTCTGCGAGCTGTTTCTTGCCGAGGAGTGGGAGCAGGCGGCGAATGTAAGGACGCTGGAAAGTATGTCGCTGGATACGCTGCTTGCCGCAAAGGAGCTTCTGTTCAGATTTGTAACAACCTGCCCGTTAGACTGCAAGCCCATAATTCCCAGACTGCTGCGCGTAACCGCGCTGCTTATGCTGACCTCAAAAAAGGACAGCCTGCGCGGGAAATTTGCGGAAATTACAGCGTATCTTCAAACCTCGCAGGATTACACCGAGCGTGAAAGGCGGCAGATTCTCTCGTATGCCTACCTTATGCGTACATACGAGCATTTCTATGAGCTGGGCACAATGGGCAATACCATAAAAACCGCTTACGACCTGTTTTCAACCGCAATTCAGCGCGGCGAGCTTTTTCACTCATGGACTATGTACTCGCCCTCTGTTTTCTGCATGATTCACAAATACAGCACGCCCGTTAAAATCGAGCGCGAGCAGTTTACGCGATACATGAAAATGTATGTGGAAATGGCAGGTCACGGGTACTATACAGCCGAATTGTTCAACGCAGAATCAATTCTGTTTGAGGGCAAGCCCGAGGCGGCACGTTCGCTTTTTGAAAGAATCGTGAATGAAGCGCAGGATATCACACCGCTGCTGGAGGCACTGTTTATGAGCGCGATTAGCTGTATGTGCCTTGGCTTATACGAGCCGTATGCCCGCCACTTGCGCAGAATTATTGAGATTACTCACCGGCGTATGGGAACCGAGGAGGGCGACATGGGCTTGCTGTGCTTTGCACTGCTTGGCTGGCTGCGCGGCGGCAGCGTTATGGATATGTGGCATCTTGCGGGGATTGATAGCCAAAGAGTGCGCACTAACCGATACTCCGAGCCGTTTGTGTATCTGATTACCTGCAAGCTGATTATGCGCAGGCTGGGATATAAGGAGCTTGTAGATAAAATCACACAATTCAGAAATGCTGCGCAAGCCGTCAGCAACGAGGTGCTTGCGGTGTGCTTTACGCTGTATGAGGCAGAGGTTCACAGATTGTACGGCTGCGAAGAAAAATCCGCGGAGCTTCTTAGTGCGGCGCTTGAAACAACGCACAGAAAAGGCACCGATTTCTTCCCCGCAATGTTCAGCGTGCATTACCCCGAGCTTTTCCGGCTTGCGCAGGCGCTGCCGTACTCCGAGGCAGCCTACGCCGAGGAAATTGTGGAGCGCGGAAAAAAATTCCGCATGGGAATCGAAGCGGTGCGTTCGTATGAGCTTTCTGTTACGGGCGGCGATAATCTTCACAGTATTAAGGACACCATACTGCTGAAAAGAGCCTGCGCAGCCTGCCGCGACAAAAGGCTGGATATTTCCGACCGAGCGTACAAATACGCCGTGCTTGCGTCTGTTGGGCTAAGCAACGCCGAAATTGCAAATATCTGCTCTGTCACCGAGGACAGCGTTAAAAGCTCGCTTAAACGAACCTTTGCCAAAGCCGGTATTCGCTCGCGCTCACAGCTTAAGACGATAATTCCGCCGATAAAATAAGCCGCCGACAGTGTTCTGCCGGCGGTTCGTGTTATTCGGGATTTTCCGAGCTCTCGGATTTTTGCAGCAGACGCTTTTCATCTGCCGCTTTCAACAGGTGCGAAACGCTTATCATCACAATCAACAGCGCCGCTCCCGCAGCCGTCATCACCAAGCCGGGCATAAGCCCCGCCGGGAAGAAATCCAGAACCAGAGTATGCGTTCCCTCGGGAACCTCAACGCACAGCAGCGATTGGTCTACGCAGGAAACAAGCTCGGTTTCAACGCCGTCAAGGTACGCTGTCCAGCCCTCCTCAACGGGGATTGATGTGAAGATAACATCACCCTTTTCAGCCGTGAAATCCAGCTTAAGCGTGCAGCCGCCGACGCGTTCAAGCGTTGTCGCAGCGTTTTTCTGCTGCATGATACTCTGAAATCTTGCAAGCTCATCATTGTCGAGATAATAGAACTCTGCCGCCGTGAAATACACTGCGTTTTCTTTCAGCTTCAGCCGAACCTCAAATTCCTCATCCTCTTCATACTCGCCAAGATACTCAATGCTGAAATTCTCATATCGGAAATAATTGCCGCGGTAAATGTCGTCAATATACAGCTCGGTTTCACGCTCATACTTGGTCGGCAGGTACATATAAACCGCGCCCTCGCGGTCGGCTGTCAGCGTGTACGATATCCACGCTTCGTCATCCTCTTCCTTCTTGCGATAGCTGTAATGCGCGTCGGTTGTTGTTCCCGTGCGGATGTTCTCGCTGTTGAATATCATATTGTGCAGGGGCTTGAATATCTCAAGCGTATCGTCACCCGCAAGCGCCCTCGCCAGCTCATTCTGCGACTCAAACGGCTGAATCTCATCGTCAAATTCCAGCGATTCGCAGCCGCTGCCTGCAAGATACGCAAAGCCCAGCGCGTCCTCGTTTTTGTACACCTTTACGGGAAGCTCGGTTTCAATCGGCATTGTATCGGTGTACGGGATTGTGTTGGGGTCGTTTGCCAGTATATACTTTACGCCGAAAATATCATCCGTAAGCAGCGTGTTGCCGTCATAGCGGGTATAGTGTTCCCGCGCGGAATAGCCGAGCTTTTGCAGCAGCTTGATTGCCGTGGAATTAAGCGTGCTGGAGCTGTGGCTCATGCCGTACATACGCAGCGCAATCGGGTCGTTTACGCAGCGGTGATAGGTCTTTTCCATGCGGTAAAAGCCGTCGTCGTTTTCATGCACCTGCTCTGTTATCTTGCGTGAATACGGAATGTCGCCAAGATAGGTCGAGCGGTTGGAGAACACTATGTCCTTGTGCATAAGCTCAAGCGAATTGTAGGTGTTGAGAAAGCACTCCAGTGTAACCGCAGCAGCAAGCAGAATCTTCATCACGTTATTGCCGCCGTAGCTTCTGAACACATACGCCATTATGCACATTATCACCAGCACCGCAAGCGGCACAACAAACGTCAGCACCTCGCGGTAACGCTCGTTATCGTCGCCGTGCTCGGCAATAAGCAGCATTGCAAGCAGTATTCCGAAAGCAATGCCAAAGCTTCTGCCGCGGAGCTTTTTGATGTTCTCAAACGCCTGCGCGCCAAACAGCACCAGCAGAAAGCTGATTAAGAACGAATATCTGTACGGAAGCCAGTTTGGCATCTGCCCGCCGTGCCACAGCATATCAACCGGGCGGATATACATACAAATCACAAGCGCACCCAGCAGCACCCCGCCCGAAATCCGCTCACGCGCGGTAAATCTGCGGGACAGAAAATAGATTGCCGCAAATACCAAAGCGAGCGTTCCCGCATAGAGTATCGGCATTCCCTCCATGCGTACCGTGTCGTAGGACGTCGGGAACAGCTTGATGAAAATATCCGTTATGTTGAAGTTCTCTTTCAGCGAGTAATCGGGGGTTGAGAACTCAAATTTGCCGTTGGAGAGCGATTTGTACACCGGCAGAATCATAAAGCAGCTCATAAGTATCGCGCTAACAGATGCAAGCCCGTACATTATCGTACAGCCGCAGTATTCGCCCGCACAGCTGTTTTTGCTTTTGCCCGAGGCAAGATAGTACACAAAATACAGTGCCGAGAAAATGCCAACCATGTAGCCGATATAGAAATTCGCCACGAAAATATACACCAGCGAAAACACATACAGCAGGAATTTCCGCTTGTCGCAGATACGCTCAACGCCCATTACCACAAGCGGCAGGGCAACAATTCCGTCAAGCCACATGGGGTTCATGGTCTGCACCACAAAGAATCCGCACAGCGCAAACATCAGCGAAAATACCAGCGTTGTAATCTCGCTGAAGCCCCTGTGCTTTCGCAGCAAAAACGCCGTTGTAAGTCCCGAAGCGCCCGCTTTTGCCAGCATCATAACCATTAAGCCCTCGGTAATGCGCGTTCTCGGGAAAATCCACACAAGCCAGTTGAACGGGCTTGCAAGGTAGTAGCCGATTATTCCCGCAAATTCTCCCGAAAGATTCCTGCTCCACGAATAGAACAGGCTCTCCTTGCCCGCGAAAACATCGTACATATAATCGTAATAGTAGACATACTGCGCGTTAAGGTCCAGCGACAGCACCGAACGCTCGCCGAACGGATAGATTTTGAAAAAGATATACGAAACAAACAGCACCAGAACCGGCAGCCCGAATGACGCAAAATATACCCAATTACGGGCGAAAAAGCCCCGCACCCTCACTCCCGCGGCTTTCATGCGCTGCAATACGATTGATTCACTCATCGCCGCGCTCCTTTCCGCAGGGCGGAACAATTCTCTGCGATACTATATATCTTGGTCTGTGCTTGATTTCTTCATAGATTTTCGACAGATAAAAGCCGATTACGCCGATTCCCACCAGCACACACGCGCCTACAATCAGAACCAGCAGAATCACCGTTGAAAATCCGTCGGCTGCTCTTCCGCTGAAATAATTTACAAGCGTCTGAACGCCCAGCACAGCCGCAAATATTCCGAACAACACGCCTACCGCCGTGATAAGATGCATTGGCAGATTTGTAAACGAGGTAATCGAATTGATTGCCAGCACAAACAGCTTGCGGAAATTGAACTTGGACTTGCCCGAATTGCGCGGCTTTACATCAAACTCAATCTTCTCCGAGCGAAAGCCCACCCAGCTTGAAAGCGCACGGAAAAACGTCATGCGCTCGGGCATTTCGTTGAGCGCGTCTATTACCTTGCGGTCAAGCAGGCGAAAATCGCTCGCGCCGTCGAGATTTATACCCGAGGAGCTTTTCATTATTTTGTAGAAGGTCTTGGCAAACAGCTTGTACGAAAGGCTCTCGCGCCCGCGCGTAGCCTTTACCGCTTCAACTACCTCTGCCCCGCTGCGCCACATGGAATACATCTGCGGAATAAGCTCGGGCGGGTGCTGCAAGTCGCAGTCAATCAGCACCGCGCATTCGCCCTGCGCCGCGCGTAAGCCTGCAAAAATTGCGCCCTCCTTGCCGAAGTTGCGCGAAAATCTTACGCCGCCTATGCGCGGGTCTGCCTGAGAAGCCTCCGAAATGGTCTGCCATGTGCCGTCCCTTGAGCCGTCGTCAACAAATATAAGCTCAAACGGAATGTTGTTCTCATCAAGAATCCCCGCAATAACACAAGCGGTATTACGAATATTATCCTGCTCGTTGTAGGATGGAATGATAACTGAAAGCATTGTTTTCTCTCTGTTCTGATTTTATTCTCCGATTATCTTTACGACAACCGTTTTTTCGCGGCAGCCGTCAAAGTCGCCGTACATTATAAACTGTCTGGGACCGAGGTCCAGCCTGCCGTCGCTTACCGGAATCGTCACCGATGAACCGAATGCAAGCGCCTTGATGTGCTTGCTGCCCGCAGGCGCATAATCAACGGTGTATTCTGTGTTTTCCGAGGGTACAAGCCTGTCCGCAAACGAATACCAATCGGCAAACAGCTCGTCGCGGTTATTTTCAAGAAAGACCGCAGAGGTAGTGTGCTGCACCATAACCACGCATATTCCGTCGCTGATAAGACTGCGGCGCACACATTCCTCCACCTCGTACGAAAGGTTGAAAAACTGCACCGGAGCGTCCGAGGTTATTGAAAGAACCTGTCTGAAATTCTTCATCCTGCTGTATCCTTTCTCTGCATTTTATTGCAGATTTACTGTCAGCTCTCCGCTCTCAAAGACGCACTGAATCTGATTTCTGCCGCCGTTGAAACCGTAGCTTCCGCTCATGTCGTACCACCCGCCCAGCGCGTCGCCGCCGATTCTGCCCGAAATCGTGTCAAACTCTATCGCCGCAGAGCTTCCGTGCGGAAACCGCAGCGCTCCGCTGCCCTTGCGGGACTGTATCACCGTATCGGGAATCACATACGCAAAATCGACGCTTATATCTCCGTAATCCGAGATAAACGAGGCAAGCGCGCAGGTGTCCTCCGACGTAATATTGCCGCTGCCCGAAACCGCCGAAAGCTTCATTGCGTCTACTCCGCCCACAAAAATATCGCCCGAGGCGGTATAAATATTCAGCTCGCGGTATATTTCCCGCGGCAGATACACCCGCAGCCCGAAATCCTCGGCACTTCCCGCAAACAGCGATATTACAAACCTGTCGCTTTCCGAAATCGAAAGGCGATTATCTCCGTACTCAATATCAAGCGGAATATCGTTTGTGTATTCCAGCGTGATTTTCAGCTCGTCGCACGGTATCACCGTAACATCAAGACGCAAAAGGTCAATATCTATATATTCGCAGCGCGGCAGGTATTTCACAGCCGAAGCCGACGCTGCGCTTTCGCTTTTTATCAGTACTGCCGCCGCCGCGAAAATCAATCCCAGCACGGCGGTTATTACTATCCACCTGTTGATTGTCTTTTCCATAAGCTCACCAGCCGCGCAGCATATCACAGCGGCGCTTTACCGCAGAAAACAGCCGTGAAATGCCAATCCCCGACTTTATCGCGATAAGCCCGCACATTGCCGAAAAAAACGCCGCGCTCAAGCCGCCGAACATCAGCATTGTGGGCGACAAATCCGTTACGATAAAATCAGCCTTGAACAAAAGCATAGCCGCGCCCAGAATCCCCAGCATTGCGCCCGAGGGAATCCCCACCGCCGCAACGGAAAGCAAAGCAAACATCAGCGCAAATACCACCGCAAACAGCAGTGCAAAGCCCGTATACATTGCAAAAACCTTTACCTCGCGCATCCGCACAGCAACACCCCCGCTCTGCTTTTACGCAGTCTTGTCCTTACCCTTAAGCAGCGGAATCAGCATACCGCCCGCCGCGTTGCCCAGCACCACAACCGCCACAAACAGCACATTCCGCAGCGTGAAGGTATTCTCCGAAAGCGCTGCGCCGTTGTAGAACGAATTTGCAATAGAGTGGTCAAAGCCGCTTAAGATAAATGTAGGTACGCACAGAAATACGCCAAGCTTGCTGCCGCGCTTCCATGTATCCACCGCAATGAACATCAGCATTCCGCAGAACACCGAGGAAACAGCCCACTTAACCGGCTCTGCGGCAAGCTTTGCGGCATAAGCGTCGGCGGCTTTTGCCGCAATTTCGGGCAGAGAAAATCTCACCAGCACACCCACCGCAAATGTGGTCAGCAGATTAAACGCAAGAATCAGCGCTACCCTGCCTATGTATTTTACATCCTTGAAATTGTCGGCTATATAGCCAACCTTACCCGTGTACAGATTAAAGCCGTACATACATATTGTGTATAATCCCACCGCAAAAAGCAGCGAGCCAATCCAGCCGATTCCCGCCGACGCACACGCAAGATAGACGCATCCGCCCGTTGCAATCAATATTCCCGCAAGAACCGATTTTCTTATATCCTCCAGCATTCCGTATCCTCCGCATTATATCTGCAAAACAGTATCGGTTATAAGAGCTTTTTAAGCAAAGCCACACCTATGATTATTATAGCTTATTCCGTCTGATATGTCAAGTGGTGAGGTTCGGTTGCCGCCAATTTATATCACAAACGAGAATAAATATTACACGGTAATGCCCGAATTATGAAAAATCTCACCAAAAACATCAGGTTTTCAACAGCAAACTATGGTACTATCATTGATTGACAACCCGTGACCTCAAGAGTATAATAAATAACGGTCAAAATTTATCGGAGGTTTGGTAATGTTTAAGAAATTTGCAGCCGACTTGAAAAATGAGTTCAAGGGCTATAACGGCAAAAAACTCACGCAGGACCTTATGGCGGGTCTTACCGTGGCGGCGGTCGCTCTGCCGCTGGCGCTGGCTTTCGGCGTAAGCTCGGGCGCTGACGCTGCTTCGGGTCTTATCACTGCGATTTTCGCAGGTCTTATTATCGGTATTCTTTCGGGCGCTTCCTATCAGATTTCGGGACCTACGGGCGCTATGGCGGCAATTCTGCTGTCGGTTTCGGCACAGTACGGTATTTCGGGCGTTCTTACCGCAGGCTTTATTTCGGGCGCGATTCTGATTATCGCAGCGCTGTGCAAGGTAGGCAAGCTGGTTTCGTATCTCCCCTCGCCCGTTATCACGGGATTCACCTCGGGTATTGCGATTATAATTGCGCTGGGGCAGATTGACAACTTTTTCGGCACGTCCTCCAAGGGCGAAAATCAGATTGCGAAAATCTGCTCTTATTTCAACGGCGAGGGCAGCTTTACGCCCAATCTGTGGGCGGTTATGTTCGGCACGCTGGTAATTGTTATTATGATTGTCTGGCCGAAAAAATGGAACGCTGTTGTTCCCGCGTCACTGGTTGGAATTATCGCAGCGCTTGTTGTAAACATGATTTTCTTCGAGCAGCCTGTTGTTGCAGAGGTCGGCGCTATTCCGCGCAGCCTTTTCACAGACGACAGCATTATCAAAAAGGGCTTTGATTTCGCCAATATCGGCAGCCTTATAGTACCTGCGATTTCCGTTGCGGCTCTGGGCATGATTGAATCCCTGCTGTGCGGCGCGAGCGCAGGCAAAATGAAGGGCGAGCGTCTTGACGCGCAGCGTGAGCTGCTGGCGCAGGGTATCGGCAATATGCTGATTCCGCTGTTCGGCGGCGTACCTGCAACCGCGGCTATTGCGAGAACCTCGGTTGCGATAAAAAGCGGCGGTCAGACAAGACTTGTCAGCGTATTCCACTCGGTAACGCTTATTCTTTCGATGTTCCTGCTGGGCGGCGTAATGTCAAGGATTCCGCTGGCTGCGCTGGCGGGAGTGCTTATGGTTACGGCGTTCAGAATGAACGAGTGGGAATCTATCAAGAGCATTTTCAGAAAGAAATTCAAGTCATCAATTCTTCAGTATATTATCACCATGCTTGCAACGGTCATCTTTGACCTTACAATCGCTATTGTAATCGGAGTTGTTGCCGCAATGCTGGTGTTCATCATAAAGAGCTGCGAGCTTAAGGTTGTTGCAACGCCAATCGACGAGGACAAGCTCAAGGGCAAGGTTTCGGCGGGCAGTCACGAGGGCTTCCGCGTGGTGTATCTGTCGGGACCGCTGTTCTTCGGTACGCAGGAAAAGCTTATAAGCGCACTTACAGAGCTTGAGGGAGCAACGCAGATTGTGCTTTCAATGCGCGGCGTTCCCACTGCGGACGATATTTCGCTGGGTGAGCTTGAACGGCTCTATCGCGAGTTTGAAAAGAAAGGCACAAAGATTGCTTTCTGCGGCGTACAGCAGGCGGTTTCCGATATGATGGACCGCGACGGTTTCAAGGAACGTATCGGCAGAGAGAATTTCTACTGGGATGCGGTTGCTGCTATCAAGCACCTTGAGCAGACAGACTCTGCGCCCGCCCCTGCTTTATCCTGACGACCACTCATTCCATATACACAAGAAAACAGAGCCGGTTTTTTTGCCGGCTCTGTTTTCTTTTTACCGAATAATGTACACGCACATACTAATACAATATCTCACTGAAATATGGAGGTATTGCTATGTATGAACTGCTTATCAAATTAGCGCTGGAAAACCTGCTGTTTTTCGGCTTGCACCTTGACGGGAGAAATCTGTTTCCGCGTCAGCTTACCAAGCAGGAGGAGGCGGAATATATTCGGCTGGCTGCCGAGGGTGACGAAGCTGCGCGCAGCAAGCTGATTGAGCATAACCTGCGGCTTGTTGCGTACATCGTAAACAAAAACTACCCCGAGGCGTACGATTCCGACGACCTGATTTCAATCGGAACAATAGGCTTAATCCGCGCCGCAGAAACCTTTGACTACCAAAAAGGCAATCACTTTTCAACGTATGCTTCCAAATGTATTGATAACCAAATCAAAATGCACTACCGCAAAATCAAGCACCGCATAAGCGAAATCTATCTGAACGAGCCGATTGAATCCGACGCCGAGGGCAACACGCTTACTCTTGCCGATATCTGCTCCGACGGCACGGATTTGGAAGAAAGTGTGATTCTGAAAATGAACACGGAAAAGCTCTACCAATTTATCGACGAGGAACTCACCGACCGCGAGCGGGAAATTATCTCTCGCAGATACGGAATCCCCGACAAGAACGGTATCGTCTGCAAGCCGCTGACGCAGCGCGAAATCGCGAAGAAACTTGGCATTTCGCGCAGCTATATCTCGCGAATCGAGAAAAAGGCGCTCGAAAAGCTGCGCAGGCGGTTTGAGGTGGGGTGAAAATCTCAAAATTTTTGCAAAAATATGCGGTAAGCTGTTTACAAATCAAAGAAAATATGCTATACTACATACAATAATAAATTCGGGAGGAAAAAATGAAGAAATCCATACAAATTATTGCTCTTGCGCTTTCGGCAGCCGCGCTTACCGGATGCACTCCCAAACAGGAATCAAGCTCACAGCCGGAAAGCTCCGCAGTAACCGCAGCCTCTACCACTGCCGCAGAGACCACCCCTGCCGAAACCACAACCACTGCCGCCCTGACCACAACCGAGCTTGCCGAAGAAACCGCCGAGACAATTGAAGAAATTGAACCCACCGAGCAAGCAGCAGACGGCGAAAACACTCCTACCGAGCCAACAGAAACAACAACCACCACGCCCGCCGAGGATGAAAAGAACATAGAATACACACCGTCAGAGACTGTACCTACAGAGATACCGGAGTCAATAAAGTCAAGCCCATATTACAAACCGGATACTGACCCTTATGACTTTGCGGGTCTTTCAGAAGAAGAAATGCAGCACCGTCTTGAAATTAGAGAACTAGATGAGAGACTAATGAATGGTGACATTCCTCATGACTTTGGTCTCACACCTGAAGAAATAACATCTACTCTAGACGATTTTTTTGGCTAATATAACAAATAACCAAGCCCACGGTTTTCGCCGAGGGCTTTTCTCTTGACAAATTCATACTTTACCGGCGAGTGTCCGAACATTGGATTTCAACAGACTGCAACGCTGTTCGCCCCGTCAAAAACCATTCTATATTGCATATTGCCGCCATATTTGGCGGCAATCGGTTAATTATCGGAATAATAGCACAACAACAGCATAGATTTTGTTATATAGTGCGCACCGGTAAGTTTAGTGCCTACATCAATTTCATCAAATGTACTTACAACAAAATCGCGTATCTGTTTCTTGTCCGCAGGGTATTCCTTGCAAATAAATAATACCATTTCACCGTCAAACTTTTCCTCAACGATATCCGCGATATTCTCGTCGCAAAGCGAATCTATCCGAACAACCGGTATATCAAAAAAGCTCTCATCACACGCCGTGAGCATAGGGACTGCTATTTCGTAGCCTTTATCCGCAGCATCAGCGTCGGTGAATCCAAAGTAGTAAAACAAATTAAACGTTTTGCGATTGTTAGAAAATCCCTCATATTCTTCATCAGTGTAGGAATCCATCATCCCGCTGTATGAGCTTGCGTCGGCATTGTACCATTTGCCGTCGATATTAAAGCGAACCCATGTGTGCTTTTCGGTTAGTGTCTCATAGCAGGGTATTCCCGCAAGCTTATAAAGCAGCGAAAGCGCATTGCTGTATCCGTCGCAAAATGTCTTGCCTGTGATGAATACGTCGTATAAGAATCTCGGGTCGGAGGAACTATACTCATCCTCACCGACATATTTGCAGCTGCGCGATAATCTCTCGAACAATGCAAGTGCCTTTTCTGCTTGCGCAGCGTCCTCGGGCAGCTCCCGAACCCACTTTTCCGCCGCGGGAATTACGCTGATTTTCTGCAAAAGACGTCCCTCGGAAAAGATATCCCTGTAATTCATGGAATTGTTTTCAGAATAGGCTACCCCGACAAATTCAATTCTCTTTATTGTTTTATTGTCGTTGTAGATAATATCGGGGTGTATGTTCTGCTCAAGCAGCGGCGTATCGCAGGCAAGCCGCCATAGTATGCTCTCCAATTCATCATAGACTACCCTGATATTCAGCATATCATAGGTTACATTCTCAAATGCTATGTATTCGGCACAGTTAAGAAACGCATATTCAAAAATATTGTAAATTATCTGCTCGGATTCGGTCATTTCGTCGTAATACATATACGAGTTGTATTCTGCGGGATAACAGCCGTTTACCTCAAAATCAGCGCTGATTTTATTCCGAAAGCTGTAATAATCAACCGATTCGGAGCGGTCTCCTCTGCCAAAAATCACCGTTGGCGCTTTAAGAAACGTAATTACAACGTTACAGAAAATACAAGCCAATAACGTAATTGCAAATAGTATTAACGGCACAATTAACATATTCATACCGTTATTTCTTTTCGCATAAGATTGGTTTTTCTTTTTATCCATAGCAAGATACTCCTTAATGCTGTTTTCCTCGGCAAATTTTCACATAATTATTTCGCACAGCCTACCGCCCGACGGGATTCCCCGCCGAGCTGTGACTGCAAAGCCACGCGTACAAATCATCATACCGCATTGAGCCGTCCGCAAGCCCCAAGCCTACCCCGATAAGCTCATTCTGCGTGTATTCAACCGCCGTGCCGTTAAGCGCAAGGAACACAAGCATTGCGTGTACGCCGATTCGCTTGTTGCCGTCAACAAACGGGTGATTTGCCGCAAGCGAAAATCCCAGCCGCGCAGCCTTCTGCAAAACCGAAGGGTAAATATCCGCTCCGTCAAAGGTCTGAAAAGGCGATTCCAGCGCCGATTCCAGCAGCCCCGCCTCACGCACGCCGTCAGAGCCGCCCGCAGCGCCAATCAGCGCCGTGTGAATTTTGGTAATCTGCTGTTGTGTAAGCTTTATCATTTCGCAAGCTCCTTGTACGCTTCAAGATTACGGTCAATCAGCCGCTGCGAGACTTCCTCAACGGTTTCGTCGGGCGCTGCCGTGATTTCTTCTGCCGCGCCCTGCTTTGATTCGGTGTTATTCATTGTCAGACCCCTTTCATCATTCCGCGCTTGCGCCGTATGCAACACGGATTATATCATCAATGCTGGCTTCCTCAAGGCGAATGTCCTTGATTTTCGCCTTGCTTCCGATGTACTCGATAAGCGCAGCAGCTGTAATATCGCTTTTCATAAAGCGGTAAACCGTGTGCGCACCCTCGCTGCTGATTATCTCTGCCTTGGGGTGCTCAATGTGCTGCTCGGTGTAGAAATCAATCACCAGCTGACGGTACGGCGCAATTCTGTCGATAAGCTCGTCAAGCGAGCCGTCCTCAATCACAACGCCCTTGTTGATGATTATGATACGCTTGCACAGCTCCTGAATATCGCCCAAGTCGTGCGTGGTGAGAATAATCGTTGTTTTGCGCGTTTCGTTGATTTCCTTGATAAAGCGGCGGATTGCGTGCTTTGCGTCAACATCAAGACCGATTGTGGGCTCGTCAAGGAACAGAACATCGGGCGAATGCAGCATTGCCGCTGCAAGGTCGCCGCGCATACGCTGACCCAGCGAAAGCTGGCGTACAGGCGTATCAATTATGCTTTTCAGGTCGAGAATCCTGTCCATCATTTCCATATTCTCGTTGTAGACCTCGTCGGGCACGTCATAAATGCGCTTGAGCAGCTCGAAGCTTTCGCCAAGGCGCAAATCCCAGTAGAGCTGCGTGCGCTGACCGAATACAACACCCAGATGCTTTACAACCGACTTTCTGTCCTTAACGGGCGAGATTCCGTTAACAAGTATTTCGCCCGAGGTGGGACGGAGTATTCCCGACATCATCTTTACCGTGGTGCTTTTGCCCGCGCCGTTGGGTCCTATGTATCCCACAATCTCGCCGCGCTCTATCGAAAAGCTGACGTCATCAACCGCGGTTACAAGCTTCTTTTCGGGGAAAAACAGCCCCTTTATCGCGCCGCGAAGTCCCTTTTGCTTTCTGACCGACTTGAATTGCTTCTTGAGATTCTTTACTTCAATTACCGGCATATCTTACCTACCTTTCCCAAACATATCACGAGCCTGCGCTCTCGTACTGACCGAATCCCGCCTTGAATATTCTGCAGGATATCACAAACAGCACAGCGCCGATTGCAAGTGTTATAAATGCCATGCCATAGGGCAAAACTATCATGGAATCCTTGCCCATGAATTCCGAGGCGGGATAAAACGCAACCCAGCTCATAGGCAGAATAAATGTGAATACAAACTGCACTCCGCGCGGGTACATCGACAGCGGGTACATATTCGTGCGGTTGAACAGCTCCTGAAAAAAGCCCGAGAAATGCATGGGGCTTTTTGTCCAGAAGGTTGAAGAACCCAGCATGAGATACAGCGCGCCTCTTATCAGCGTACCGCCGATTATCGCGCATATCATGCACAAGGTGTTTGACAGCGTCCAGCTGAAATTTACCGAAATACAGCCGTACACAAACAGAATAATTCCCGGTATAAGGTCGGTTATGCCGTAGAAATTAAGGTCGCCCGCAAGATACTGAAACAGCGTTCCCATAGGGCGCAGACGCATACGGTCAAGCTCGCCGTGAAGTATTTCCCAGCCCATGTACCACGTTTTTGTGAAGAATATTACCGAAAGCCCGTGCGTCAGCACCGACATTCCGTACAAAAACGCAAGCTCCTTGAAATCCCAGCCCGCAAGCGTTTCAAACTCCTCAACCACGAATTTTATCGTCGCGAATCCCACCAGAAACTGAATGGGATTTGATATCAGCCAGCCGATAAACGCTGCGGGGTACTCCATGCAAGCCTGAAACGACAGCTTGAACGAAAACAGCGCAACCGACATATAATGCTTGAATTTTTTCATCCGTCAACCTCCCTGAACCATAACTCTGCGCGTTGCCCTGCTTTGCGCAAACACGAAAATAATCGCAAGCCCCGCAAGCCACGCCGCCTGAATGCCAAGCTTAACAAGACATTCCTCGGGGGTGTATTTGCCGATATACATACTAAGCGGTTCCTGATACATATATACGAACGGCAGAAAATACAGCGCACTGCGCAGCCACTCGGGGAAAAACCACAGCGGGATTATCGCGCCCGAGAGCATATTTACAAAATGATACTTGATAGAAAACACGGGTCCCAAATCTATCGCGGTAAAGGCTATCATTGCAAATGCAGCCGAAAAGAACCAGTTAATTGCGTAGCCCAGAACAAAGCTCGCCAAAAACAGCCAGAAATGCTCCGCCGAAGCAGGCACGGGCAAGCCGAATATCAGCACGGCAACTATGAACATGGGTATCGTGCAGAAAAACAGATTGAATATGATATTGCCCATATCCTCCGCAAAATACAGCTTGAACAGATTTATAGGCTTAATCATATCCGTTGCAATGCTGCCCGTCTTTACAGCGTCGGATATTCTGTCCTCAACGCCCATGTAATACAGCGAGCCTATCAGCATTGATATTTCCGTGTAGGTTATCATCATATCGCCCGTAACTCCGTGAGCAGCCTGCGTGCCGCCGTACACCGCCTGCCAGAAGAATCCTACCGCAGCCATAAGCAGGCACTGCATTATCATCATGCTCCATGCGTCAAGACGGTACGCCATCATGGTCTGAATCCTCATTTTTACAACATAAATGTATGCTTTCATATAACACCTCCGAAAAACAAAAAAACCTGTCGAATCACCGACAGGTCATGCGCGCAAAACAACGGCAGCAGCTTACAATGCCGTTATAAAGGTCCCGCATTTTCCCAATCCGTAACGATAGCTATGGTTATTACGCTGATTTATCTTTAACATTTGCAGGACCTCCTTTCATAATCATTTAGCCTTAACCGACTTATCAAGTTTATCATATAAGCTAAAATTTGTCAAGTGCTTTTTGAAAAAAATTTTGATTTATGAAGAATCATGGCAGAATAAAAATATGCAAATTGTATCATATTCAGCCCGTTTTATCGTTGACAGCCCCCACGGGCTGTGATATACTTATGTATACAGAAATCCGATGAAAGGATATTCACAATGGATAAATACACAAGCATGGCGCTTTCCTTTATTGAAAGCAGCAGCGTACGCAAAATGTTATCGGAAAACGGCACGGCGTTTTCACCGCAGAATGCCGCTGCGATTGTCTTTAACTCCTCAAGACCGCAGCAGGAGCGCTTTGAAGCGCTTTTTGACATTCTTGCCGATATTGATACCCCGCAGTCGCGCAGTCTGTCGGAGCTTCTGCAAGGGCTGAATGAGATTACCTGCCCCAAAGGAAATCCGCACTATATTTTCCGCGAGAAATATGCAGGCAATCCGCGCGAATTTCTTACCGCCGCGCAGGTGAAAAGATTCCTTGCCAAGCACACGGACAGCTATCTTATCCTTGATGTTTACAGCCGCGGGAAAATCGTATGTGAGGAGCTGTACCTGTGCAGCAGCGGCGTTTACGACCTGCGCTGCCCCGCAGAGGTTAAGCGGCTTGTTGAGGCATTCACGCTGCCGCAGCTTGAATTTTTTAAGCCGGGCGAGGTTGTGCGAAATATTTCAGACGGCTCGCTGTGGGTGGTAATCGACGCAGATTTCACCAAAACCCCGTCAACCGCCTGCGAGTGGGAAATTATCGACTTTTCTGCAATGGTCGTACCGTACGAATACCGCGATTACGCAACGCCCGAGCTTATTCACAGGCATTTCACCGAGCGCAGCGCGGGCGGCGCAGACATAATCTCCGTGCAGCACGAGCATATCTGCCTGCCCTTGCTTGAGCGTGTGAATCAAAGCTAAATCACGCGGAATGTGACGAAAATTCCAAAATAATTTTTCGGCGGCAGTATACTTTGTTGCTTTGTAACATTGACAAGGAAAAGGATTACATAGTATAATAATTAGCGGCAATGTACAAAAATTAAAATCGGAGAAAAATATATGACGATTGCAATGATGCTGCTGGTTGTGGCTATGTTCACAATTACCTCGCTTAACGACAAGTACGCCGTAAGCAAGGCTAAAATGAACGGATATGAAATGACTTTTCTTATGGCGGCGGGTACGGTGGTATTTATGTCGGCAATGCTGCCCTTTCTTAAAGCCGAGGACAGATTCTTCACATTCTGCCCGCAGACAATAATCGCAATTCTGCTGATTGCGCTGTGCAAGCTGCTGGAATTTGCAATGTCTGCGAAAATACTGGTTGATATGTCGGTGTTTGAGCTTAAAGCGTGGCTTGGAATCACGCTGTTTATGTCCTACTTTACCGATATCTTCCGCGGCGAGCAGCTTAAAGCGCTTAAGCTGATTTTTATTGCGGTTACCGCTGTGGGACTGATTCTGGTTGCGGTGGCAGGCAGAAAAAAGGTCAACTACAAAAGGATTGCAATTCCGCTGATTCTGTACCTGCTGCAAAGCTACGGCTACGGCTTTATCATAACGGGCGCGGAGCAGTATGTTTCGTCAACAATGACGCTGTACCTTGCGCTTGTGGTTCTTGCGCTGGGGCTTATTCCGCTTGCAAAGCCGTGGGCTATTGCAAAGCGCTCACCCGAGGGAAAGAAAGGCGTGTGCCTTGTGCTGGCTTCAAAGCTGCCGAATGCTGTCGGACTGCTGGTTATGAACTACATTGCGGTTATCAGCCTTACAAGCTACTCGTTCATTCACCCGATGATTCTGGTGGTAATATTCATCATGGGCTTTATCACAAGGAAGAAATCCGAGGGCGAGCAGCCCGAAAAGGCATCGCCCGTCAGCCTTGCGGGCAGTATAGCCTGCGTGCTTGGCATAATCGGGTTTCAGATTGTGTAACAAATTGGATTCAAGCAGCAATACCCGCCGCAGCAAACGCACGGCGGGTGTTTTTTATTGTGTGTCGGCTTCACCGAGGTATTTTAAGTAATCGCCCAAAGAGCGCACCGAAACTGTTCACTGTTAACTGTTAGCTGTTCATTTTCAATCGACAAGCCCGAAAGAAAGCTATGCCTTCTCCTTTTTGTTCCCCAGAAGCAAAATCGCGCTCATAGCCGCCGTGCAAACCGATAGCACCGCATTCACCGAGAACGGCTCCGCCGCCGCAAAATCCGAACTTACCGCCGCTGCGGGCTGCTCAAGCAGAACTGCGGGCAGCGAAAACACCGCCGTCATCAGCGCGGCGGGAATACGCCACAGAATAAATCTCCCCCACGGAAACCCCTCGCCGTATATCGCAGAAACCTGCATTACCACGCACACCCCGCCAAACGACAGCAATCCCGCGCACAGAGGCAGCGCAGAAATACTCGGCTTGATTGCCGATATTCGGCTTATTTCCAGCACAGACGGAAGCACCGCAGACCCATTCTCACCCATAAACAGCCCGAAAAACCGCTCTGCCAAGCCGCTTATTCCCGAGATTTCAAGCAGCGCACTAACCACCGCAAAGCCGCAAATCATAGCGCATACCGTGAACATCACGCGCGCCGCGCCGCTTACCGATTCTATAAAGCACCTGCCGCTGATGTCATATTCGCATTGCGCGTGCCGCAGCGTGATTTTACCGCCGCGGCGGCAGATTATCACTGCAATTATCACCGAGGACATAACACAAGCCGCAAAAATCACGCCGCCGATTGCCGCGCTTGAAAACACCCCGATACCCGCGATTCCGATTATAAAAGACGGTCCGCTCGCATAGCAAAAGCACATCATTCTTGCCGCGTTTTCAGCCGAAAGCCTGCCCTGCGCACGAAGATTATGTATCAGCCTTGCGCCGACCGGAAATCCGCCCGTCATGCTTAACACAAACACCGCGCACAGCTCGCCGTCAATCCCCAGAATATGCGAAAGCGGCGCGGTAAGCGGCTTAAGCGCGATTCTGTACAAGCCGCTGCTCTGCAAATACACGCTTAAAATCGTAAACGCAAACAGCGAGGGTATAATCACCTCAACGCAGCAGCCTATTGCCTGTCCCACAAACTGCGCGGTTATTGCGGGATTGAGCAGCACTGCCGCACACGCGCAGACCGTTGCTGCCGCAAGAAAATATTTCATCCTATCACCTGTCCTATTCTTTATTTCCGCCGCGCAGCATATATTTTACAAACAGCGCGGCACATTACATTATATTCGCCGCAGACCGAATAAAACACCTCGGAGGAATTATCATGGGCATAAAAGAGCGGCTGATTCAGCTTGGAGATATCCCGATTGAGCACTGCGAAATACACCTGATTGACGACGCGGAGCTGTATGCGCAAAACTGTCTTGGCATCACCCACTGTGACGAAAACATAATCGAGTTTGAAAACTACCGCAGCCGCGTTGTGGTTACAGGCACGGAGCTTATAATCGAAAACTACGGCGTAATGGGGCTTAAAATAATCGGCAAAATTCACTCGCTGACAATGGAGGAGCTATGAAAGAAGAAAGACAGACCCCGCACAAGCGCCGCGCTCACAAGCAAATCACCCGCCGAGAAAAGCCGTACAGGATACGCGGCTTTGGTCTGGGGTATGTACGCTTCAGCGGAATCGGCGGGTTTCAGGAGCAATTCGTAAGCGAGGTTATGAACAGCAACATTAAAATCCGCGGCATACAGTACTCGGGCGGTATTATTTCGGGCGCGGTTTCCCCCACGGACTATCCGCGCACCTCAAAAATCGCGCATAAGCACGGCGTTAAGCTGAAATCGGGCGAGCGCAGGGGCTTGTATTTTCTGCTGGGCAAATACCGCTCGCGCTGGGGCTTGTATCTGGGTGCGCTGGTGTTCTGCGCGATTATTTCGGTGTGGCAGTATTCCGTTGCCGATATAAGCATTTCGGGCATTGCAAACCGCTCGGAGGTTCTTCGCATTCTGTCGGAATGCGGGATAGAAAAGGGCAAAATCTGCTCGGAATCGGCGCTGGATATCGCCGAGCGGCAGCTTATTCTGGAAATCCCCGACGCTGCTTGGGTGGATGTTTCGCACGTTGGCTGCCGAATTACCGTTGATGTCCGCCCCGAAGCGCCCGTGCCCGAAATCACCTATGCGAATCAGCCGTGCAATATTGTGGCAAAGCGCAGCGCGCTGGTGGTGGATTCTGTCGTAAAGCGCGGCTCGGCGGTGGTAAACGAGGGCAGCGGAGTTCCCGCGGGTGCGCTGCTGGTAAGCGGCATTGTTGCCGACGCCAACGGCAAGGTAAGCTATCTTCACGCGCAGGCTGATGTTATCGGTGAATTTACCGAGGTGCGCGAGTTTTTTGTGCCTTATCACGAAACCGTCAGCCGCGCCGACGGCGAGCAGACGCAGTTTAAGTACCTTGTGTATCTCAACGATATTTACCCGCTGTTCTTCGGCGAGGCTTACGTTGAAAACGCCGTTTACACCGAGGAAACCGAGGCGGTATCGCTGTTCGGTGTGAAAACCCCGCTTAAAATCACCACGGGAACCTTTACAAAATACACCGCGCAGGATATCACGCGCTCGGGCGACGACTGCCTGCGCGTTCTGAAACAGCAGCGCGAGCAGTTTGAGCGTAATTTTTACAGCGAATACGAGATTGCCGCCTGCGAGGAGCTCTGCACGCCCGAAAAAGACGGCGTTCGCCTGAAGCTTACTTACACCCTGCGCGGAAATATCGCGCAGATTCAGCCGATTGAAATTGAGTGACCGCGCTTGAAAAAATTTCAAAAACAGTATGGAATTTTATTCCGAAATATGTTATAATGGATTTATGCGGAGAACAGCCGCAAAAACATATTCAAGGAGTGTGAAATATGTCTACGATACTGGAATACAAATGCCCGTGCTGCGACGGCAAGATAGAATTTGACAGTACGCTTCAGCAGATGAAATGCCCCTACTGTGACAATACCTTTGAGGTAGAATCGCTCAAGCAGTTTGACGAGGAGCTTAATTCGGCGCAGCCCGACGACATGAGCTGGCAGGTCGAGCAGGGCGAGAGCTGGTCGGGCGACGGGCTGAAGCTGTATGTGTGCGAAGCCTGCGGCGGCGAGATTGCAGCAGAAGAAACCACCGGCGCTTCATCCTGCCCCTACTGCGATAATCCCGTGGTTATCAAGGGCAGCTTTGCGGGCGGATTAAAGCCCGATTTCGTTATTCCGTTCAAGCTGGACAAGAATGCCGCTATGAATGCGCTCAACGAGCATCTTAAAGGCAAAAAGCTGCTGCCGAAGGTCTTTAAGCAGCAGAACAGAATAGAAGAAATAAAGGGTCTGTATGTCCCGTTCTGGATGTTCGATGCCAACGCCGACGCGCAAATCAGATACCGCGCAACGAAAATCAGGTCATGGTCAAGCGGCGACACGGATTACACCGAAACCAGCTACTACGCTGTTATCCGCAAGGGTAATCTCTCCTTTGAAACCGTACCCGTAGACGCCTCAAAGAAAATGGACAACGACCTTACGGAAAGTATCGAGCCGTTTGATTTCAGCGGCGCGGTTGATTTTCAGACCGCTTACCTTTCGGGCTATCTGGCAGATAAGTACGACGTTTCCGCAGAGGAATGCCAGCCCCGCGCCAACGAGCGAATCAAGTACAGCACCGAGCAGGCGTTCAGGGCTACCACCGCTCAATACTCCACGGTTGAGACGCAAAGCTGCAATGTTCAGCTGCACAACGGCAAAACAAGATACGGTCTGCTGCCCGTGTGGGTTCTTACCACAAACTGGAACGGCAGCAAATATACCTTCGCAATGAACGGTCAGACAGGCAAATTCGTCGGAAATCTCCCCGTTGACAAAGGAATCTATTGGAAATATTTCATAGGAATCGGCGCAGCAGCGGCTGCTGTCTCCTACGGAATTATGTTCCTGATTCATCTTCTTTAAGGGGGCGGATATGATGAAAAAAATGGTTGCAGCGATTGTCTGCGTGATTACACTCTGCCTTACGGCGGTTGTTTCCTTTGCCGAAAGCGCAAGATTTACCGATAACGCTTCGGTTGTGACAGACGGCAGCGCCGACAGGGTTTGCGCAGCTCTTGACCGCGTGAGCGGCGCACACGGCGTTAATATAGTAATTACAACGGTTGACAGCCTTAACGGCTATGAGCCCGAGGAATACGCGCGAAAGCTCTATCACGACAGCTTCAGCGGCGACGGCGTTATACTTATGATAAGTATGTCGCAGCGCGACTGGGCAATATGGGCTACCGAGGGCAAGGCGCGCGAGGCAATGAACGAGGACGCCCGCGAGCACACTGCGGACGAGATTATGGGGTATTTAAGCGACAACCGCTTCGGCGAGGCGTTTGTAAAGTACGCTGATGTTGTTGACGAGATGTTCACGCTTGCCGAGCAGGGAAAACCCTACAAAAAGCCCATGAGCATACTGTGCATTCCGATTGCGCTGGTTATCGGACTGATTGCGGCGCTTATCGGCACGGGCAGCATGAAAGCGCAGCTTAAATCCGTTGCGGCGCAGCGCTCTGCGAACAACTACGTTAAGAAGAACAGCTTTAACGTTACATACAGCCGCGATATTTTCCTGTACAAAACGCTCGCCGTACACGAGAGACCCAAGAGCACATCAAGCAGCGGCAGCGACGACGGCGGAAGCCACGGCAAGTTTTGATTCGGGATAGGCTTGAGATAATACCGCAGCGTCGGCACATTGCAAATGCCGACGCTGATTTTCTGCAGATTTTTTTGTGACTTCCCAGCCGCAAGGTCGAAATTTGGGCAAACAAACCGCATAACGGCGCGATTTGAAAAAAATAAAAAAAATTTTAAAAAACTCTTGACAAATCAATATTAACGTGATATAATATAACAGTCGTCGGGAAACGACAAAGCAAACAAGCTGGTGTAGCTCAGTTGGTAGAGCAGCTGATTTGTAATCAGCAGGTCAGGGGTTCGAGTCCGTTCACCAGCTCCAATGCGTGGGAGTGTTCCCGAGTGGCCAAAGGGGGCAGACTGTAAATCTGTTGCGTTTCGCTTCGGTG
>JBJESB010000053.1:0-3865 GCA_051882575.1 Oscillospiraceae bacterium
GGTCAAAGCTTGCGGGCAGCGAGATAATGATGGCGGTAAATCTCGGCACAAGAGGCGCGGACGACGCGCGAAACTGCGTTGAATACTGCAACTCCTGCAGCGACACATTCTATGCAGAAAAGCGCCGCAAGAACGGCTTTGAAGAGCCTTTCGGAATTAAGCTGTGGTGTCTTGGCAACGAAATGGACGGCGCATGGCAGATAGGTGCAAAAACTCCGCAGGAATACGCTAGACTTGCGCGCGAAACCGCAAAGGTGATGAAATGGACAGACCCTGACATTGAGCTTGTAGCCTGCGGTTCCTCCAACATAACAAGCCCGACCTTCGGCGAGTGGGAGCGTACAGTTCTTGAAGAAGCTTATGAAGATATCGACTACCTCTCCCTGCACAGTTATTACGGCAACCCGACCAACGACACCGCTTCATACCTTGCTTCCTCGCTTGAAATGGACAGCTTTATAAAGCTTGTGGGCGGTATCTGCGACCTTGAAAAGCAGCGCAGGCACAGCAAAAAGGACATCTACCTTGCGTTTGACGAGTGGAATATCTGGTTTCACAGCGGCGAGCAGGACAAGAAAATTGAAAAATGGCAGGTCGCCCCGCCGCTTTTGGAGGACATCTACAATTTTGAGGATGCGCTGGTTGTGGGAACGCTGCTGATGACATTGCAGAACAACTGCGACCGCGTGAAGATTGCCTGCCTAGCACAGCTTGTAAATGTAATTGCGCCGATTATGACTGAAACCGGCGGCGGTATCTGGGCGCAGACTATTTTCTATCCGTTCATGTACGCTTCGCAATACGGCAGGGGCGCGGTGCTGAAGCAGCTTACCTCCTGCGACGGGTACAGCACGGAACGGTACAGCAATGTTCCGTTTGTAGAGTCCTCGGTTATATTCAACGAGGAAAAGAACGAGCTTGTGCTGTTTGCCGTTAACCGCTCGCTTGACGAGGATATCAAGCTTACCTTTGATATGCGTGGTTTTTCGGTAGTCAGAGCAGAAGAACACATTGTGCTGCAATGCGATGATATGAAAATGACGAACAGCATTGAAAATCCCGCGAATATCGTGCCTGAAACTGCAGATGATGTTTCGGTGCAGGACGGTTCGGCAACAGTTACACTGCAAAAGCATAGCTGGAATATGATTCGTTTCACGGTAAAGTAAAAACATACTATACTGGTATTTGAGCAGAATCGGATATCCATAATTTCGAGCAAAAATGGCACATATCAACACGGCGAGCGGCTGCGTGGAGGCAGCCGCTCGTTTTTCTTTTATTTTCGCTCTGCTTTGCGAGAGCTTTTCACTTCGTACATGAGTCGGTTCGTTTGACGAGTTCTTCAAATGAAGAGCATTCGCCGCTTTCGGTAATTATCATTCTCATACTACCCGCAACCTTAAAGTGCTTGACCGTAAAGGTCGCTTTCGTGGAAAAATCGTATCGTTTCGCTGTTCCGAGGAAGAACACGCTGCGCTTGATGTGGCAGTACAGCTTTCGGGGCTTACAAAGCAGGAATATATCATATCATGAGTGTTGAACAGGGATATTATCGTTCAACCAAATCCGAGGGTGTATAAAGCTCTGAAAGACAGGCTGGAAAAAAGAATGAGGAAACTGCCACAAACAGCGACCTGCTGGAAACCATTATTATCGCTATTACGCTTAACGGTTTAAAAGGGGGTGAGGGATAATGGCTGAAAATGAAAAGACTGCCCCAACTGTACCTACTGCAATAGGTACGGAGCAGCTTTCGCAAAACGATTGCACTAATCGTATAACAGAAAATTCCGAGGATTGCAATACCGAAAGGTACAGTTATCGTGATTTTCTTCGGAAGATGACCGGCTCGTACTACATTCACGTTATGTCATTAAGCAAGCTGTACGATATCGTATATGAGAGCAAGCCGCCGATTATCGACGGTCTGCTTTATCCCGGAGTATACCTGTTCGTAGGCGCTCCAACGGTCGGAAAGAGCTTTCTTATGCCGCAGCTCTCTGCCTCTATCCGAGCGGCTTTCCTCCAAATCGCCACATTGTCTTTTTCGGATTTGGAGTTGAAGGCGTTGTCACTAGATGAAAGCAAAGCCGCACTCGGTGTCGGGTGCGGCTGAATGTGAATATGTGAACTGCTCGATTTATGGGAATTTGTATTATGATTCATATGGATAGTAGTGTTCTGCCTTCGACTGAAATTCACATAATTTTATTATTTTCATATTTTTATCAAAATCTGCTATTGTAACACCATTAAAGCCATCTATACTACCATCATAATTGCATTTAAAGTACCATTCAACAATTAACGTTTGGTTTTGTTCGAATATTCGCTTGATTGTCCATTCCAGCACTTGACCCTTATTATTCCAATCTTCAAACCATGTTACAATTTGTGATAAGCCATGATATTCAGGTCCATAACATTCACTATACAAGGCATTTTCAGAAAAGGTCTGTTTTACAATCTCAACATCTTTATCTAACCAAGACTGAAAATATTTCTTAATGACATCAACTTTCATATTTTTCCTCCGCAAATTCCGATATGTCGATGAGATTATTATACCATAACCAACCAAGAAATTCAACCCTTTTTCAGCTATGCCACTATCCGGCATCTTGCCGATTCCCCCACACTTTTCTTTTTCAGTTATGAAAATAGCACCGATGTCGGTGTGTGAAAGCAGGACGAGCAGAGAGCGAGAAAGGGGTTTGCATGCGTTGATAATATATATCAAAGATAAACATCATCACGTTCTAACACCCTTTCTGCAATTCGTAAGAAATCCTTAAGAAATCCCCCTTGACAAATCCATTTAACAGTTGTATAATAAATTCAGATTTAACAAATGTTAAACAAGTACGAAAGGAACTGACAAAATGGAAAAGGAATACAAGCGCCTGCCCGAGGCGGAAATGGACATAATGAACTTTATCTGGGAAAGCGGAAAGGCGGTAAGCTCGATAGAAATTCAGGAGGGCTTAAAGGACAAGCACGAATGGAGCCTTGCAGTTATACTTAACCTGCTTGCAAGGCTTACGGAGCGTGGCTTTGTAACTGCCGAAAAACAGGGGAAATATAAGTATTATTCCGCTCTCGTTAAGCAGGAGGACTATCTCCGGCAGGAGAGCAAAAGTATAATCGACCGCATTTTCGGAGGCTCGGTTTCAAAGCTGGTGAGCTGCCTGTATGACGGCAAAAACCTCTCCGAGGAGGACATAAAATCACTGAAAGCCTTTATCGACGAGAAAACCGACAGCCATAAGGAGTAAATATGAGCATACTATTTTCCGTAACGGTAAGCGTGTCCTTTGCGGCGGCGCTTTTTCTGCTGTTTAAGGGCAGAATAGCAAAGCGCTACGGCTTCGGAATTATCTACATATTATCGCTGATACTTGCGATACGCCTGATAATTCCGTACAGCATACAGCTTCCCGAAGCGCCTGCATTTAATCTTGTGATACCCTCTTATGTGCCTGTATTATGGGCGGTGGGCTCTGTTCTTTGCCTTTTTTTTCAGGTGGGAAAATATCTGTATTTCAGAAAAACGCTGCTCTCGGAAAGCACACCTGCCGCCGCCGAAGAAGAGCTTTCGGGCAGTGTGAGAAAAGAGCTTTTCATCGACGCTGAAATCCCAGTTTTTCGCTCGAAAGGGATAGGCTCGCCTATGCTTCTCGGTTTCAGTAAGCCTGTGATTTTTCTGCCCTTGCAGAACTACACCGAAACAGAGCTTTTGATGATTTTCCGTCACGAGCTTATGCACTTTAAGCGTAAAGACCCGTACAAAAAGCTGTTTTTCGGAGCAGTTGCGGCGGTGCAGTGGTTCAACCCATTTGCGTGGCTGATTATGCGTGAATGC
>JBJESB010000054.1:0-49159 GCA_051882575.1 Oscillospiraceae bacterium
CCCCTCCCCGAAGGGTTTCATCCCCCAGAATCAGCGGGGTATGCCAATACCAAAACCGGTACTAGGACGCCAGTCCTAGATTCACCAGCTCACCGCAGGTCTGTATTAGGACGCCAGTCCCAGCGAAAACAGCGGCTCGATATAAGCCGCTGTTCTTATATTTAATTGTTGGGCGTGATATGCCAGATTTCGTCGGCGTACTGTGCGATTGTACGGTCGGAGCTGAACTTGCCTGCGCAGCTCATGTTTATCCAGCATTTGCGCATGAACCCTGCCTTGTCGTCGCGGTAATCCGCGTTGGATTTCAGCTTGGCTTCAACATAGCTTTCAAGGTCAAGCAGCAGGTAGTAGTGGTCGGGGACGTGCCAGCTTGCGCCGTCAAGCAGAGAATAATACAGCTCTCTGAAGATACCGCTGCCGCCGTCGGAGAAAGTGCCGTCAATCAGCGTGTTCAGAACGCGGGCGATTTTCTTGTTCTCGGCGTAGATTCTTCTCGGGTCGTATCTGCCCTTGATTTCGGCAATTTCCTCAACGCGCGCGCCGAAAATGTAGTTGTTCTCGATTCCGGCTTCCTCGGCAATCTCAACATTAGCGCCGTCGAAGGTGCCAAGCGTTACCGTGCCGTTGAGCATAAACTTCATGTTGCCCGTGCCGCTTGCTTCCGTACCGGCTGTGGAAATCTGCTCGGAAATATCAGCAGCAGTGACAAGCTTTTCTGCATAAGATACATTGTAGTTCTGAACGAATACGACTTTGATTCTGCCGTTGATGTCGGGGTCGTTGTTGACGAGGTTTGCAATCTCGCCGATAAATTTGATTATACCCTTTGCGCGGGCATAGCCGGGCGCGGATTTTGCACCGAAAATATAGGTTGTGGGGTAAAAATCAGTAATGCTTCCGTCCTTGATTCCATAATATATATACAGAATGGAGAACGCGTTGAGCAGCTGACGCTTGTATTCGTGCAGGCGCTTTATCTGAATGTCGAAAATGCTGTTCGGGTCAAGCTGAACGCCCTCTTTTTCGGCAATATAATCGGCGAGCATCTTTTTGCGCTCGGATTTTATCTCGGTGAAGCGGGCAAGCTGGACGGGGTCGTCGGCGTACTTTTCGAGCTTTTTCAGCTCGTCAAGCGCTGTTATCCAGCTTTCGCTGCCAAGCAGCTCGGTAATCTGCGCGGAAAGCTGCGGGTTGCACAGTGCCAGCCAGCGGCGCGGAGTGATACCGTTTGTCTTGTTCTGGAAACGCTCGGGATAAAGCTCGTACCACTCGGGCAGCGCGTCTTTTTTGAGAATTTCGGTGTGTATTCTTGCAACGCCGTTTGTCGCGGAGGTGCAGTAGATAGCCATTTTTGCCATGTGAACAACTCCGCCCGAAACGGGTTTCATAAGGTCGATACGTTTTCTGTCCATATTGCGGCGGTACATATCGGCAATAAACGCTTCGTTTATCAGCAGAATTACGGCATACACGTCGGGCAGCAGCTTCTGCATGATATCGGTGCTCCACTTTTCGAGAGCCTCCGCCATAATGGTGTGATTGGTGTAGTTGAAGGTCTTTTTGGCGATTTCAAGAGCCTGCTCAAAGCCCATGCCGTGTTCCTTTGTAAGCACGCGAATAAGCTCGGGAATTGCGATTGTGGGGTGAGTATCGTTAAGCTGAACGGAGTTATACTCTGCAAAATCCTCGATTTTTCTGCCTGCTGCAAGGTGCTTTCGGATAAGGTCGGCAATTGAGGCTGCGGAGAAGAAATACTGCTGCTGCAAGCGAAGCTCCTTGCCGGGATTTGTGTTGTCGTTGGGGTAGAGTACTCGGGAGATGTTTTCAGCCTTTACTTCCTCGGCAACCGCTGCGTAGTAGTCCGTGCGGTCAAATGCAGCAAAATCGAATTTGTTTACAGGCTCTGCCTGCCACAGGCGCAGAGTACCCGCGTAGCCGTTTTTATAGCCCAGTATAGGCATATCGTACGGCACTGCGCGAACGGAGAAATCCGCAAAATTTATCGTCACGCTCTCATTCTCGCGGCGTTTGCTCCAAGGGTCGCCGTATTTTGTCCAGTCATCGGCGTACTCGCACTGGAAACCGTCTTCGATTGTCTGCCTGAACAGACCGTATCTGTAACGAATGCCGTAGCCTGTTACGGGCAGCTTAAGCGAAGCTGCGCTGTCCAGAAAACACGCTGCAAGTCTGCCCAGACCGCCGTTGCCCAGCGCTGCGTCTTCAATCTCCTCAAGGTCGCCCAGCGAAGCGCCTGCGGAATTAAGCAGCTTTTCTGCCTCCTCGGTGATTCCCAGACACAGAAGATTGTTGTAAGCCGCGCGGCCTACAAGAAATTCCGCAGAGAGGTAGCTTGCGGAGCGTCCCTTTGGAGCGCATTTCTCCATCATGGGAACAGCCTGCTTCATTATTGCCTTTGAGAGAGCGTCGTGCAGCTGCACAGCCGTGGGCTTTGCTTCGCCGCAGATGTCGTTCAGATATAAATTAAAATCACTTTTGAGCATTGCGTTGTCTATCATTGTAGACCTCCTTGAATGTCATTGGCACCGCGGTATATGCGGTATTTTCAATCAATTATAGCATATAATGCAAATTAAATCAAGCAATTTTGTGAAAATACTTGCAAACGCAGAATTAGTATGGTAAAATATATATAAAAATAGGTATATTTTGAGGGGGATATATGACAGAGGGAGAAATAAACAGCCGTTTTCGCGGGTGTCTGCTGGGCGGAGGAATAGGCGACGCGCTTGGGTTTCCGGTGGAATTTATGCGCCGCAGTGAAATCTGCGAAAAGTACGGAAAGCTCGGAATAACCGACCTTGCGGTTGATAAGGCAAAGAAATGCGCGCTTATTTCCGACGATACGCAGATGACTCTGTTCACGGCAGAAGGCATTATGTGGGCGGACAGTCTGGGCGGCAAAACGGGCATTTCAAACTACACGACATACGTTTTCTATGCGTATCAGAGGTGGCTGTACACTCAGGAGAAGGTGCTTGCCAGCCGCGAGTACTCGCACGTCATTGATGATAACGGTCCGTGCCCTTCAAAGCTTCTGAAAGTACCGCAGCTTTTTGAGCGCCGCGCGCCGGGGCGCACCTGCATTTCGGCTCTGAAATTTGCAAGCGACCACAATTACGGCAGGCTGATTAACAAAATAAACGACAGCAAGGGCTGCGGCGGCGTTATGAGAACTGCGCCTGCGGGGCTGTATTTCTTCCGTGACAGCGAACAGGCTTTCCGCATGGGCGCGGAGTTTGCGGCGATTACGCATACACATCCCACGGGGTATCTTGCGGGCGGCGCGCTTGCCGCGATTATTGCAGAGCTTGTAAACGGCGCGGATATTGAGGACGCCGTAGATGTGGCAATGTATATTCTGCGCGATTATGACAACTGCATGGAAACCTACCGTGCGCTTGACAGCGCGAGAAGTCTGGAATCGGGCGATGTTCCGCCGCTGGAGGCGGTAAATCGTCTGGGCGAGGGCTGGGTTGCGGAGGAGGCTCTTGCAATTGCGGTGTATTGTGCGCTTTGCCACAGAAATAACGTTGAAAACGCGCTGTGCCTTGCGGTTAATCACGACGGCGACAGCGACAGCACGGGCGCAATATGCGGCAACATAATCGGCGCGTATCTCGGCGAGCAGGCTTTGCCGAAGCGCTGGGTAAAAAAGCTGGAGCTTTCCGATTTGGTAAAGGACACCGCAGACGCTTTGTGCAAAGCAACGTGCGCCTCGGGCATTGAGGAATGACCTGTTAAGACGTCAAAAACCGCTTTGTAATGCGCTTTTGCGGGCTTTACAGATATTTTACTTTAGTTAATTTGCACATAACGCGCGTCGGAATTTCGTTATACTTTTTGGCTCAAAATTGGAAAAATATCGGATTTTGAAACCACACAACGCTTGAAATAATGCTAAAAATGTGGTATAATGATTTGTACTAAATGGGTATGGGGGAGGTATGTTCCCCTTTACACCGTTAAATATTGCAACGGAAAGCCGTTGCGGGGAATGGAGGTTATCCGGTGAAAAAATTCTCGTATAAGGCTACTGACGTCAACGGTAAAACCGTCAGAGGTCAGGAAATGGCAGAGGATTATCAGGAGCTTTCGGCAAAGCTCTTGGAAAAGAAGCTGTACCTTACAGAATACCGCGATTTGGGAGCGAACGAAGCGAGTGATGTAAAGTACAAATTCAAAACAAAGGATGTATCCTTTATCGCCAGACAGCTTGCGTCAATGACCTCGGCTGGTCTTTCGCTGGTAAGGGCGCTGTACATCCTGCAGGAGCAGCAGGAAAACAAAAAGGCAAAGGCGGTTCTGCTGGATATTTACGAAGAGGTTCAGAAAGGTAAATCCTTCTCTGACGTTCTGAAATCCAAGCCGGGTGTTTTCCCGAACCTGTTTGTTGCAATGGTTTCCGCAGGTGAGGCTTCCGGTACGCTTGATTCAATGCTTACGCGAGTATCCGACCACTATGCGAACGAAAACAAGACGGGCAACAAGGCAAAGAGCGCGATGGTTTATCCTATCATACTGCTTGTGCTGATGCTCGCGGTTATCGTAGTAATGTTTACAACGATTCTTCCGCAGTTCGGCTCTATGATGGACCCCGAGGACATGGCGCCGTTGAGCAAGGCAATGCTTGATTTCTCCGATTCGCTTATAAATTACTGGTATGTATATATTATTGCGATTGTTGGAATCGTACTGGTTTTTGTAATCCTTCTGAGAACGCCCACCACCCGCCTTCGCATGGACCAGCTTGTTTTGAGAATACCCAAGGTCGGAAAGCTGGTTTCCACCATTTACACCGGTCGTTTCGCAAGAAACATGGCGAATCTTTACGGCGCGGGTCTTCAGATGGTAGACTGTATCGAAAAGTCGGTTTCCGTACTCGGCAACAGCTATGTTACCGCAAGATTCCAGGATGTAATCAAAAGCATCAAGCTCGGTGAGAGTATGTCCAAGGCAATAGAGAAAACAGAAATATTCGAGGGCATGTTCACCTCGATAATTTACGTCGGCGAAGAGTCCGGTACGCTTGATACAATCCTCGCAAAGGCAGCCGACTATTACGAGGAAGAAGCGGATTCCGCAATTACAAAGCTCGTTGGTATGATGGAGCCTCTGCTTATCATTATCATGGGTATTGCAATCGGATGTGTGCTGGCGGCTATCTTCCCGATGCTCTACGGCAGCATGACAGATATTTCCTAAAAATAATTAAGTATGAGGTGAAAATATGCTTTCTATTGATATTACCGACAGACAAATCAAACTCGTAAGAGGCATTCACAGCGGTAACAAGATAAGAGTACAGGACGCTGATATGCGCGAGATTACCATTGGTATGATTTCCAACGGTTACATAACGGATGTCCCCATGGTTGCCGCTGAGCTTAACGACATCATCAAGACAAAGGAGATAAAGGAAAAGGACGCTATCGTTTCCATTACCTCCAGCGCAATAGTTTACAAGGAGCTTCTCATCCCCAAGCCCAAGAACATCAAGAACACCGTTGTAATTGAGCAGATGATTCAGGCTGAAATGGGCGTGTCCAAGGATTACAACATCTCGTTTACAATCGCAGGTGAGACCGAGGACGGCGAGAAGAACAAGATGCTCAAGGTTATTGCAACTGCCTGCCCGCAGCGTCTGGTTGACGGATATATCAGACTGTTCTCACACATCGGTCTTTCGCTTAAGGCTGTAAATGTATCCAATAACTCCGTAACGAGACTTATTCTTAATACCCCCAAAATGGCAGACAGAATGCCCATGCTGCTTATCCAGATAGACAGGGGCTTCCTTAACATGAACCTGTACGAGGACAATCAGCTGGTATTCTCGCGTTACTTCACAATCGACGCAAGCGATTACGACAATGCGCCCGATTATGTAACACGCGCAGTTTATGATAACCTGTACAGAATGCTTCAGTTTATCAAGAACCGCAAGGATTCCAAGCCGCTGAAGGAAATCATGTTCTACGGTGATATCCAGAACTTCATTGAGCTTTCCAATGCGATTTCTTCGTTCAATGTTCCCGCGCACATCCTTGCAGCGCCCACAACCGTCATCACCATGACGGAAATAGACTTTACACAGTACGCAAACGCAATCGGCGCTATCTACCGCAGAAACAAGGACCTCGAGCATATCAACCTTCTGGAAGCAACCTCCGCTAAGGAGTCAAAGGGTATCAACGGCTTCCTGATTGGACTTGCGGCAGGCTGTCTGGGTGCGGTTGCGGTTGTCGGCGGTATCTGCCTCGTTCTTGATACGGTAAACAACAGCATCAAGACGCAGATACAGCAGATAGACAGCGAGCTTTCCGCTCCTGCTCTGGTAAACGATTTGAACATTGTTGACCAGCGCGCTTCAATGCTCAGCGGTTTTGAAAACTACAACAACACCATGGAGCAGACCAAGCTGCTGTTCAACTACCAGCCCAAGCCAATCAGCGACGTACTCGACCGTCTGAGCTCCTCAATTGACAAAGTTGTTGACAAGAGCAAGAATCAGAAGCTTGATATTGTTGATTTCTCCATTACGGGCTATGATATACAGCTGAAGCTCAAGGGCGTATCTCACGGCGACCCGTCTGATGTTCCCGCAAAGTATGTTGAGTACATCACGGAGAGCATTAAGGATAAGTACGGCGACGCATACTTTGTAGATGTGAAGTACACCGGCTACACCAAGGATAACGCTTCCGAAAATGTCACCTACGTTTATCTTTCTACCGAGGGTGAAAAGACTTACGATACAGTATTCAGCTTTGATGTTTCCATGAAGGTCAAGATGGGCAATGATGAAGAGAATGCTACAATAGACCTTGAACCGAATAAGGATGAAAACGCACAGGAGGTGACTGAATAATGAAGCTCACTAAACAGGAAAGAATAGGCATTTTTATAATCGCTATCATTATTATTATCGCAGTGGGTATCTTCATGTTCATAGTACCCAAGGCTGAAACTATCGGAGAGAGCAACAAGGCGCTGGATAACAAGCGCGCAGAGCTCACGGCAGCAGTTGAAAAGCAGGCTACAAAGGGTCCGCTTAAGGAGCAGGTGCTTGACGCATACGACGCAGGCGAAAACCTTGCGGATATGTTCTTTGCCGACATGACAACCTATCAGGCAGACATGGAGTTCAAGAAGTTTGTAGACCAGCTTGAGAGCAATGTTTTCATTGATGAATACTCCATTGGCGACCCCGGCACAGCTACGCTGTCCACCAGCTTCTTTAACGAGAAAACGGTAGATTACCCGCTGAAGATATACGCTACACAGGGCGTTGAAAAGACAGAGGAAGAGATTGCAGCTGCTGCAAGACGCGATATCCTTATGAACACGCTCGGCTCGCAGCAGGTTGTAGGCGCAATTACAATTAGCCTGACAGTCAGCGCTATTGATAACGAGGAGCTGCTCAAGTTTGCCGACGAGGTAAACAACTACGAGGTTATGGAAGCAGACGGCAAGACAAGAAAGGCAGTTATGCTCGGCGGTCTTTCCGTAACCTACAAGGAAATCAGCGACGAGTACGACGAGCTCAAGGACAAAATCGAGGAACAGGCTGAAAAGGAAGCTCTGGCTGAGCTGAAGAAGAACTTCCCCGACGCTGATTGGGATAACGAGAGGGAAGATGAGCCCAATCCCGAGGATGAAAAGAAGAAGGAAACCATGAGTGTAACCGACACTATCTATGAGCTTTCCACAAGTCTTACATTCTACAGCGTAACAAGAATGCAGGACCCCACCGCACAGCTTGACGCACAGGACGGAACAGCTTCGTAATTGATTAAAGCAGAGGTTGAGAAGAGCATAATCTTCTCAGCCCGCTTTCAATATTCAGGCAGCGCCGCAAAGCGGCAGACTTTCGTGTTGGATTGAAGTCGGCGGGAGCCGACAGGAGGTAAACAATGAGTCAAACATTCAGAAAATACATAAACAACCGCGGAAGCGCGCTGTTTATGGTACTGAGCACAATGACTGCGCTGTTTTTGCTGGTAACGGCTATGTATTTCTCGGTGATTTCATCGAGGTCAGTACAGTACGCTGTGTTCAATCAGGAGCAGGCATACCAGTCGTCGATATCAATTTCTGATGCTCTGGTTGCTGCACTTACTTCGGGCAACGCGCCGCAATTATCAACTGAGATTCTGGGGCTCGCAAAACCCGGTGACGGTCAGAAGACAGGCGGTTCATTTTCCACAAAGGGCAACGGCTTCGCTGAGTTTTTGGGCGAGGCATCCGGCGCTTCTTACAGCGACGACCAGCTTGGCGCATATACTGTTGAAATCACCAGACTGAACGACGCGACAGAAAACGGCACGGTTTATCAGGTATTCGATTTTGCCATTACCAGCTCGGTAGGCGGCGTACTTGAGACCACACATACCTTTGTACGCTACTCGGGCGTATTCACCAGCGCGCCGGATATCTTCGGCACAGGCATGACCTCTACGGGTTATGTACCTAACAGCCCGCGTCTGGACAGAGGAACATACGACACACCGTTAAGATACGATTCGGAGTACACCGTAATCAATGACGGCGCATTGGGCGAGAGTGCCTCGTATGTTGTAATCAACGACGACCTTACCTGCACAGGTACACTTAGAATTATCGGCGTTGGACCCAACAGCTCCGGAGGAATCAGACCCATGACATGGGTAATAGGCAACGACCTTGAGCTTGACACGGATAATAAGGATTCATTCTGCTCGTTTACTCTGGAAATGAAGGGAACATCATCCGAGCGCGGCAAGGTAATTGTCGGCGGCGACCTGATTTCAACAAGAGTATTATATATCCCCGCATATACCGATGTGTATGTTAAGGGCGATGTTTATGTTGAGACCGCCGTACAGCTGGATGACAATGCGGGATTGTATGTTGACGGTAATGTTTACGTTACAGACCTTAGCAGCGGCAGCAATAATGTCTGGAAAACCAAAACATCAAACTTCCAGTTACCTGCGGGCTGCAATGTATATGAGAAAACAAAGTATGAGGACACCTACTCTACCGGTCTGATTGCAAAGGCAAACGGCAATATCGGCGTGCTTGACACAGACAGTCAGGCTTGGAAGGACGCTTGGGCAACATGGGACGGCAAGATGACCTCGCCGACCTATGAAAAGTGGACGGTAATCACCGACGCAGATAATCCCGATAAGGTTACACTTTGGTACAACTGCTCTTGGAAGGAGCTTAGCTTAGGCACCAAGACCATTCCCAAGCAGACCTTTGTAAACTATGAGCTGGACATTGCAAAGCATCCTAACGGCGTAATTCTTGAAGACCTTATTGACTTATTTGACTACTATAAGAGACATCCCGATATGGGAGACGGCGGCGCGGCAACAGGCAACATCTTTGGTATCGTAATTGATACGGGTGAAGACCCCGACGCAGTTTTCAAGATTCAGCTGAAGCCCAATCAGGACTACGACATGGACGGAAAGAACGAAACCTTTACATGGCTGCCCGTTAAGAGTGCAAAGGGCGACGCAACATTCAAGCCCTATGTTCTGGTTAAAGGCAGAGGCACGCTTGCGATTGAGGTTCCCAACGGTACAACCTATCAGGCTTCTCATCAGGAAGTATTCATGCACATGAACTGGTACACAATGCTCGGCGGTCAGATAACCTATGCCGATAACGGAAACGCATTGCTGGGCGGTCTTGCATCCGGTTCAACATTAGGTATAAATGCATACAGAGACGGCTGGATTCACAACACCAAGGGCTGCAGCGGTTCTGTTAAGTGCAAAATCGTTGACAAGACCGAAAAGAACGACGAGGGCAAGAACATCACAATCAAATACTGCGAAACACATGAGCGCAAGGTTACGGTTTCCGAGATAGCGCACGAGTGCGGCTGCTACGGCGTGGTAGAAAAATCGGTAATTGATTCCTGGATGAACAGCAACCTAAGCAGTAAATCAGCCGAACAGCAGGCTGCGTTCAGGGATTCCAAGGGAGATACCATTTACCCGAATGTAAACACAATGCTGATATCCAGCGACGAGAGCGCACAGATAAGACTTTCGTTCTTTGACGACGGTACCTGCGTAGGCGATAACACCTACTGGGGCTGGATTTACGCGCCGTACATGACCTACATGGCAAAGCCGAAGGGTGACGGCAGCGGCGGCTCGCGTATTGTCGGCGGTATCATTGTATCGGACTACATCAGCGACGACTACTTCTCGTTCTCCTACTGCAGACCTGACGAGGGCGTAAGCGACGCGCTGGGTGATAACCTTGAATCCACAGGTACGGTAACAGGATTTACTTGGAAAGCCTACGGCTATTGATAAGAAGGGGTGACAGGAACTATGAAAAGACTTTTTTCAAAGAAAAGCGGCTTCACGGTCGTTGAAATTGTCATAGCATTTCTTATCTTCGCGATTATGTCGGGCATGATTCTTGCAGTGCTCCGTCTTGCGGTTGACCAGCGCAAGTCGAACAACGATTTTGCAAACGAGATTGACTCGCAGACAGAGCTGCTTGTAAAGAACGACAAGGAAAAGAAAAGCACCCAGTACAACGACGGTAAGATAACCATTTCCAAGGACGACGGCACAAACCTCGTTTCGGTAAAATATGCAACCGCCGGCGTTACAGAGGGCGGTGTTGACGATGGAATCAACTACTTTATCGGTGAGTATAACCAAAACGAGGGCGGTGTGCTTACCGATGACAACGCCGAGGGAAACGGCAAGGCGGTTAACAAGCGTGTTGATTCCAGAATTTATGGCTCTACCTACTTTGACGCTATATATGTGTACGATGTAACCAGAGATACAAGCTACTCCGGTTCGGGCGTAAGGTACGTTATTGAGTGCTCGGCAAAGAACAAGAAAAAGGACGGCACAACCGATAATGTTTTCAGTGATGAGATTCTGCCTTACAGACAGTATATCCTGTTCTTCCCCAACCAGAACATAAAGGAAGTCGGATATGTTGAGGGCTCGTCATACAAGAATGCGAAAACAACCGTTGCGCCGCTCACCGATAACAAGTACACCGTAAAGAGCGTCGGAAAGGCATCGGTGCTCATCAGCATTCCCAAGAGCCAGATACAGTATCAGGACGGCGTTTACAAGGGTCTTGATTTCGCTGCAAACAACCATACGAAAATGTATGTCGTGTTTGAAAATGACCCAGGTATTCTTCCCGCAGGTATAAACTCAACTGCCTCGCTTGCATCCGATAAAAAGGAAGAGATACTGAAGTATTTCGGCGATAATATCAAATTGGATACCTCGACCAACGTATACTGCTTTACCTCATCAGAGGCTGACTCAATTGTAAATACGGGCAAGGACGAGAAAGACAAGATAAGATGTGATAACATCTACGGCGTTAAGAAATCGGCAAAAGAGGTTAATCCCGACCCCGATGAAACAACAGAACCATAAGGCGGTGATGAAGCATCGTGAAAATTAAACAGAAATTAAGACGCGCATTCCTCAGCAGAAAACGCGGCTACACACTGGTAGAGGTTATCGTTGCTTCGGCGCTGCTGGCTGTTCTGCTGATTGGCATGGCAATGTTCATAGGTCCGGTAATGTCGAACGTTTCCTCAAACGAGAAGTCCGCAAGGGCAAGCAATGTCGCAGAAAGCGTTCAGTATTACCTTTCGCGCAATTTAAGAAACGCAGCCTTTGTTGCGATTTTCACAGAGGCAAAGGACGACCACTTCATTGCCTCGGAGATAAACGACAGCAACAAGCCGCAATACGCAATTCTTTCCGCCGCAAAGGATACATCAATGGCAAGCTATGTGGCTGCGCAGCTTAGCTCCGTTGACAATAAGGAGCTGTATGAGCTTAAGTGCATGAGCATTCGCAAAATGACAGATACAAAGTCCGGAGAGACCAAGTATTTTCTCTACGACGAGGAGTATGACAGAAACGCTGCAAAGCTTACCGGAAACAGAACGCCCGTGTTTGAGGATTGCTTCTATGAGGGTCTGTACATGGGATGCACGCTTTCGCAGGTTCAGTCAGAGGTTCCGGCGCCCGGCTCAAGCAGCGAATCGTCAGACTCATCTTCAAGCAGCGATTCTTCAAGCGAGAGCACGGTAACAAAGGACCGCTCTGCGCTTGAAATAAGAATCAACCTGTATGATGACAAGGATATGGATATTTCCAGCCTGATATTCTCGGGCAGAGGCTACACGGAGCTTATCAACATCAAGAATGCGAAGGACAACGACAAGCTGGGTCTGCCTTACAAGATTCTCAAGGGTCCTTCACCCGATAACGATTTCCCTATTCCAATGTCTAAATTCTATCCCGAAGGAGATAGAGGAGAAAATACCTACATCTTCTACGTTGTAAGAAAGGTTATCTAAGGAAACGCTGATTAAATCAGATTCGACCCGTTTAAATGCGCTATTTCACGGGTCGGAATCTGATACGCGTTGCTTTAATCAGCGTATCCTTAATCGGATGCTTACCCAAACAAAAAGCTCGCGGCATTACGCCGCGAGCAATATATGCTGCAAGGGAGCGAGCAGCTCACCGAAGCAGCCCCATATACCAATTTACAATCCAGTCACCCGCAAGCCAGCCAGCCGCGATTCCTATCGAAAGGAACGGACCAAAGACCATGCGGCGTGAGTACTTAACCTTTGTAACCACATCTTCTTTTATATAAATCTTAAAGCCGCCCTCGCGCTCGTCGGTGATGTTCTCGCGAAGTGTTGCGCTGAGTGCCGCTTTATCGGGAAGTCCTTTCCATGCGTTTTCGTCAAGGAAGTCCCATTCGATTTCAGGGTTGCCGTCGCTGATGCCGCCGACTATGATATCCTCGCATTTTTCTTTTACATATCCGATGTCGCGGTCAAGCTGGTTCTGATACCAGTCAAGCACGAGCTTATGTATCTTTTCGGAAAGCTCCTTCTCAAGCTTCCTTTCACGGATTTTCTTTGCAAGTCCGTAAATGGCGCCCAGCACAATTCCGATAAACAGCGCGGGGAAAACCCTGAAGCCAAGCACCAGTGAAGCTCCCGCCATAAGCTGAAGGTCGCCGCCGCCCATGCCGTTAACGAGTACCAGTATGACGAAAATCACACCGACAACGCCCATTGCGATAAGGCGTTCGTACCATACAACCTCGGGGAATACAAAGAACGAGAGAATGCCCAGCACTGCAACGGTTATGCTGCACCAGTAGGGAATCTCAAAGTGGTCGATATCAATACCGCTGAGGACAATCAGCACGGGGAAAAGGATTGCTGCAAGGGCAAATTCGTACGAAAAGCCGTAGCGAAGATAAGCCAGCAGATATCCTATCGCGCACAGAGCCTCCATAATCATATAGCGGGGCGAGATTTTCGAGCCGCAGAAACGGCACCTGCCGCGCAGAATTATCCAGCTGAATATCGGGAACATATCGTACCACTTAAGGCGGTTTCCGCAGCTGAAACAGTGCGAGGGCTCGGTTACAATGGACTGCTTGAGCGGTGTGCGGTAAATCACCACATTGAGAAAGCTGCCGATTACCGAACCGAAGATAAACACAAAGACACAGATTACAATGTCAATAACGAATGATGGCATTATATGTGACCTCCTTGAATTAAGATAGTCCTATTTTAGCATAAACTGCAATTTTTTTCAAGACTTTTTGCCTAGCCGAGAAAAAATTGCGATGAATTTGTAAATATTGCGGAAATCCGCTTTTATAACCCCTTGAAAGGAAGAATTTACTCATGGCGCTACCAATAACCAATGTGAGGATAGGTGATGTCCTCAAGGAAAGCGGCTTTATCAACGATCAGCAGCTGCAGGAGGCTCTTGCGAGGCAGAAAGAAAGCGGCAAGCTGCTCGGTGATATTGTGCTGGAAATGGGCTTTGTATCCGAGGCACAGCTTGCAAACGCGCTTTCTATCAGACTTAAGGTTCCTTATGTAGACCTGTCGTCAATTCAGGTCAATCAGGAAGCCGTAATGAAGATTCCCGAGCAGTATGCAAAGGAACACTGCATTATTGCTTTTGGCGTTTCAACCTCGGGAAAGCTGCTGGTCGCAACCAACGACCCGGTTGGCTTCCTTGGAATAGACATGGAGCTGCGAATGAAGACAGGCATGGACTGTATCGCGCAGATTTCCACCAAAACGGCTATCAACGACCAGATTGCAAAGTCGTATTCACAGCAGGCAGTTAACAGCGCCGTAAGCGACCTTGACTCCGAGGCGGGCAACGCCAATGCGGCAGCCGAGGCAGCAGCAAACGTAGCCTCCGCAGAGCGTATTGATAACGCGCCTATCGTTCGATTGGTAAACACCATGATTCAGACGGCGTTCAAGATGAACGCGTCGGATATTCACATAGAGCCTTTCAAGGACAGAACACGAATCCGCTTCCGTGTGGACGGCGAGCTTGTCGAGCAGGAAAAAATGAGAGTTTCGCCTGCGGTACATAATTCGCTGATTACCCGTATCAAGATTCTGGGCGGTATGAACATCGCCGAGAAGAGAATCCCGCTGGACGGCCGTTACGGTACGGTTATCGACGGCGTAAACCTTGATGTGCGTGTATCTACGATTCCCTGCGTTTACGGCGAAAAGTGCGTTATTCGTCTGCTTTCGACGGCGGATGAAAAGACCCGAAAGATTACAGACCTCGGTATGACAGAATATAACTACGAGATGTTCAAGCAGATTATTCGCTGCCCGAACGGAGTTATGCTGGTTACAGGTCCTACGGGTTCCGGTAAATCCACAACGCTGTATGCAACGCTTGGCGAGCTTTCAAAGCCGAATGTAAATATCGTTACGGTTGAGGACCCTGTCGAGAAGAAAATCGACGGTGTAAACCAGTGTCAGATTAACGCCAAGGCGGGCATGACCTTCGCTGCGGCGCTGCGTTCCATTCTTCGTCAGGACCCCGATATCATAATGGTCGGTGAGATTCGTGACGGTGAGACGGCGGATATCGCAATACGCGCCGCTATCACGGGACACTTCGTTCTTTCCACACTGCATACCAATGACGCGGCGTCAACTATCGTCCGTCTGGTAGATATGGGAGTTCAGCCTTACATGGTTGCCTCCTCGCTGGTAGGTATCATAGCCCAGCGACTTGTTAAGCTGCTTTGCAACAACTGCAAGGAAAAGATGCTGCTTACCGACCCCGCTGACCTCAAGCTTGTCAGCAAGACCGAGCCGGTTGAGGTCTACAAGCCGCACCCCGGCGGATGCAAGGAGTGCCACGGAGGCTATTCGGGACGTACAGCAATCCATGAAATCATTGTAACCAACAATGCAATCAAGGAGCTTATTTCCGCGGGCGCTACCGCGGAGGAAATCGGCAAGAAGGCTACCGAGAACGGTACGCTGCTGCTGCGCGACAACGTTACGAAAATGGTTCTTGCAGGAAGAACCACAATGGATGAGCTGGTAAAGGCAACATACACAGTTTAAACGCTTGTGTAATAATTCTTTGATAAGGAGAGTTCAACAGTGGAAGGTAATAACAACATCATGGACATTAACAGAATACTCGACGAGGCGCGCGACCTCGGCTGCTCGGACTTGCACTTTACGGCAGGCCTGCCGCCGGTTGTAAGACTGCACGGCTCGATAAGAAAGCTCGGCGGCTACCCCGACTGCACAGAGCCTATCATTGTTAATATCATCAATCAGATAACCTCAATCAAGCACAAGTCGCAGATTTCCAAGGGTCTGGATACCGACTTCTCGTATGTATCCACCGCAGGCTTCCGTCACAGAGTTAACGTATACAGACAGCGCGGCTACCACGCCGTTGCAATCCGTCTGCTGCGCAACGATATACCAACGCTCGGAGACCTTTCGCTGCCCGCAACGCTCGGTGAGTTTGCTATGGCACCGCGCGGACTGGTGCTGGTAACGGGACCTACCGGCTCCGGTAAATCCACGACGCTTGCGGCAATGATAGACCACATCAACCGCTCGAAGAACTGCCATATCATCACGGTTGAGGACCCTATCGAGTATCTGCACACACATAAGCAGTCCATGGTAAATCAGCGCGAAATCGGTCAGGATGTAGACTCGTTTGCGGGCTCGCTCCGTGCCGCACTTCGTGAGGACCCGGATGTTATTCTCGTCGGTGAGATGCGTGACTTTGAGACAATCAACGCCGCAGTAACCGCCGCCGAAACAGGTCACTTGGTGTTCTCGACGCTGCATACAACCGGTGCTGCCGAAACTATCGACCGTATTATCGACGTTTACCCGCCGCACTCACAGGGTCAGATTCGCTCGCAGCTTGCAAACTCAATTGTCGGCATTATCTCGCAGACGCTCGTACCTACTGCGGACGGCAAGGGACGCTGCGCAGCGCTTGAGATTCTGGCGGCAACGGACGCTGTGCGCTCAATGATTCGCGAGGGTAAGATATTCCAGATTCCGACCGCGATTGCAACAGGTAAGAAGAACGGAATGTTCACCCTTGACCAGGACCTCGCAAGACTTGTACGCATGGGCAAGATTACGAACGAAACTGCAATGAGCAGATGTCAGGACCCCAACGAGTACAAGAGATATCTCGATATGGGCGTTTAATTTCGGAGAATGGTAATTATATGATACAGATACTGCATAAACTTAAGCAGCGCAAGGGTTTTACACTGGTTGAGCTTATTGTGGTGGTTGCAATTATCGGCATACTTGCGGCGATTCTTATACCGACAATGATTGGCTATGTCACAAACGCGCAGGTTATGTCGGCTAATTCAACGGCGGCTTCGCTTAAAAACTCGGTGGATAACTTTATGACGCAGGCGGACGGCGACGGCTATGGTATGCTTAAAAGCGCGTCAAACCTCAGCCGAATGAACATCACCATTGAGGAGGGCGACTGGACAATCACCAGAAACGGCGGCTCGTTCGGAGATACAGGCGCGCTGAAATGGGCTGAAAACGGCATTGGCACAGGCGTAATGGGTCAGGATAAAACCGACGCCGCAAACTGCGAATCACTGCTTGCGATTACGCTTACGGATTTGTTCCCCGAGGTTCGCAACGGTACATTCTTTGTATCGGTCAGCGCGGGCAAGTGTGTTGCGGTAGCATATTGCAGGGGCAGAACAACCGACCTTGTTGAGGGTGTGGATTACCCCACGCTGGATTCCGACGGCAAATTTCCGTATAATTTTGCATGGAACGGCAGCAATGCGGGAATAAGCGCAGACGGCGTGATTGTCGGCACTGCGCCAATTGTACCTATCGGCTGATAAAATGTTAGCTATATTATACAAATTCGCTCAACTAAAATAATGTTTTTTGACAAAAATGTGTGTTGAGCGAAAAAATTGATAAAAAACACTTGCTTTTTCCAAATGCATGGAGTATAATGAGTACACGGAAACAAACAATACATAGTTTCCCCTATCACAGGATTTAACCGCGCTGCGGTTAAACATAAAAAAATTTTTAGGAGGTCTTTACAATGATAAAGAAGCTTCAGGCCCTCAAGGCAAAGAAAGGCTTTACACTCGTTGAGCTGATCGTTGTTATCGCTATCATCGGTGTACTTGCCGCAATCCTCGTTCCTACGATGCTCGGTTACGTTACATCTTCCCGTGTAACATCCGCTAACTCCACAGCAGCATCCATGAAGAACAACATCGACTCCTTCCTTACCACCTGCGATACAAACGGCTACGGTATGCTGAAGGGCTCCGCTAACAACTCCACAATCACAGTTGTTGTTGATGGCGGTGCATGGACTGTAAAATTCTCCGATGTAACAAAGTTCAAGGGCGGAAATGGTACAGCTGCTAATGGTATGACATGGGCAGATATGACAGCAGGTCTCAAGAAGGGCGAGTCCAAGGTTGGCAAGACCAATCCTGCTCAGCTCCTCGCAATTGAGCTCGCTGACCTCTTCCCCGAGATTCAGACAGCTTCCATCAAGGCTTATGTAGAGGCTGGCAAGTGCCTCGCACTCGCATACACAGCTGATAAGGGCACAGCAATGAGCCAGGCAGCTTCTGAGACAGCAGCAGATACTGATGACTGCCCCGGCTTCAGAACAGGTACTGCATCCGCTCCCGGCGGCTGGATTGCTGATACTAACGGCGTAGTTAAGTACGGTTGGGATAACTCCACAGCAGGCGTTTCCAAGACCGGTCTTATCGTAGGTACAGCTCCTATCGTTCCTCTGGGCTAATCTTTAGGCTTAACGGCTGAGATTATCAAGTGAACACAACTTTCCTCGGCGGCGCAAGCCGTCGGGGAATTAGTGTTATAACGCTGTCAGTTCTTTTGTTCATGCCGAGTGCGGCTTGCCCAAGGCATAGACAAGGGCATTGAATACATTTTCGGAGGTATAAGATGATACAGTACTTGCAGAAACTTCAGCGCAGGCGCGGTTTTACACTAATCGAGCTTATTGTGGTAATAGCAATAATCGCCGTTCTTGCTGCAATTATTGCTCCCGGTTTAAGCGGAAGAAACGAGAAAATCCGCGCGGCAAATATGCACGCAAGGGATTTTTACAGCGGCATTCAGTATGTCATAACGCATTTCCAGATGACCGAATCGTATATCACACCCGAAATCGGCATGAAAGATACTACCGACCCGCAGGCGTTTATAACCTACGCGCGCGAGTACGGACAGAATGTGCTGGTGTTCCCTTACACCTACATTTATGTTGGCGTTGACAACAACACAAATCTTACCGTAAACGTCGGCAGAACCTACAAAGAGATGATTGACAAGAGCGCAATCGCAGACGAGACGCTGTTTGAAAAGGCAATCAGGGAGCAGCTTGGCAAGGTGCTTAAGGCTGATTATGTGGGCTATTGCTACGCGCTGGTTTACAACGGCGGCTCGGAGGTTGATATCGGCACAAGAGCCGTATCCGCAAGCCCCAAGAATATGCGCGTGCTTACAACGCACTTTATGACCGACGAGCTGCCCGCAGTTACCGGCACGAATGATGAATACATTGCGAATAATCTGATGTTCTCATCCTCGGGTGAGCTGATAAACAACTCAATCTGCGGTACTTGCACCAGTGACAAATACCCTGCAAGAGATAATTTCGTCGGTGACGCAGGCACTTACTTCTTCAACATCAAGAATGTTATGCCCGACGCAAGCGATAAAAACGAGCTTGTGAATGCAATCTATTAAAATCACCGCGTTTTTGCACAGCTGTGTGAAAACGCGGTTTTTTGTTATATTTTACGAGAATCGCTAAAGTTTTTTAATATTCTGCCGATAAGATATATATGGGAATATAGTATTTGCTATATTGAGAAAAACAAAAGGAGGAAGCGTTGTTATGGAAATAAAAAGAATCAATGGTGTAATCAGCACTTACAGCGCACAGAAGAACGGCAAGGTTTCAAAGCCTGCCGCAGCAGCTTCCGCAAAGAATATCGACAGAGTTGAGTTCGGGTTTGAGACGGCTCTCGCAGCCGCTAAAAAGGGTATAGCTTCTGCGGTAAAGGCAGACGCAACTCCGCAGGAGATTGACGCAGCGCGCGAAACGGCTGAAACGGGTGTTTCCGCCTCGGAGCTTGCGGGTCTGATTCTGTTAGGGTGAGCGGCATGAACGAAATGACCGCAAAGGCGATTATATCCTGCCTTGAAATTGATGTGGATTTCTACCGCGAGCTTACCGTATTTCTGATGAAAAAGCACACGAAAATCCTGCAGGACGACCTCGACTGGCTTATGGATTCGCTCAACACCGAGCAGGGGTATATTATGAAAAGTCAGGCGCTGGAGCAGAAAAGGCTGGCGCTGTTTGAGGGTCTGGGAATAAAGGACAGAAAGCTTGCAGAGCTTATTGAGGAAGCCCCCGAGGAGTACGCGCCGAAAATGCGGGTGCTGTCCGAGCAGTTTATTGAGCTTATTGATACGGTAAAGCAGCTCAACGCGCAGAATGACGACATTGTTAAAAGAAAGCTTGAGAACCAGGATGAGTTCGTAAAGCGCGCGGGCATATTCAACAAGCCCGAAACCTACGATAAAAACGCCTCAAGAGTGGCGCACGGAAGTGCCGCGAAGGTATTCAGAGAAGTATAAGATAATCGGCACAGGAGGAAAATATGCGTCCCACTTTTTTAGGATTTGAAACACAGAAGCGCACGCTGCAAATTGCGCAGAAGAATCTGGATATTGCAGGCAACAACCTGTCGAATGTAAACACAATCGGCTATACAAGGCAGCGTGTCGATATCTACGCGGAGTACATCTCGGGCAATCAGAGCCTGCGCTGGTGCACTAACCGCAACAATATGTCGCTGACGGGTCAGGGCGTTGCAATGAACGGCGTTGCGCAGCTGCGCGATATCTACGTTGACAAGCGCTACCGCGAGAATGTGGCGGTTGAAAGCGAAACCGAAAAGACTATCGAAATCATGTCCGAGGTTGAGGATGTTCTCGACAACATTGATTCCGACGGCTTGCAGTACTTTACCGAGCAGTTTTACAAGTCACTGCACGATTATTCGGTAGAGCGCCCCGACAGCTCCGATGTTGCGACGATTGCCTGCAACAGCGCGGTAAATCTTTGCAGACTGCTCAACGAGTATTCCGCAGAGCTCAAGCAGGTTGAAGAAACCTATGCAATCGAGCTGCACGATACGGTTGAATATGTGAACGGAATCTTCGAGGAAATCAACACGCTCAACGACAGAATTGCAAAGGAGCTTATAAACTATCCCGAGGAGTACGGCCCCAACGAGTTGTACGACCAGCTGAATCTTTACATTGACGAGCTTGCCGATTACGGCGATATCGACGTTACCAAGAACACCAACGGCACTTACAGCATATCAATGTCGGGCGTTCAGGTGGTTGACGGAATCGGCTTCAAAACAAACCGCCTTGTAATGCAGGACTACGAAACCTACGGTCAGGCAGTGGTTAAGTTTGAAAGCGGTCCGAAGCTCAACTGCGGCGCGGGCATTCTGAAAAGCTACTTTGATACGCTCAACGGCAACGGCGTTTACGCAACCGGCGACCAGAACAAGGAGTACGGTATTGCGTACTTTAAGTCCGCGCTTGACGAGTATGCAAGAACCTTTGCAGAAACGCTCAACAACGGTAACGGCGCCGCCGAGGACCCCACAAGGGCAATGTTCGAGGCGGGAGACGGCTCGGGCTTTATCACGGCAGGCAATATTCATGTAACCGACAAGTGGATTCACGACCCGACAATGATTGGTCAGGTGCGCAAGGTTGAGCCTACCACGGGCGAGGAATACTACGGCTGGGATGAGGTCACGGATGAGTTCGGCAATGTTACCCTGCAGAACAGCAATGTGCTGTATCTTATCTCGCAGTTTAAGAACACCGATATAAAATTCGGCAAGGCACACGATTTTCAGGGCGGCTTCTACGACTATATCAAGTTTATGAGCACACGCCTTGCAGAGACAATCAGCTACGAAACCAGCCGCTACGATACGGCGGTAACAGCGGTTGACACGCTGCTGGACGCCCGCGATGAGGTTTCGGGCGTTAATATGGACGAGGAAGGAATAAATATGCTGAACTATCAGAAGTGGTACAATGCTTCCTCAAGAATGCTGACAACGCTTGACGAGGCGCTCGACAAGCTGATAAACAGCACAGGCAGAGTCGGTCTGTAATACGGTGAAAGGGGTATTTGAATGAGAATCACACATTCTACGATAATGAGAAATTACAATCGCAACCTAAGCCGTCTTGCAGTCGAAAGAAACAAGTGCGAAAATCGAATTACATCAACGCGGCAGTTTTCACGCGCAAGCGAATCGCCGTTAAAGGCGGCAAAGGCTTTGAGCGTAAGAAAGCAGCTTGACGACTGCGCTACATACAAGGAGAATCTGAGCGTTGCGAACAAATTCTACACCGAGGCTGAAACCTCGCTGCTTCAGATTTCGGAGCAGCTTGCAGCGGTGCGCGAAACCATGATTTACGCCGCAAACAGTACCAAAGACCCCGCGGTTGATTTGGGAATACTGGCGCAGCAGCTTGAGGCAAAGGCAGTGGAAATGCACGAGGTATTCAATACCAACAGCGCGGAGCGCGCAATTTTCGGCGGCGAAAGCAACAGCCCAAAGCCGTTTGAGGTTCTTCAGGATGACGAGGGGCATTTCTCGACGCTTACATATCATGGTGTTCCGATTGACGCATTCAGTGACGCAAAGGCTTTCCCGTACTCGAACGATGTTTTCGCGGATATCGGTCTGGGCATGGTTGTTGACCAATCCACGCATGAAATCGACCCGCAGACCGCTCTTAAAATCTCGTTCAACGGCGCAGATATATCGGGCTGCGGCTCGGAGGAATGCAGCGTAAGCATTGACCTCACCAAGCTGGAGGCGGGCAAATCCTACAAGATTGACATTTACGCCAACAATCAGAAGAAAACAATAAGCTTTACGGGCAACGACCCTGCGGATATCAATGCGGCGCTTGCAAAGGCGTTCAAAAACTACAAGGGCGACCCGATTCCGACAATGGACGCAGAAGGTAAGATTACCTGCGGCGACAGAACCGTATACGCTACGGCAAATCCCGATTCGCTGAATAACGTGGAGTTTGAAAACAACAAGGGCTTCTCCAAAAACTACATTCAGCTCACGCTTGACTGCGCTGCGGCTTTGCGCGAGGGCGATATAGAGTACGCAAACGCCTGCATTGACAGAATTGTTACGTCCTCCGAAAATCTGCTGGTTGAGATTGCAGACCTCGGCTGTCAGGAGGAATTCATAGAGTTCAACAACGACAAGATTGACACGCGCGAGCTTAACCTCAAGGAACGCCAGAAAGACCTTGAAGCTACGGATTTGGAATCCGAAATAACCATGCAGAAGATGTATGAGGCGCTTTACAACGCCTGCCTGCAGATGTCAAGCAAGGTAATTCCTAACAGCATATTTAATTATTTAAGCTGATAATACAAGGGAGGGTTGGTTATGGACAGTAATCTTCTTCAGATAACAACGATACCGATATCTATTGAAATCAAGATAACAAACGCAAAGCTGGAGTTCAGCGATGACCGACAGCCTAAGGTCAACATTACCAACACGCAGGGCGGCTACGTTATGCAGGCGGAGCCTATCAAGGTGAATATCGACACCTACGAAGCGCGCAAAAGCCTAGGCTACGGTCACATGACCGACGGCGACATGATGAAGCAGAAGGCGCAGGAGGGATTCTCGCTTGCGTTTCAGGGTACGGCAAAGGTAAGTACGCAGGGCGACCAGCTTGCCCGCGGAATGAGCGCCTCGGAGATTGCTATTCAGAACGCGCGCGCAGGCGCAACGGTAGAAACCATTATGGAGTTCCTGCCAAAAGAGGGCGCGGATATCACATTCGACGGCGGCAAGCTGAACATTGATTATCAGCTGGGCGAGCAGGATATCGACTGGGATGTTGTACAGCGCCTGCCTATGGAGTTCATACCCGGCAATGTTGAATTCATAGTGCGCGACAGACCGCGCGTAGAGATAGAGTATGTGGGCGAGCCGATATATGTTCCCGCCAGCGCAAACCCGAATTACGAGCCGCCGGCTCTTGATGTTAAGGGCTGATTTGACAATAAGGACACGAAAGGGCTGGATGTTATGATTATTAAGACAAGAGATTTTGGCGAGGTAGAGATTGCGGATGAGTCTATCATCACATTCCCGAGCGGAATAATAGGCTTTGAGGATTGCAAGAAATACACTCTGCTTTCACCGCTTGGCGAGGGCAAGTTCCCTATGTGGCTTCAGTCGGTGGAGGCGCCAACTCCCTGCTTTGTGGTGTACGACCCCATGGAGATTTACCACGATTATAAATTCTGCATTTCCGACGAGGAGCAGGAGGAAATCGGCTTAAATGAGGATTCCTCGTATATCTGCCTTGCGGCGGCGATTGTACCGGATGATTTCCGCAAGACAACGATAAATCTCAGATGTCCCATTCTTATTAACATGGAGAACATGAAGGGTATCCAGCCCATACTGACGGAGCACTACGATTTCAAGTGCCCCGTATATGCAGAGGAGGGCTGATATGCTGGTAGTAACTCGCAGGCAGGATGAAAGCCTGACTATTGCAGACAATATTGAGATTACAATTCTGGAGGTAAGCAAGGATAAGGTCAAGATTGGCATTTCCGCGCCGAAGGATGTAACGATAATCAGAAGTGAGCTTAAAACAGCGCGTCAAGCCAACGAGCAGGCGGCAAGCGTTTCATCGGTGGGTCTTACAGAGCTGCTGAAATCTCACAAGCAGGAGGGCAAATAATATGGCAACAGATCCTATCAGATTAAGCGGTCTTAATTCGGGCTTTGATACAGAGTCCATAATTGAGGCTATGATGAGTACCTATCAGACCAAGATAGATAATCAGAACAAGAAGCTGACCAAGCTGCAGTGGCAGCAGCAGGCATATCAGTCTATCACCAAGAGCATGACGGATTTCAAAAACAAGTACTTTGATGTCCTCAACCGTGATACATACCTGATGAGCCCGAATACCTTCAATAAGTTTTCAAGCACGATAACAAGCCCCACGGATAAAACCTCGGGTCTTGACGTTACAACAACCTACGCTTCGCTTGAGGGCAGCTATAAGATTAAGACAACGCAGCTTGCAACGGCTGCTTCGCTTAAGGGCGCTTCTATAAAGCCTGAGTCCTTCAAGCTGGATTTGGAAAAGGCAGCGCAGAATTCCGCTTACACGGAGGAAACCTTTGACGACGGCGTTACAAGAAGAAATTACAGCTTTGCGCTGGATGTGCAGGTTGGTAATGTAACCAAGACGGTTGCGTTTGATGTTTCGACAGACCTTACGGATGCGGGCGAGCTTGATATGGACGCATTCAGGCAGAGCACGGTGGATTCGCTGAATATTGCTTTGCAGGATGCTTTCGGTCATACCGGCAGAAACGGCGCAGGCGCAACAGGCGTTGTTGACGCAAACGGCGACGAGTGGTTCTTGCAGACAGAGCTTAACGCGCAGGGCGGTCTGGAGTTCAAGGCAGGCGGAAATGCGGCGGTTTCCGTAACCGAAAAGCAGGGCGTGTTCGGTCTTGCAAAGACTGCCGCAAAGCAGAATATTGACATGGGCAGCGTTGTTACGGGAACAAATACCGTATCGGTGACTGTTGGCGGCGTTACAAAGAATATAAGCTTTGAGGGCGTAGCTTCCACCTACTATGACAGCGTAAACGAGGCGGGCAACGAGGATTTGCTCAAGGAATACAACGAGCTCAAGGCTGCCGCATTCCGCAAGGAGAACAAGCTTTCGGCATATAGTCCGATAGACGAAAAGGCTTTTGCGGAGTTCAGATATACAGCCGCGCAGGCTGCAAAGGACAAGAACACCGCAGCGCTTAAAAGTGCGCTCAACGAGGGCTTCAGCTCCGAGGGCAAGATGTTCACGATTGACAATAATGCAGTAACAATCGCTGACGGCAGCGAGTTCAGCATTACCTCTGCCGAGGGCGGTACGCTGGGTCTGGAAAAGGGTACTGCGGCAAGCAGATACAATTCCAACACAAAGCTTGCTGATATGGGCTTTGAAGCAGACGCCGACGGCAAGTACAAGCTGAATATCAACGGTGTTGAGATATCTATGGAGAGCGGCTCGACAATCGGTTCGCTGATAACTGCCGTGAATAATTCCGAGGCGGGAGTAACAATGTCGTTCTCTGCGCTTACCAACAGCTTTAATCTTGATTCAAAGGAAATGGGCAGCGGCAGTTCCATTGAGGTTCTGGGTAACGACTTTGCGAAAGCAATCGGACTTACCGATGAGAACGGCGACGAGGTTAATGTTACCAAGGGTCAGAACGCTGTTTTTGAGATTAACGGTCAGGAGATATATCACAACTCCAACGAGTACACCATTGACGGCACAACCTTTAAGTTTAACGACGATATCGAGCTTGGCGAAACCATGACCGTAGGCATTACAAAGAGCTATGATGATGTCAAGCAGCTTATCAAGGACTTTGTTGCCGACTATAACAAGCTTATCGACGATGTTTACGAGCAGATAGGCACAGAGCCGCAGAAGGACTCAAAGGGCAATACCTACGAGCCTCTTACCGACGCAGAGAAGGCTGAAATGAGCGAGGAACAGATAAAGGATTGGGAGGAAGCCGCAAAGAAGGGCGTTCTCTACAACGACCAGACTGTTTCAAGTCTTATGTCGCAGATGCGCACCATGATTTACAGCTCAATCACGCTTGATGACGGCAGTAAGTTCGGCTTGTTCAACATGGGCATCAAGGCTACAAGCGACTACAAGGAGCACGGCAAGCTGGAAATAGACGAGGATAAGCTCAATGCGGCATTCTCAAAGAATCCCGAGGCTATTCAGAAGCTGTTTACCGACCAGCAGAACGGTGTAATGAGAAAGGTTAGCAATGTTCTTGACAGCGCGGTAAAATCCACCGGCGCAAAGCGCGAGAACATGGGCATTCTGGTGCAGAAGGCAGGTCTTGCATCCGGCTCTACCTCTACGGATAACTACATCAACGACCAGATGAAGCGAATCAAGGAGCAGATATCAAAACTCCAGAACAGGTATGACGACAAGGAAGCCTACTGGTGGAAGGTATTCACTAATCTTGAATCCATGATGACCGACCTCAACAGCCAGACCAACTACATTTCGCAGTATCTTGGCGGTTCAACCAACTATCAGTAAAGGAACGATGAGCAATGGCAATAGGTAATCCTTATTCCGCATACAAAAAGCAGTCTGTGCAGACAATGACGCCGGTTGAGGTTGTCATTAAGCTGTACAGCGAGATAGAGCGTCAGCTGGCTATCGGTGTTGACGCGTGTGAATCCAAGCCCGTAGACAACAAGCGCGCAAACGACGCGTTCATAAAAGCGCAGGAATGCCTTGACGCGCTGCGCAGTGTGCTTGATATGTCCATCCCGATTTCCACGAATCTTGACCAGCTCTACGAGTTTTTCTCAAGAGAAGCATACAAGGCGAATATTCACAAGGACCCGACCGAGATTAAGAAGATTATTCCCATGGTGGGCGAGCTGCGCGACGCGTTTACGCAGATTAGCAACATGACCAAGGAAGAAATCGAGGCGCAGGATAAGGCGAACAGGGCAGCGGGCAAGGTGTGATTTAAACAAACGGCAAAGGAGGCAGAATTTATGGCACAGACAGGCTGCGAGGGAGTAATAGAGCTGATGTCGCAGATTTACGACACACTTCAGGAATATGAGCGGCAGACAGACGCTATGAACAATGCCGACCTTGAGGTTTTACAGCGCGCTTTGATAGCAAGAAATGAGCTGATTGAGGAGCTTGAGGAGCTTCGCAGGCAGCTTGAGGATGTTATGGAGGTTGAGCAGCCCGAGGAGCGTGTTCTGCTGAAATCGCTTGTAAACGGCAGCTATGTGAATGCGCAGCTTGATGAGCAGCACAAGCAGGTTCAGCTGATTCAGCGCAACATCACGATTATCAAGCAGCGCATTGTAGACAAGGACCGCGTGATATCAGGGCAGTTCAAAAGCCAGCACGTTGATTCGCGCAGGGAGCTGGAACAGCTAAAGCAAACCAAGCAGAAGATTGGATATTACAGCAGCTCGGTTGTTGGCAGAACCACCGGTCAGTCGCTTAACAAAAATCTGTAATTCTATAACATTTTTCGCCTCGCGGATTTTTCGCGGGGCGATTTTGTTATCTGCGGTTTGGTGGAAATCAACAAAAATCTGCTGCAATTTCATTGTGGATAAGTAAAACATTGTTAAAAACAACGAAAATCAGAAACTTTTCGGTTGCACTTGAAAAAAACGCCGCTTTATTGTATAATTATTATAGATGATTATGCAATACGAAAGGTCGTACGGTTAATGGATGTATATATGGCGCGGCAGCCGATATTCGATAATGAAAACAAGGTTTACGGCTATGAGCTGCTGTACAGAAGCAACGGTCAGCAGAATGAGTACAACGGCGTTGACGGCGACGAATCCACTGCTGATGTTGTGACCAATGCTTTTTTCGGACTGGATGTGCGCAGTATTATCGGCGGCGGAAAGGCGTTTATCAATTTTACGGGAAATCTGATAAAGCACGGCGTACCCAAAATGATTGCGCCCGAGCTGCTTGTTGTAGAGGTGCTGGAAAGCCAGATGCAGGACCAGCAGCTGATTGACGCCTGTCAGGAGCTGAAAGCGCTGGGCTATACTCTGGCGCTGGATGATTTTGAGTATCACAGCAGTTACAGCGAGCTGTTTCTGCTTGGCGATATAGTAAAGATTGATTTCCGCGCGCCGCAGAAAACCATTGAGGAAACCGCGTATGTATGCCGCTACTGCAACAAGATTATGCTCGCGGAGAAGATTGAGACTCAGGAAGAAAACGAGTATGCCAAAAGGCTTGGCTGTACGTTTTCGCAGGGCTATTTCTTTGCAAGACCTACCATAATGTCGCAGCAGAGCATTACGCCGCTGCCCGCATACCTTATGAGAGTTATGGAGCTTGTAATGCAGCCCGAGCCCGAGATTAGCGATATTGTAGAGGTAATCTCGCGAGATACGGCTATGACGCAGCGCTTGCTTAGGCTTATAAATTCCGTGTATTTCGGCGTAAGAAACCGCGTTTCATCAATTAGTCAGGCGCTGGTTATTCTTGGCTTGGATTACCTGCGCGAGTGGCTTTATCTTATGGGCTTGCAGAGAATCACTCACAACGACAATGTTGAGCTTATGCGCATTGCGCTGCTGATGGCGAAATTCTGCAAGGGCATTGCGCTGCTGATTCCCGAAGCGACAAAGGACGCCGAGGCATTCTACCTTATGGGTCTGCTGTCTATGGTTACATATATCGGCAAGCCCGCTGCGAAAAGGGCTCTTGATGAGTTCCCGATTACGGATGAAATCAAGAACGGTCTGCTGGGCAACGGCGGTCTTTACAGCGACGTTTACGAGCTTGCGAACGCATACGAGCAGGGCGAATGGGAAACCGTCGATAGGTTTACCGATAAATATAAACTTGACCGCTCTACGCTTTCCGATATATTTATGAAGTGTGTTAAGGAATCAGAGGATATCAGGATTCTGTAAGCGATAGGATGAGGGAAAAGCAATGGCATTTTTTCTGGATGAAATAGATACCTGCCTGTGGGATATTCTTGCAAGGACAAAGAAGAAAATCGTGCTTTACGGCATGGGCGACGGGGCGGAGAAAATTAAGCGTGTGCTGGACGATATAGGCGCAGAAATCGCAGATATAATGGCAAGCGACGATTTTGTACGCGGGCACAGCTTTATGGGCTTCCGCGTGAAGAAGCTCTCCGAGATTGAGGAGCTTTACGGCGAGGATTTCATTATTCTTGTATGCTTTGGCACGCAGCTGCCCGAGGTTATGGAGAATGTGTACAGAATATCACAGCGGCATGAGCTTTATGCGCCGAATGTCCCCGTAATGGGCGAGGGCTTGTTCACGCTTGAGTATGCAAAGGAGCACAGGGACGAGCTGAAGCAGGTATACGATTGCCTTGCCGACGAGCAGTCCAAAAAGGTATTCGAGAATGTGATACGCTATAAGCTAAGCGGCAGAATCGAGCTGCTGCGCGATTGCGAAACGCCGCGCGAGGAATGCTTTGAGCTGCTGGAAATCAGCACCGAGGAAACCTACGTTGACTTGGGCGCGTACAACGGCGATACACTGGTAGAGTTTCTGAATGAAACGGGTATGCAGTTCAAAAAGCTGTACGCAATGGAGCCCGACCACAAGAATTACCAGAAGCTTAAGCGCAGGCTTTACATGATAAGCCCGTCGCTGCTGGAGGCATACAACTGCGGCGCATGGGACTGCGAAACCACGCAGCTTTTCAATTTCCGTTCGGGCAGAAGCTCGCGCGTTGACCCCGATAATCCCGCAAGGTGCAGGCAGGTAAAGATGTTAAGCGTGGACACTATGCTTCAGGGCGGCGAAGCGACTTATATAAAATATGACGTTGAGGGCAGCGAGGAAAAGGCTCTGCTTGGCGCAAGGGAAACCATTGCGCATTACCGCCCAAAGCTGAATGTTGCGCTTTATCACCGCAACGAGGATATGTTTGCTCTCCCGCTGCTGATAATGAAGCTGAATAAAAAGTACAAGCTGTATTTAAGACATCATCCGTATATTCCGGATTGGGATACAAATCTGTACTGCATTTAAGGAACCGCCGATAAAGCCCGAGTATTGGATTCCGAGCTGCGAAGCCGTGCGGGTAAGCTGGTTGAAAATAAGCCGAGAAGCGTTTTCTTAGTTGCTTGCGAAAAGAGGTTAAGCCATGAAATTTGCTATTGGAATTATTCTGGTGCTGCTGCTTATGGGTGTGCTTGCAGCATATCTGGTGCTGATGCTAAGTGCGCATGAAATGGTATTCTGCGGGGATATCTCCAACGAATTTGATAACAGCGTAATGTACACGCGCGTTTACAGCACGGATATCAGCGCAAACGAGGCGCTCACAGAGATAGTGCTGCACATGAATGATACCGAGGACGGCATGGTGCAGTCCGAGGATATCACAGCGATACTTGCGCAGTATCAGAATATTGTGTATGCGCCCGTATTTCTGGTTTCGGCGCAGCAGGTTGACAGCTCTACATATCTCATTTCGGGCAGCATTTTCAACGGAATCAACGAGAAAGGCGAGCCCGCACAGACCGACTACACATACAAGAATCTGACGCTTAGCGCGGTTACGGGCAACGGAGTTATGCTTGCCGCGCAGAATGTTTATTCCGACGCGGATAACAACGAGCTTACAGAGCGCAAGCTGGTAATTGACCCTGTAATAAACGATGATGAAAACATGGCGAGCTTTGCGTTTTCTCAGTGTGACAGCTTCCGCGTAATCGTAAAGGCTGCGACCGTTGAGCCGCTTGAGGTGAATCTTGTGTATACTTACGATGTAGTGGCTGAAAATCCGCTGAATTTTACTTCGGTAAACGGCGGAAATATCAGCATCAAGGTCACAGCCGCAACAGATGAGGACGGAAGATTTGCGCCCACCTACGAGACGGTCAGGGGCATGGTTATTGAGGCTTGATAATAAGAATGAAATCCCGTTTTCGCATGGAATACGGGATTTTTTTGTGAGGGGGCATAATTTTGGGCTGTGAGCTGTGCCCGCGCAGATGCGGGGCAGACCGTGCTGTATCGGTGGGCTTTTGCGGCATGGGCGACGGTGTGCGCGCCGCAAGAGCGGGTCTGCACTACTGGGAGGAGCCGTGTATCAGCGGCAAAAGCGGCAGCGGAACGGTGTTTTTTTCGGGATGTACCCTGCGCTGTGTGTTTTGTCAGAATCACACAATCAGCGCAGAGGGCTTTGGCAGAGATATCACCGACGAGCGGCTTTCGGAGATATTTCTGGAGCTTCAGGAGCAGGGCGCGAATAACATAAATCTGGTAAGCCCCACGCCGTATGTACCGCATATTATTAACGCGCTTGATATGGTGCGGGGAAGGCTCACAATCCCCGTGGTTTACAACTGCGGCGGGTATGAGAGGGCACAAACTCTGCGTATGCTCAAGGGCTATGTTGATATCTATCTTCCGGATGTAAAGTATTATTCGGATGAAGCGGCGAGGCGGTTATCATCTGCACCGGATTATTTTGAAACGGCAATGGCGGCTGTTGAGGAAATGCTTTTGCAGACAGGAGAGCCGGTGTTTGAGGGCGAGCTGCTTAAACGCGGCACAGTAGTAAGGCACATGGTGCTGCCGGGCATGTATAAGGACAGCATTGAGGTAATAAATCGGGTTGCAAAGCGCTTTGGCGGCAGAATACTGTTCAGCCTTATGAGCCAGTACACGCCGTTTTATAAAGCGCTTGACGACCCCAAGCTGAACCGCAGAATCACTACCTTTGAGTACAACAAGGCTCTTGAAGCCGTTTATGCGGCGGGGCTTGAGGGCTATATGCAGCAGCGAAGCTCCGCAAAAGAAGAATACACCCCCGATTTTGACCTTACGGGCTTGTAAAATTCCTGTAAGATTGTAAAAAGCTCTTTACAAATCGGCGGGAATGTATTAAAATAGAGGAGAGATACTATTCAGAAAGGCAAAGCTATGAATATATTTGAAAATCTTAATTTCGCCGTTGACGGCGACAGTATTACCGCAGGAAATCAGTGGTCGTTTCATGTCAGCAGAATACTTGGCGTAAAATCGCACAGCAATGTTGCGGTGGGCAGCGCGGTGTGGTACAAGCGCTCTGTTGAGTTCGGCGGTAAAACCATAACCACACAGGACTATAACTCTCCCGATTTTGCGGGAATAAGCGACGGCTGGGAACCTACCGACGACGCCGCAGAAATGCAAAAGCGCATGAATAACTGCGCAGTGGTACATATTCAGCGTTTTCTTGCCGAGGTTGAAAGCGGGAATTTCCCCGAGCCTGATATTTTTGCTTTTGCAATGGGTACGAATGACGCGGAGGAATATATCGGCGACGCGCAAAAGGAGCTTTCGGGCAAAACGCTTGAAAACGCCGACCTTTTCTGTGAGGCGGGCGCGGCGCGCTGGTGCATTCAGACTATTCTCGAGCGTTTCCCGAATTGCAGGGTGTTTGTTATGACCCCCTTGCAGACGGCGACTCCCGAGCATAATCTCAAGACCGAAAAGGTAATCGCAAATCTCCGCGCGGTATGCAGGGCGCTGTCGGTTCAGATGATAGACTGCTACGGCGGCAGCGGAATCTGCGAAAAGTTTGAGGTTATCGGCGGCGAGGGCAGGTATCTCCGCGACGGACTGCACCCCAAGGAGAACGGTCAGGCGCTGGAGGGCGCATTTGCCGCAAAGGAAATCAGAAACAATTATTTCCGATAAGGAGTAAGCATGGAATTTCCGTATGAGCTTCGCTGCGAGATTGAGCGGCTGCTTGAAAGCGAAAATCCGAGACAGCTTTCTGCGGCTGCGGAGGGCATTTCTTCGCGCTACCGCAGCGAAAGCGGCACAGGCAAAAGTCTTGTCAGCGGCAGGCGGGATGTGCTGGCGTATGCGGCGGTGAGAATGCCCGCAACCTTTGGCGCGGTAAGCAAGGCGCTGGAATTGGTGCTTGCGCATTTCGGCGGCGGGATAGATTCAATTCTTGATATCGGCGCGGGGACGGGTGCTGCGAGCTTTGCGGCGCATTTGCTTACGGATTGCGCCGAGATAACCTGCGTAGAGCGCGAGCCGATAATGTCGGATATCGGAATCAGGCTTTCGGCGGCTATGGGTCTGCCGATTAAGTGGGAAAACCGCGATATTACAAAGGGCATACAGCTTGGCGCAGACCTTGTGCTTTCCTCGTACTGCCTGAATGAGCTTTCTGCGGCGGCGCGTACCGAAGCCGTAAAACGGTTATGGGCTTCGGCGGGAAAGCTGCTGCTGATAGTGGATACAGGTACGCCCGTGGGTTATTCGCAGATGCTGGAGGCAAGGGATATTCTGAAAAACGAGGGCGCGCATATTATTGCGCCGTGCCCGCACGAGGGCGCTTGCCCGCTTGACGAGGGCGACTGGTGTCACTTCACCGTGAGGATTGCCCGCTCGAAGCTCCACAAGCAGCTAAAGGGCGGCGACGCGCCGTATGAGGATGAGAAATTCTGCTTTATTGCGGCAGCACGCGAGGATTACGGCAGGTGCGGCGCGCGGATTCTCCGTCACCCGCGCATTGAAAGCGGCAGAATCACGCTTAAGCTGTGTACAGCGGGCGGAATCTGCGAGAGAATGGTCACCAAAAAAGACCCGCGTTTCAAAGCAGCGAGAAAATCTGACTGCGGCGATGAATTTTAACCGCCGTACAAACAACGAATATGTGATATGCCAAAGCCTTTCGGCGCGGCGTATCTCCATATAAAATCACAGGTCATTTTTGAAAGGAGTTTATTATGTTCAAGAAAGCAGCAGCAATTATTCTTTGCGCGGCAATGGCAGTTCCTGCAGTGAACGCTTATGCCGAGCAGCCTGTTCAGACAGAGGCAATCGTGCGCGAATACGCAGCCTCCGCAAAGGAGTGGGACGGCAAAACGGCTCTGGCAAGCGGCAAGAGCTACACCGTTTCGGGCAAGGTAACAATTGCAAAGTCGGTTACGATTCCCTCGGGTACAACGCTTACGGTTGCAAAGGGCGGTAAGCTTACGGTATCCTCAAAGGGTACGCTTAATGTAAAGGGTACACTCAATGTAAAGAGCGGCGCTTCCATGACCGTAAACGGCAAGCTTAAGCTGTACAGCGGCAAGAAGCTCACTGTGGGCGGCACGCTCAAATTCGGCAAGAGCTCAACGGCTTCATTAAGCGGCAAGACAACGATTAGCGCGTTTGGTATAATCACCGGCGAGCCTAAAACAGTTACCGCCGGCACAAAGGCAACGCTTAAAGCAGACGGCGTTATTGACAGCGCAAAAATCGCAAAGGCATTCAAAAAGACAAGCGACGCAAAGCTGGCAAAGGCAATAGTCAGCGATGTTACCGAGTCCGTGTTTATTAAGGGTGAAATTTCAAGCTTATTAAAGACGGTATTCCCCAAGGGCGTATATGAGGAGCTTGAAAAGGAGTTCGACCCCGAAGAAATGGGCTGCACAATGGACGAGGCACTGGATTCAATCAGCCAGATTATTGTAGCTATGATGTCGAGCGAGTACGGCACATTGCCCACAGGCGTTGATACAAGCAAGCTTACGGTTAAGTTTGTCGGCAAGAGCGAGCTTCCCGCTGCGGAAGAAAGCATTGCGCAGTATTACAAGGATATCACCGCTGCGGCAGTAGTAAACGGACCATTCGCGCTGAATTTTGAGAATGATTCCATGGAGTCCTCTGTCAATGATGCTTATCTTGTAAAGATTGGCGGCGTTTGGTATATGTATGTCAGCTCGGGCAGCGATTTGATGTAAGAAAGAGGATAGCATAATGTTAAAGAAAATCACGGCGGTAATATTAGGCGCGGCAATTGCGGCGGCTTCCTGCATAAGCACGGTTTCGGCGGCGGAGCCTGTGGTTACGGAAACGGTTGAGCGCGTTTCGAACGCCGTTAATGTTGAATGGAACGGCAAAACCGCGTTAAAATCGGGCAGTACTTATGTTGTAAACAAGAGCGTTACGGTTTCCAAGAAAATTACCGTACCCGAGGGCACAACCCTCACCGTTAAAAAGGGCGGCAAGATAACCGTGGCATCGGGCGGCTCGCTTTATGTTAAGGGCAAGCTGACCGTTGCAAGCGGCGCGTCTGTTACGGTAAACGGCAAGCTGTATCTCTACAAGGGCAAAAAGCTGAATATCAGCGGCAGCCTGAAGTTTGGCAAAACGGCGGCTGTGACGCTTAAGGGCGAAACCACCGTATATGTCGGCGGCAAGATTTCGGGCACTCCCAAAACGGTAACGGTTTCGGATTCGGCAAAGGTTACGGTTAAGGGTACAAATTCCTGCTCGCGGCTTGTAAAGGCGATTGACAAGCGCGATATAAAGGCGCTGTATCAGAACTATTACACAAAGATACTGATAGACAACGATTCGCTGACGGCGTTCCTTGATTCCTACCCCTCGGACTACATAAAGCTTGTTGAGGACACGCTTGCGGATGCCGGCGTTACATTTTCGGATTTCTGCGATGTAATGAACGCCGAAATAAAGGAATCACAGCCCGATATCAAGTCTATGACGATTGAGTTAACCAAGTACACCGACAAGACAGGCAAGATTGATGCTGAAATCAAGCCGCTGCTGGAGCAGGGTTATGGTAAGGTAAGCAAGGTTGCCGAGGTTGAGTTAAAGGTTACGATAACGACAAGGCTCGGCGCTGATATTGCTGAAAATATAACTGCTGTTGCGGCTTATTCGGGCGGCAGATGGTATCTGGTTGACTGGGTTGAATAATGAGCGCGGATTTTCAGGCGATAATTGTAGAAACTGCCGGCGCGGAGTTTTCGCGGTATGAGCATTTGCTCCCGCTGATTACGCGGCACAGGCGCGAGAGCATTGAGCGGAAAAGGCTTGAGAAAGACAAGCTGCTTTCGCTCACGGCGGGTCTGCTGCTGATGACGGAGCTTTCCGCCCGACTGGGAGTTTCGCCCAAGAGCCTTGTTTTTGAGCATGGCGCTCACGGCAAGCCGTACATCAAGGGCAGCGATTTGCAGTTTTCGCTGTCGCACACAGGCGGCATGGTCTGCGCGGCGTTTGCCCGCGGCGCAGAGATTGGCATTGATGTAGAAAGCCGCAGCAGGCGCATAACCCCCCGTGTGATTTGCCGCGCATTCTGTGATGAGGAGCGCGCATCGGCAGCCACAGACGAGGATTATATCAGAATGTGGGTGTGCAAGGAAGCGTTTCTTAAGCGGCTCGGAATCGGCGTTACGACCGACCTTAGGGGCGTGAACACTCTGATACTCCCCGATACTTTAAGCGTTTTGCACGGCGGGTTTTGGCTGGGGCTTTCGGGCAGCGGCGCTGCTGAGGCAGAGATTCAAGCACTTTCAATGGAGGAGCTTGCCAAACGCGCAGAAGAATTACGAACGGTGAAACTGTAAGGCATTTTGTAGAAAATTATATCACCGCCGCAGCGGATTTTGCTCTATTGTATGAAAAACGGAGCAAATCTGCTGCGGCATTTTTTTACGGGTTGACAGAATAGTCAAATTTGAGTATAATAATATGTGCGAAATATACAGTCGGCAAATCGGAACGCGGTGAAAATCCGCGACAGTCCCCGCTGCCGTGAGAACAATGTGCGTCTGCCAAAGGCTTTGCCGCGTCACTGGAGCGTATGCTCGGGGAAGGCGGGCGGAACGCACGAAGGCAATTCTGCCGGAAAGTTCAAGTCGGAAGACCTGCCCGTGTATATCGCTGTTTTACTGCGCCGGCGGGCGAATCAACGCAATCCGTTTATGCGGTGAGCTCTGATTCGGACAGACGGGAGAAACGTATTTTATTTTATAAGGACCTCACGCCGTTATCCAAATCAAAGCTTTGGACGGCTGAGAGAACCTTGAAAAATATTTTCGCTGCTTCGCGTCGGTCAGCTTGCGCTGACAACGAGAGCTTCGCTCTCAAAATATTTTATCGGAGGAATAAAGAAATGAAGGCAAAATCACTGGTAACATCAATCCTTGCAGCAGCGCTGCTGGGAACTGCGTCTGCTGCTGCAAACGCAGAGGAATCAAACGGTACCGTAACCGTTGTGGCAGAAAAGACAACGATAGGTCAGGGCTTTGTATTTAAGCCTGTACAGGTTGAACTGCGCGACGGCGACACGGGAATTGATGTTGTAAAAAGAGCGGCAGAATTAAGCGGCGTTGAGGTTGTATATTCCGATACGGGCTATGGACCGTATATTACAGCTTTTTCCGATACCGACAGCGAGAACGGGGTTTATCTTCCCGATGAGATTGCGGCGGTTGTGACAGAGCTTTCGGACAGAACCGCACCGGGCTATCTTTCCGCGTATGACTACACAGCAGAATCGGGCTGGAGCTACTTTGTAAACGACGAGTATGCAATGACGGGTATCGGCGACTACTCTCCCGCTGACGGTGATGTTATCCGATTCTCATTTTCGGTGTACGGCTACGGCGCGGATTTAGGCGTTGATAATTCGTCATGGGGCGGCGCGGCTGCGCTGATTACCCCCGCTGCAAAGGCAGACCTTACCCGTCTTTGCGCACAGTTTGATTCGGAGGACGAAACCGAGATTTACAAGTACACAAACGCAATGGAGGTTCTTGCGTATTACGGCGCAACCCAGCAGGAGGTTGACGAGGCGTATGCTGTTCTGGCGAGTGATTCGACCGTTGATGTTGAATCCGGCGAGGGAACAGACAACAGCTCCGATGAGCCCGCGGGTGATTCTGCCGGCAAGGGCTCACCCGAAACAGGCGTTGAGGGTGCGGCGGCAATTGGCGCTATTGCAATTCTTGCAGGCATGGCGCTGGCTGTTTCAAAGCGCAGAGCATGATTATAAAGAAACTGTGGGCGGTCTGTATTGCGGTTATTCTGGCGGTGCAGACCGCCGTTTCTGTAACTGCCTGCGCCGAATCCGCCCGACAGACGGATGCGATTTTTGATTACCTGACGCAAATCCGCGGCGCAGAGAGCTTTTATGACGGATTGCGGGCAGGCGACGCAGATTGGTACGCTTTCTGCCGTGCGCGGCTTTACGGCGCGCAGAGCGATTCGGAGGAATTTTTAGCAAGCGCTTGTGACAAAGCGCAGCAGCTGCTGGATTCGGAAGGATTTATTCCGCCTACGGATTTACAGCGCACCTCGCTGCTGCTTTCGGCTTTCGGCGAGGAGAATACGCAGCTGCTGGACAAGGCGGTGTTTTTCAATGACAGCCTTGACAGGCAAGGGCTTAACGCGTATATCTGGGCGCTGATTGCGGCGCAGGGCGCGGATATTCCCGAAAATGCAATCAATACGCCCGATTCGCTGATTGACAGGCTGCTGGCTGCGCAGCTTTCTGACGGCGGCTTTAATCTGATTGGCGAGGGCGCTGATACCGATATTACTGCAGCGGTGATATATGCGCTTGCGCCGTATTCCGACAGGGCAGAGGTAAAATCTGCGCTGACTGCGGCAGAAGCCGCGCTGACAGCCATGCAGTGCGAAAGCGGCGGATTTATGAGCATGGGCGTGGAAAACTGCGAGAGCGCTGCGCAGGCTGTAATTGCGTTTACGGCTATTGGCTGCGGCGAAAACGACGAGCGGGTAAGCCGCGCGATTTCAGCGCTGACAGCGTACAGGCAGACAGACGGCGGTTTTTCGCATCTTATTGGCGGCAGCTCAAATGCAATTTCAACGGCGCAGGCTCTTGAAGCCTTTGCGGCGATTGAGCTTTTGCGGCGCGGCGAAGCATTGTTTGAGGTGCGGCACGAGCGGCAAATTGCGGCTGAAAGCGCAGAGTCTGCACTGCCTGAGCAAACGGAAAGCGCAGAGGTTTACTCGGGCGGTATCGGCGGTCAAACGCCCGCGCCGTTAAGCGGAGCGCAGATTAAGCTGATAATCTGCGGGGGGCTTGCGGTGGCAGGCGTGGTGGTTTTAATCGTATTTTTTGCCCGCGGAAAGCGCAACAAGGCGCTGCTTGCGGCGTGTGCGGCACTGTTTCTTGCAGGCATTGCGGCGGCGTTTCTTGATATAAAGAATCCCGAGGAATACTATAATCAGCAGTTTCTTGGCAGCGGGATTACAGTTGAAATATCTGCCGACTGCGGCAATGCGCTTGCAAGAATGGATGACATCTGCCCCGAAATCAACCCGCCCGAGATTATTCCGCCCGACGGCGTCGTGATTGCTGCGACGGAGATAACTCTGCAAGAGGGCGCAACGGCGTTTGACGCGCTTGTTGCCGCAGCGGGGCAAGGGCGTATCCGCGTGGATTATACAGGCTCTGTCTACGGCGTGTATGTTACGGGAATCGGGTATATCTATGAGTTTGGATTCGGCTCGCAGAGCGGTTGGATGTATCGCGTAAACGGCGAAATACCGCAGGTTTCAGCAGGTGAGTATACCCTTTCGCAGGGCGATTTTGTAGAGTATATTTATACCTGCAATGCAGGCGGTGATATTCGGTAGTCTTTCGGCGGCACAGCGGGATTTGCACCGCAAAAATCGAAGAATAATATACAAGCGGCAGCCATAGGAAGTGGTCTGCCGCTTGTTTTGCTATTAGAATAATCAGTATTGTAAACTAATTGACAAATTAGTCGAGAAATGATATAATCAAAATTGGATATAAACAGATACCGAATACAACCGGAAATACTCGCAGAACAAGGAAAGCAGACAAAACACACGGCTGTCCCGGACAGCAAGAAAATTGAGGCGATTACGAAATGCCTGAAATCACAAAAGGGTTGGTTAATTGTATGGAAAAGATGACTATGAAGGATTTTGTCGGGTATATCGCGCAGTATGGCGACAAGACTGCGTACAGGTATCTCATCAACGGCGAGGTTGCGGAAAAAAGCTACCGTCAGCTTGCGGAGGACTGTACCGCCGTTGCGTCATGGCTTGCGCAGAACGGAGTTTTTGGGCAGCATATTGCGGTTATGGGTTCGGCAAGCTATGAGTGGATTACAGCCTATCTTGGCGTTACCATGAGCGCAAATATCGCCGTGCCGCTGGATAAGATGCTGCCGACCGAAGAAATCTGCAACCTTATTCGCATGGGTGATGTAAGCATGATGTTTATTTCGCCCGAGTTTGAGGCAAATATCGGCGAATATAAGAATAGCTCTGACGATTTGAGCGAAATCATTTCATTCGCGGATAAAAGGTTCGCCGAGATAAAAGCAGCCGCGCCCGTGCAGCTTCCCGATACAGACGAAAACTCGCTTGCAGAGCTTATTTTCACCTCCGGAACAACAGGCACGGGCAAGGGCGTAATGCTTACGCATAAGAATCTGATATCCAATGTTCGGGCAATAAAGGAAGCGGGAATAAACAAGCAGTCGCCTGCGGTTGCAATGTCTGTGCTGCCTATTCATCACACCTTTGAGCTTACCGTAAACAATCTGGCTATTCTGTATACGGGCGAAACAATCTGCATTAACGACAGTCTGGAGAACATCATAAAGAATATGCAGCTTTTCAAGCCTACGATTATGCTTGTTGTACCCATGATGGCAGACCTGTTTGCGAAAAAAATCAAGGACGCGCTTAACGACCCTGTGCAGCGAAAAAAATTTGAGGCAGGTCTGGGACTTTGCAGGGGGCTGAAAAAAGTCGGGCTGAATGCCGAGCGTCAGATTTTTGCTGCGATTCATAAGAAATTCGGCGGGCGGCTGAATATTCTTCTGGTAGGCGGTGCGCCGCTGCGCGACGAAACGGCGGAGCTTCTCTCAATGATTGGGCTTAATGTTTATCAGGGCTACGGCATGACCGAAACCGCGCCCGTAATAAGCACCAACTCTCCTGTTTTCGGAAATAAAATCGGCTCGGTGGGCAGGCTTGTTCAGGATACCGAGGTGAGAATCAAGGACGGCGAAATTCAGGTAAAAAGCCCCTCGGTTATGGCGGGCTACTATAAAAATCCCGAGGCTACCGCGCAGGCGTTTGACGAGGGCTGGCTCAAAACAGGCGACCTTGGATACCTTGACGACGACGGAATCCTTTATATCACGGGGCGTAAAAAGAACCTCATAATTCTGGATAACGGCAAAAATGTTTACCCCGAGGAATTAGAGGAGCAGCTTAATTCGATTCCGTGCATAAAAGAGGCAATGGTATATCAGCACAAGGGCAAAATATGCGCTATGCTTCAGCTTGTTTCGTCAACGGAAAAGGAAGCGGCAAAGGACGCTGTAAGAGCCCTTAACGCCAAAATGCCCACCTATAAAAAGATAAGCGGCATAACCTTCAGAGTAAGTGATTTCCCCAAAACCACAACGCTTAAAATCAAGCGCGGCGAGGTTATGCAGGAAATTTTGGCAAGCGAGCAGAAGCGCAGCGAATACCACCCCCCGCGCACCGACGCGCAGCGTCAAATATGCGAGGTATTTGAGCGTGTACTGGGCAAAACGGGAATAGGCATAACCGACGACTTTTTTGAATCGGGCGGCGACAGCCTTTGTGTGCTTGAAGCGGCGGCAGAGCTTGGAATACAGGCGCAGGACATTTACGATTATTCAACGCCGCTAAAGCTTGCCGACAGCATTTCGCGCGCTTCGCAGGCAGATGAGGACAGGGTTGAGAACATCAACGCGCTGATTGAGCAGACTATTTCGGCGCAGAAATCAGACCGCCCGAAAAAGGTATTGCTGACAGGCGCAACGGGGTATCTTGGCGCGCATATTTTAAGAGAGCTGCTCAAAAACAGAATTGAGGTCGTATGTCTTGTAAGAAACCCGCAAAAGCCGGAGGCAGTGCTGAAATACTACTTCCCGTCAGAGTATCAGCTTATGCGTTACGACGTTGTTGCGGGCAATATCGAGCGGGAAAACCTCGGGCTTGACGAGCAGACCTACGAAAAGCTCTGCGGCGAGATTGACGCGGTTATTCATACCGCCGCAAACGTACACCACACGGGTAAATACGAGGACTTTGAGCGGGCGAATGTAATCGGCACGCAGAATGTAATAGCTTTCTGTGCAAGAAGCGGCGCATTCCTGCACCATACCTCAACCGCAAGCGTCAGCGGCGCGGGCACCGTAAGACAGGAAAATCCAAACAGCGTATTTACCGAAAAGGTTCTGGATATAGGTCAGCACTATACCGAAAATGTATATATCCGCTCAAAATACAGGGCGGAGGAAAAGGTAATTCTTGCGAGGAAAAACGGCTTGCGCGCGAATATCTACCGCATAGGAAACCTCACATGGCGATTCAAGGACGGAGTATTCCAGAGAAATTCCGACGACAACGGATTTTTAAGCCGCTGCCGCGGAATAATGAAAATCGGCGCATATTGCAGCGAGCTTGACGTATTCCCGATTGACCTTACGCCTGTTGACCTGTGTGCTGCGGCTTATGTTAAGCTGGTGATAAGCGGCGATGAAAACCAAATCTATCACCTGTTCAATCCCAACATGATTTACATAAGGAACATCAGAAAGCGGTTAAGATGCGCGCTTGTGCCAAAGCAGATTTTCGAGAAGCGTATGCTGGAGAAAATGGCGGACAAGGATGTTGCGGTGCTTTCGTTTTACAGCATGATTGCCTCGTCTTCCGAGAATATTGAAACCACCTGCGGCATTACCGAAAATAAGCTGAAGGAGCTTGGCTTTGTGTGGCCAAAGATTAAGCTGGGCTATCTGAAATATATGCTGAAAATCAAATGATTCCAAAGCCCGGGAGTGTAATGCTCTCGGGCTTGTGCTGTATTATTCCTTGGTAATTTTATAGCCGAGCGCAGTTATCAGCTTAATAGTTTCAATAGCGGTATTGCGGTCGTATTCCTTTTCTTCCTCCGTAAGCTCGCTGTACGGGACAAGACAGGGAGTTGTTCTCTCCGAATCGTTTCTCTGTGCGCCGTATTTCCAGCCCTGTGCGATTCTGCCTGCCGCCCAGACCTCATGCACATTCTCTGCGATTTTCTCTGTCAGCGACAAAAGCTCGTCATCAAGCTCTATTCCTGTTGTATCAAATGGCTGCGGATTATAAATCATTGTTCCTCCAATCCTGTCTGTCCTTATTCCTTTCATCTTCGCTTAGCCTGTCACAGCGTACTATTGATTTGTGACGCTTTGCACGGAAGCTGCGCGGCTCGCCGTACTCAAAACCGCTTCCTCTCATGTATGCATTCCAGCGCAGATGCTCCGTATCTTCAAACCACTTTGCGGGCATAACCTGCCTGTGCGGTTCGTGTGATTCGCAATCCATTGTAAATTTGGAAAACAGCATATCCGAGAAAACCGCTCTGGAAATTGAGGATTCTCTGTAATACTCAAACTGCTCGTATCTTTTCAGCTCCGAAAGCAGCTTCTCCGCCGTTTGTGCGGGATTGGAGCGGTAATCGTTATCGTCGATTATCCAGCCGATATGGTAATTAAGCGCCTCTGCTTCGGTTGCCGAATCGTAGATATTGCTGTGCGAGTACCGGCTACGTGTGCTTCCAATCATTGTAATGTTGTAAGGCGTGCCTTCGCAGTTTATCAGACCGCAAAGGTCGGTGTAGCTGTCCTGGTCGCGTACAAAGGCGTAAATCCGAACGGTTTCATCCTCGGGTTTTAGCCCGGTGGACGCGGGCCGGTCGGGGCGCTGTACTCTGTCGAAAATCTCTCTGAGGTAAACCGCGGTTTCAATATTGCGGTCGTCGTCGCCGGTGCAGACTATGGCGAGATTTGTGCGTTTGAGCCGCTGCGCATTGTCGCCTTTTTCGATAAGCTCTCGGAGGTCATTATTTGCGGAATCAATACCCGAAAAGCATCTTACGCTGTATGTATAGCCCTTGTCCGAGATGTCCTCAAGTAAAGCGGGAAATGCTCTTCCTATTACAGATTCGATTGCATTGCCGCCTTTTTCGCCCATTATATCAACGATATTGAATTCAAGTGAATAACCGCATACGCTGCAATACCAGCTTATTTTTCGGAAAAATTCCTTGCCCACTCTGCCAAATCCGACGATAAGCACCGAAAGCTTTTTATCCTTTGCAATGCTAAGCGGGTCCATTCTGATTATCTCGCTCATTACAAGATTTTTAACCGTGTCAACCCTTCGCAGCCTGAAACCCTCGGACTGCGCGTAGATTGCCTGAATCCCTTTTTTTGCTTCGGTAGGCGGCAGCGAGCAGCAAGCCCTGATTTCCTCCGGTTTATCCAGATAGCCCAGCAGCTCGGTGTATTTCAGCGAATTTATTATATGTGCTCCGCATTCCTTTGCCGAAAAGGCAAAAATCTTTATGTTGCGGTTGGATTTTTCCCTGCAAAGGCGATTGGTAATATCGGCTGCTTTCTGCACGTTGTCCGATTCATCCTCGCCGATAAGAAATATCTCCACGGGCGCTTTTTTGTTTTGCAGCTTGAGCTGTGAGATATCCTTTTTCAGAACAATTGCTCCCATTGCTTTTGCCGCAGAAAGCAGCTCGGTATGCTCGTCGTCCTGCGCCATTGTCTCGGCAAAGACTATCATCGGTCTTTGCGCCTTGAATCGTTGTGTGATATCCTCTGCAAGTGCGAGTGAGTTCTCGTTCAAATCCGACATAATATACATGGGGCGTCTGCGGCAGAGCCTGAATCTTATCGAATTTGTAAATCCCTGCAAAAGCGCCAGCACGCTTCCCAGTGTAACAAACGGCGCAGCAATCAGCATGAAAGCGGCGTAGCCGGTGTACAGAATCCTCAACGGCTCATTAAGCCAAGCGGCTGCTTCAACAATCATATCGTAGTCGCTTTCGAGAATAAACACCTTTATCGAACACAGCGCAGACAGCAAAAACGGGCGAATGATTCCGAAATTGTCGCCGAGTTCATACGAGCAGTAAAACAGCGGAATAAACATCAAGACCATTGCGGCGTACATTCCCGCAATCAGCTTGATAAACGCCGACGTGCCGCTCTTATCCCCCGATTTGCCTCTGAAATCCGCGATAAAAATAATAAACCCGACAGTCAGCGTCACTGCCGAAGCAGCCAGAAAAATCGTATAAATCAAATCATTCATTTTTCACCCGAGCACCTTCCGAATGTAATTCAGTATCCCTGCGTAAATCTTCCGAAATACTCATAACGCATAATACACCAATCAATTTTATTATATCACTCTATCATTACCGTGTCAACAAATTTTGCGGTAAGAATAATTACTGCATTGCGGCTGTGCATTTTCCGCTTTTGGGGTTGAAAAAATCACACAAATATGCTATAATAACAGAAGTGTTTTCGCACATTACCATTCAGCATTCGGGAGGATATAATGATAATATTTATTTCACACTCCTCAAAGAACATGGATTCCGCCTCCAAGATATGCGAAAGGCTGGAATCGCAGGGGCACAGCTGCTTTTTTGCACCCAGAGATATTCGCTCGGGCTATGAGTACGCAGAAGAGATTATCAACGGAATCGACCGCTCGGATGTGATACTTCTGCTGATGTCCAAAGCCTCCAACGAATCCCCGCACGTCCTTAGAGAAATTGAACGCGCTGTCAGCAAGAAAAAGCCGATTATCGTGTATAAGCTGGAGGAGGTCACACTCAGCAAGTCTATGGAATATTTTCTGATGACACACCAGTGGGTTTCTTCCGACGGCAGCAAGAATTTCGACGATATAATCCAAAGAATAAACGAATACGCCGCAGCGCATGAAAATGATTATCAGCAGGCGCAGCCTGCGATTGCTGTTAACCCGCCGGAAAAAACCACCGATTTCCGCCGCAGAGTATGGTATATAGTTGCGGCTGCGGCAGCGGTATTGGCAATCGGTGCGGGCGTGGGAATCTTCCTTTCAGCCACAAGGGGCGTTGAGGCAAGCGCGCCGGTTATTGAGAAAGCCGAGAGTACCTCTTTTTCTGCGGCGACAGCTTCTGCCGAAGCTGCGCAAACCGACCCCAAGCCCGCCGAATCCAATACGGATGCCGCTCAAACAAGTGCGGCTGATTCTGCGCAGAGTGAATCGGCTGTTCTGTCCGAGCCGCAGATTACAAGCTCCGTTACAGAAGAAACACCGCCTGCGACAACCTCGCAGCAAAGCGCCGCTTTACAGACCTCCGTGACGGAAATCTCGTCCGAGCCTGACGAAAAAGAGAGCGCGGCAGCGGTTGAAATCGGCGATTCGCTGAGGCTTGGTACATACAACGGCGAGCCTGTTGTGTGGCGTGTGCTGCGCATTACGGACAACGGCACAAGGGCTGTGGTAATCTCCGACAGAATACTGACCATGAAAGCGTACGACGCAGCCGAGGGCGGAGTGTACAACAAATATGACGGCAAGGATTACTGGACCGCGCACCTATCGGAAATCCCGCAGGATATTCAGCGAATGATACGCGGCGACAACCGCTGGGAGTTCTCAAATATCCGCACATGGCTTAATTCCGAGCGCGAGAATGTTGTATATGCCGACAGTGCGCCAACCTCAAAGGCGATGTCCGAGCAGCGCAACGGCTATCATACCGAGGCGGGCTTTCTCAACGGGTTTACCAAGGCAGAGCGCGCAGCGCTGGTTGAATCCGAGATTACAACCTGCGGCGCAGTTACGCGGGATAAGGTTTTTCTGATTTCAAGCGAGGAGCTCGAGTGGCTGTACGAAGCGGATGTAAGCGTTTTTGCGCAGCCCACGCAAGCGGCAGTCGAGCAGGATAAATCGCTGTGGTATCGGGTTGACTGCGACGCATACGGTGTCAGCGACCATTTCTGGTGGTTAAGGGACGCAAACCCGAATAACGCCTGCGAGTGCAATTATGTCAACATCAGCTATACGGATAAGCGCATTGCTAGCGGAAGCGTCGGGCTTGAGGGCTATGGTATCCGCCCGGCAATGACTGTTGACCTTACCTCCGAGGCAGTGAAGAATGCGCTTGAGGCGGAAAATTGAAATATAAAGGCGCTCTCCCGGTAAAGTGAGGAGAGCGCTTTTTTGTATGCAAATAAGATTATCGTGTGCTGCCCTTGCCGACTATTTTGCCGACAACATACAGCAGTGCGGCAACGCAGATAAATATCAGTACAAAGAAATTGATTTCCTCATTCCAGCGCAGCGCAAGCACTGCAGCGTCACCGATAAGCGCCGCGATAAAGGGAAGAATCGGGAAATTATACTCGCCCGTACCCATGTAGAAACCGCGCAGCATTACCGTGAACAGCACAACCATTCCTGCCGATACCACTATTTCCAGCGGAATGAACAGCCACGCCAGCTCAATCGAGGTGTGATACACAACGGGAATAGCCATTGAAAACGCCACGATATAGCTGAACGAAATCCAGCGCAGCAGCCCGCCGCCGTTCTGCTTGACCTGTACTGCGGTATGTATTGCCATTGAAATCAGAATCATTCCGTAGCTTGCAAACTGAATCGGCGGAATTGTACCGTGGGTATGAACCATGCCGCCCAGCAGCAGTATTCCCGCAGCGACGGCAAGCTTTCCGAAGTTGTCGGCGTCTGCCATGGGGCAGCCGGAGACCTTGCCGTTGGGGTACTTTTTCACATTCATTTTGCATTTGGTCAGAATAAAAGCATAAGCGCCGATTATCGAAAGTATGGTCAGCGCGGTCATGTACCAGTCCAGCGGGTCGTAGGTCGTAAAATCCCCCGTGAATACGCTTACAAGACTGATTACCCTTTCAACGGTGAGAATAAGAAAATACAGCAGCAGGAAAATCATTTTTGCCTTATCTGCTTTTGAAGCCTTTTGCATTGTTATTCCTCCTTACTCGGAAATATTTTCCGAATAATTAAATTATATCACTGTCAGCCGTGAATTGCAACAGCAATAACCGATTTTTTCTTAAATATTTCAAATATCCCGTAACAGGCAAAAAACTGTTGCATATTGTTTGAATTTATGGTATACTGAAAATATATGGGCATTCTTACTATGCGTATGATGCGCCCGGATTGCGCTTACAGATATGCGACCGAGAAATAAACGAGGATAATAAATGAAACTTAGCGAGCTTCTTGCATTTAACGATATCGTAATTCAGTGCCACGATTCCCCCGACGCCGATTCAATCGCTTCGGGCTACGGAGTGTATTGCTTTCTTAAGAAAAGCGGCAAAAATCCGCGGCTGGTTTACAGCGGCGACAGGCAGGTAACAAAAACAAACCTTGTGCTGATGATTAAGCTGCTTGAAATCCCGCTGGAATACGTTACACAGCTAAACAAGCCCGACCTGCTTATTACCGTGGACTGCGTCTGCACCGAGAGCAATGTCAGCAAATTCGAGGCGGAGAAATATGCTGCGATAGACCATCATCAGGCGGTAAAAACCCTGCCCGAGCTGTGCGAGATACGCTCCAATTACGGCAGCTGCTCAACGATAGTTGCAAAGCTGCTGGAAAAAGAGGGCTACCCATTGGCAGAGGACATCGGGCTTTCCACTGCGCTGTATTACGGGCTGTATTCCGATACCGCAAATCTTTCGGAGATTATTCACCCTGCCGACAAGGATTTGAGGGATTTTGCCCGAATAGACAGCAGTATTATCACGCTGCTTGCAAATTCCGTGCTGTCGCTGCCCGAGATAAGGATAGCGGGAAATGCTCTGGACAGAATCCTGTTCAATGACGGCAAGAGATATGCGGTTGCCGTTGCAGAGCCGTGCGACCCGAATATTCTGGGCTATATCAACGACCTTGTGCTTCAGGTGGACAATATTGATGTCAGCGTTGTAGGCTGCTATGTTTCGAGAGGCTTTAAGATTTCGGTCAGAAGCTGCATTACAGGCGTTCACGCGGATGATATGGCGTACTATATCACCGACGGCAACGGCGGCGGTCACAAGCAGAAAGCGGGCGGGCTGATAGCAGCTGCATTATCCGACCCGCAGGAGTATCTCATAAACAAGATAGACGACTATTTTGCAAGCTATGATATTATTCATGCCGACGAATACACCGCCGATATATCGCAGATGAAGAAATACCGCAAGCAGCCCGAAACCATAGGCTTTGCCAGAACCACCGATATTGTACCCTCGGGCACAGATATCTGTGTAAGAATGATAGAAGCCGACCTTGAAATACGCGCGTCGGAAAGCGTGTATATTATGATTGGCAAAAAGGGCAACATCTACCCGATAGAC
>JBJESB010000055.1:0-15824 GCA_051882575.1 Oscillospiraceae bacterium
GCTGTGCCTTGTGTCTGCGGTTATCTCCTGTTGTTCTATGCTGAATGCCGCGCCGTTAATGTCAAAAGGGAGTTCTTCACCGTTTTCAATTGCTGCCTTAATACGCTTGTGCGCAGCGTCACGAGAGGTATACACAGTGCCGCTAAGCAGCACCTTGTCGCCCGCGCAGAGCGTCCTTGCGCGTTCTTTCAGCTCGCTAGTGTTAAGTTCAATCATATCTCTTCTCCGAAAAATATTCAGAAGCCGCAAAATAACGGCTTCTGAAACTCATTATTATTTTTTAGAATCCGCCGAAACCGCCGAATGCATCCGAGCTCATATCGTCATCCGAGGAGCCTCCGTCTGCCGAGCCGAAATCCCACAGCGAGGAATTATCAGCCGAATCGGTCTGCGTATTAGCGTCTGCGGCAGCATCCTGATTTTCCTCGGTCAGGCTGCCGTCCTGCTCCATTGCCTCAAGCTGGCGCTGAAGGTCTGCCCACGGGTCATCCTCTGCGGGAGCTTCCTCAACCGCCTGTGCGGGTGCGTCCGAAGAATCTGTACCGGCTAATGCAGCCTCTGCCTCGCGAAGAGCCTTCATCAGGTCATCCTCTTCCTCCTCTGCTGCGGCAGCTGCGTTCTCCATTGCAATATCTGCTGCTGTAACCACGTCCTCCTTGCGACCCTCGGAGGGCTGAACAGCAAACGCCTCTTCAGCAGCCCTGAGTGCTGCCATTAAATCGTCATCCATGCCGTCGCCCGAACCGCTCGCCATAGTCTGGGAGATAAGGTCCGTTGCAAAGTCGTCATTCATGGCGACCTCGGCGTGGTCGGAAACATCAAGCGGGGCAACCTCGGAAACAGCAGGCGCACTTTCCTGCGGAGCAAATCCGCTCATATCTATGCTGTCGGTCATATCGCCGTCTGAAGAATCGGTATCAAACAGGTCGCCGAACGGATTTGACTGTGCCTCGGGGTTAACCAGCGGAACTCCGCCGTTGCTCTGCTGCTGGCTGTAAATATTCTGCGCGGCAATTTCTGCTCCGCCCCAGACATCACTTTCAAAATCAGCGGGTCTGGGCTCTGCCTTTGCAACAGGCATATCATCCTCGGGCTTATCCTTTACGGGCTCCTCCGCCTTTTTGGGAGCGGGCTTGGGCTCGGGTTTGGGTTCAGCCTTCTTTTCGGGCTTTTTAGCTTCCTGCTTGGGCTCGGTCTTCTTTTCCTCTGCCTTAACCTCGGCGGGCTTAACCTCTGCTTCAGCCTTCGGCTCGGGCTTTTCGGCAGCCTTTGCGGAAGCGGGAGCTGCATCGGTAACCTCGGGAATTACTGTTTCGGGTACTGCGATTTCAGTGCCAATCAGCTCGGAAGCTGTCTGTGCAATCGAACCGAAGCCCGAAGTCATCAGCTCTATCTGTTCTCTTACCGCAGCGAGGAATTTATCAAGATTTTCGGTAATCTGCTGCTTTGAAGCCTGCGCATTTGCAAGAATCTCATCAGCGGATTCCTGTGCCTTTTTGATTATTTCCGCTGCGTCGGCGTTAGCCTTGTCAATGATTTCGGTGTACGCCTCTTTTGCCTTAGCGCTTACGCCCTCGCCGCTGCGGAGCATATCCGACATCTTCTTGTTCTCGTCGGCAATCTTCTTTTTAAGAGTTTCCACCTGCGATTTAAGGTCCTCGGATGTGTGCTTTTCCGCTGCAAGCTGAGTATTAGCTTCATCCAGCTTCGCCTGAACCTCCGATACGGCAGCATTTATGCGTGACTCTGCCTCCTCTGCCAGCTTGAGCGCTTCCTTTGTTTTAGCGTCGTTAGCCTTCATTTCGGCTTCGTTGGCGCTCATCTTCTTGCGCAGTTCGCTTATGTATTCATTTACCTCGTTCTTATCAAAACCGAAAGGCACCTGCTTAAAGCCGCCATCTCCAACTGCCATGTGAGTAGTTCCTCCTATATATACAAAGATTATAATAATGTATATGACCGCAGTCGGGTCATAACCTTATTTACAATTATATCACAAAAATCTGCGATTTACAAGTGTTTTAGCAAATTTTATAAATATGTTATAAAATGACTGCATTTTTTGTGAGAATGTACAAAGACATCCGCTGTGTTTTGTGATAATCATAGATTTTCTTTCCCGATTGATGAATAAAAAGGAAAATCGGGTTGTAATCATCGCCAAAAAAGTGTATAATACAGAAAAGTGAGGTTTACTGCTGTCCGAAAACGGACAAGGGAGGCTATGATTATGCATGAAAAAACTATGACCTTCTCTGTGCATGACGACAGAGAAAACGAGATGAAGGAAATACTCACAACGGTATATGACGCGTTAAAGCAGAAGGGCTACAATCCTATTAACCAGCTTGTAGGCTACATCCTTTCCGAGGACCCTACATACATCACCACCTACAATAACGCCCGCGGACTTATCCGCCATATTGACAGGGATGAGCTGCTTCAGGTACTTGTGAAGTCATATCTTTCTAATTGATTTAAAAAAATTTAGCCCTGCTTTTGCGGGGCTGTATTTTTGTGTGATTTGAATTTTTTTGTACGTCAAAATTCATATTTTGCAGCTGCAAGACAGCCCGATTCTGATAATTGAGTGTAAAAATGATATGAATTTAGTGTAAAATCAACAAATTTTTTGAGCTGCCGCCGAAAATAATACTGCTATTTTATTATTGACAGAATTTGAATAAAAGGGTATTATATTATTGCAGGCGGGAGTATAAAAAGATTCATGTTCCCGCATTATACAGACCCTATAAGGGAAATTTTTGAAAGGCAGGCAATTACAATGAACAAGTTCTTTAAGAACGCTGCTGCAATCACACTTGCCGCAGCAATGGCAATTCCTTTTGCAGGCTGCTCCAACAGCGGTTCGTCCTCTGACGGCGCTACAATGGTAATCGGCGGTATCGGCCCTGTTACAGGCCCTGCTGCAATTTACGGCACAAACGTTAAGAACGGCGCGCAGATTGCTGTTAACGAGATTAACGCTGCGGGCGGCGTAAACGGCATTAAGCTGGTGCTTGAGTTCCAGGATGACGAGCACGACGCAGAGAAGGCAGTAAACGCTTACAACTCTCTCAAGGACAAGGGCATGAAGGCACTGGTTGGTACGGTTACATCCGCTCCCTGTGTTGCTGTTGTTGAGGAGACTCACAACGACAATATGTTCCAGATTACTCCCTCGGGCTCCGCTGTTGACTGCATCAAGTACGACAACGCATTCCGCGTATGCTTTACAGACCCCAGCCAGGGTGTAACAGCCGCACAGTACATTGGTCAGCAGAAGCTCGCAACAAAGGTTGCAGTTATCTATGATTCCTCGGATGTTTACTCCGCAGGTATCTACGAGGGCTTTGCAGGCGAGGCTGCTAATCAGGGTATTGAAATCGTAACCACACAGGCATTCACAGCCGATTCCGCAACCGACTTCTCCGTACAGATTCAGAAGGTTGCCGAGAGCGGCGCAGAGCTTCTGTTCCTCCCCATTTACTACCAGCAGGCTGCTCTTATCATGCAGCAGGCACAGGGCACTCTTGATGTTACAATCTTCGGCGGCGACGGTCTTGACGGCGTTATCGACCAGCTCGGCGACGATGTTGCAATCGCACAGGATGTTCTGGTTATGACTCCTTTTGCAGCAAGCTCCACAGATGAAAAGTCCGTTAAGTTCACAGAGGCTTACAAGGAGCTCACAGGCGGCGAGATTCCGATTCAGTTCGCAGCTGACGCTTACGACGCAGTTTATGCAATCAAGGCAGCTATGGAGAAGGCAGGCATCAAGGACGCCAACATCTCCGTTTCCGACCTCGGCGACGCGCTCAAGAAGGCAATGACAGAGATTACACTTGACGGTATCACAGGCTCCACAACATGGGATGCAGCAGGTGAGCCCACAAAGGCACCCAAGGTAATGAGAATCGTTGTAACAGACGGCGTTGGCTCTTATGTTGCAGCATAATTGCCGAATCTGTAAATAACGCATAGCATTGCAAATAAGACCCGTATGTATTGTCTGCGGCAAGGTTGCCGCAGATGTACGGGTCTGTTTTTGCAATTCTGCGGCAAAAAACAATTTGCCGCAAATCAAAGCAATCCGCGGCGGCAGGCTGCTTTGATTTGCGGTAAAAATTCCCGAAAGGAGCAACAGCTTATGTTGAGCTTTATATCGTTCTTCGTAAACGGCGTAAGCCTCGGCGCAATATACGCGCTGATTGCGCTCGGTTATACGATGGTTTACGGCATTGCAAAGATGCTGAACTTCGCGCACGGCGACGTTATCATGGTGGGAGGCTTTGCGGCTTTTACCGCGATGTCAACGCAGTGGTGCCCTGTGTGGCTTTCGGTTGTGATTGCGATTGTTGTATGTACAGTATTCGGTGTGGTTATCGAAAAGGTGGCGTACAAGCCCCTCAGAACCGCTCCGCCACTTGCGGTGCTTATCACGGCAATCGGCGTAAGCTACCTTCTTCAGAATCTGGCTCTGCTGATATTCGGCTCGGCTGCGCAGAATTTTACCTCTATCGTAAAGGATGTACCGCCGCTTACATTTGCTGACGGCGCGGTATCAATCAAAATGGAGTCTGTTATTTCGATTATTGTATCGGTTGTGATAATGGTAATGCTGACGCTGTTTATCAACAAGACCAAGGCAGGCAAGGCAATGCTTGCGGTTTCAGAGGATAAGGGCGCGGCGCAGCTTATGGGCATCAATGTAAATTCCACGATTTCACTGACATTTGCAATCGGTTCTGCTCTTGCGGGTGTTGCAAGCGTGCTGCTTTGCTCAGCGTACCCGCAGATTAGCCCGTACACAGGCGCAATGCCCGGCATTAAGGCGTTCGTTGCTGCTGTTTTCGGCGGAATCGGAAGCATTCCCGGCGCTATGATAGGCGGCATTCTGCTTGGAATAATCGAGAATCTCGCAAAGGCTTACATATCCGCGCAGCTTTCTGACGCTATTGTGTTCCTTGTGCTGATTATCGTTCTGATAGTACGCCCCACGGGAATCCTCGGCAAGAAGATTCGCGAGAAGGTATAAGGGGGTGCGGGTATGAGAAAAGTTACAAAAAGCAATCTTATCACAATCGGAATCACCCTCGGATTTTTCCTGCTATTCGGCATACTTGCGCAGGCTGGCGTTCTTGGAAGCCAGCATGCGGGTCTGCTTATTCCGATTGGAATATACATAATACTTGCCATTTCGCTTAACCTCACGGTTGGTATTCTGGGTGAGCTTTCGCTGGGTCACGCGGGATTTATGTGCGTGGGAGCGTATGTAGGCGGCGTGTTTTCGATTATAACGCAGGATGCAATCAACCCGGGCTGGCTGAGGCTTATACTTGCGATTGTTGTGGGCGGCTTTGCTGCTGCGCTGTTCGGATTCTTAATCGGTATTCCCGTACTTCGTCTGCGCGGCGACTACCTTGCGATTGTAACGCTGGGCTTCGGCGAGATTATCAAGAGTATTGCAAACAACATTTATCTCACAATGGACAAGAATGGTCTGCATTTTACATTCGGCACGCCGTTTCTTGAGCTTGACAAGGAAACGGGCTCGGATATCTGGAAGGGTCCTATGGGCATAAGCGCGCCGCGCGATACAACGCTGATAATCGTTGTGATTGTGCTGCTAATCTGCCTTGCGGTAATAATGAATCTGGTTGATTCCCGCACGGGACGCGCTTGTATGTCTATACGCGATAACTACATTGCAGCGCAGTCGGTTGGTATAAATGTCACAAAATTCAAGCTGATTGCTTTCGTTATTTCCGCGGCAATAGCAGGTGTTGCGGGAGTTCTGTATGCTCATTCGCTTTCAAGCATTGCGCCGAAGAAATTCGACTACAATCTGTCTATTCTGATTCTTGTATTCGTTGTTCTGGGCGGTCTGGGCAGTATGCGCGGCTCGGTAATTGCAACAATAATTCTGTACGCTTTGCCCGAGATATTCAGAGAGCTTGGCGATTATCGTATGCTGATTTACGCTGTTGTTCTCATCTTTATGATGATATTCAATAACTCACCGTTCTTTATTTCGCTGCGCGAGCGTTTTGTCAGACTGCCGTTCATGCAGAAGCTGACGGGTGTGTTCAAACGTGAGAAAAAAACTGCGGGAGGTGCCGGCAATGAGTGATATGACCGAAAACAAGAACAACGCAATGCTGGATGTCCGCGGGCTTTCTATTCAGTTCGGCGGACTTCATGCGGTGGATTCGCTCAACCTCACCGTAAAAAAGGGACAGCTTTACGGACTTATCGGTCCTAACGGCGCGGGTAAGACCACGGTGTTCAATATGCTTACGGGTGTGTATAAGCCTACCTCGGGAACAATCCTGCTTGACGGGCAGAATATCACAGGCAGAGCGCCTGCTGAAATCAACAAGTGCGGCATAGCGAGAACCTTCCAGAATATACGCCTGTTCAAGGGAATGTCCGTGCTTGACAATGTAAAGGTGGGTCTGCATAATCAGAAGCACTACACGACCATTGAGGGCGTGTTGAGGCTTCCGAGGTATTTCAGAGAAGAAAAAGAGATGAATGAACGCGCTATTGAGCTGCTTAAGGTGTTCGACCTTGACGGTGAAGCAGAGCAGGGTGCTGCGAATCTCCCTTACGGCAAGCAGCGCAAGCTGGAGATTGCCAGAGCGCTTGCGACAAATCCCAAGCTGCTTTTGCTGGACGAGCCTGCTGCGGGTATGAATCCCAACGAAACCGCAGAGCTTATGAACACAATACGCTTTGTCCGCGATTCGTTTGATATGACCGTGCTGCTTATCGAGCATGACATGAAGCTCGTTTCGGGAATCTGCGAGGAATTAACGGTGCTTAATTTCGGTCAGGAGCTTGCACAGGGCGTCACGGGCGAGGTTCTTAACGACCCAAGAGTAATCACCGCATATCTCGGCGAATAAAGGAGGAGCGCTCATGTCATTTCTGAAGGTAGAGGATTTACAGGTATATTACGGCGCGATAAATGCTATCAAGGGCATTTCGTTCGAGGTTGAAAAGGGCGAGGTAATTGCGCTTATCGGAGCAAACGGCGCGGGCAAGACGACCATTCTGCACACGATTACGGGGCTTGTTCCCGCAAAAAGCGGCACAATTCAGTTCGGCGGCAAGGAGCTGACCAAGACTCCCGCGCACAAGATAGTATCAATGGGCATGGCACACGTTCCCGAGGGCAGGCGCATATTCCAGAATCTGACGGTTTTTGATAATCTGATGATGGGCGCGTTTACCCGCAAGGACAAGAAAGAGATTGAGGACAGTCTTGCAAATGTATTCAAGCGCTTCCCGAGGCTGGACGAGCGCCGCACGCAGATTGCGGGAACGCTTTCGGGCGGCGAGCAGCAGATGCTTGCAATGGGCAGGGCGCTGATGTCAAAGCCCGATATAATTCTGATGGATGAGCCGTCAATGGGACTTTCACCGCTGTATGTAAACGAGATTTTCGATATTATCAAGGAGATAAATGCAAGCGGTACAACGGTGCTGCTGGTTGAGCAGAACGCAAAAAAGGCGCTTTCGATTGCAAACAGGGCGTATGTGCTTGAAACAGGAAAAATCGTGCTTTCGGGCGATGCCAAGGAGCTTATGAACAACGACCAAGTCAAGAAGGCATATCTCGGAGAATAACGGAGGTAAGCGTATGGAGAATTTTGTGATTACAATAGCGCGCGGCTTTGGCAGCGGCGGCAGAACAATCGGTCAGATGCTCTCTGAAAGACTGGGCGTGGAGTTCTATGACAAGGACCTTATCAAGCTGGCGTCCGAGGCGAGCGGTATCAACGAATCGCTGTTCGGTAAATCCGACGAAAAGACCAAGACAGGTGTTTTCGGCAGAACGCCCGTGTACAAGGGCGGAGTGATTTCTCCCGACAAGAGCAGCTTTACATCCGAGGAAAATCTGTTCAACTATCAGGCAATGGTAATCAAGCAGCTTGCAGAGAAGGGCAGCTGTATCATTGTCGGCAGGTGCGCGGATTATGTTCTGCGTGATAATCCCAATGTTGTAAGCGTGTTTATTTATGCGGATGAGGAATCCTGCATCAAAAACGCAGCGCAGGTGCGCGGAATACTGGACCGCAAGGAGGCACAGCGTGTTATTGCTGCGACAGACAAGGAACGTGCCGCTTATTATAAGGCTCACACCGGCAGAAACTGGATTGACGCCAGAAACTACGATATTTCGCTTAATTCGGGCGTGCTTGGCTTTGAGAAGTGCGTTGAAATTATCGAGGGATATCTCAAAATCAAACTATCATAATAATCTGTGGGCGGGAGTTATTTCCCGCCCTTTTGTGTGATTTGTCAAAAAAAGCGCCGTAGAGCAATAAAAATTTTGTAAAACGGCTTTTGAGGGCATAAATTGCAGAAATCCGCATTGCAGAGCTAATTTGGCGCATATTACAAAAGTGAGCCGCCCTTGACAAATCGGAATAATGATTGTATAATTATAAGGGTTGGAGAGATTAAGCTCCGGCTCATGGAAAACAGCGGCTTTTAAGTCGGAACAGAGAGTCCGGCAAGGTTGGAGGTTTTCGTATATCCTGCGGCGGGCAGCGGCATTCTTGCGGGCTGCGGCTGTAAGGCATATCGGATTATTCAGCCTGTCGATTTTTGACAGGCTTTTTTATTATCGGAAGAGAGGTGCGAGCGGCAATGTGTACGGCAGACGGACTTGCGCTTAAGGCGGAAATACTTGATGAAAGCGCGATAGCAAGGGCGGTTACCCGTATTTCGTTTGAGATAATCGAGCGAAACAAGGGAACGGAGGGTCTTTGCCTTATCGGGCTTTTTTCGCGCGGCGCGGTGCTTGCCAAGCGGATTGCCGCAAAAATAGCGGAGGTTGAGGGTATAGATATCCCTGTGGGATTGCTGGATATCACGCCGTTTCGTGATGATAAACGCCGTGAAATCAGCGATGACCTCAGCCGCATTGATTTTGACATAAACGATAAGCGCGTTATAATTGTGGATGATGTGATATTCACAGGCAGAACGGCGCGCGCGGCAATGGACGGTCTGATGTCACGAGGCAGACCGACGGTAATTCAGCTGGCGGCGCTGATTGACAGGGGACACAGGGAGCTTCCTATCAGAGCCGATTATATAGGAAAAAATCTACCGACTTCACGCGAGGAAATGGTAAAGGTAATGGTAAAGGAACTTGACGGCGCCGATAAGGTGGTTATTTATGAGAAAAGGGAGTAAGAAATGGAACTTTTATTGAAGAACGGTTACGTTGTTGACAGCGCAAACGGTTTTGAGGGCAAGGCGGATATTTACATCAAGGATGACCTGATAGAAAAAGTCGCGCCCGAGATATCGCCCGAGGGTATTGAGCGGGTGATTGATTGCGAGGGGCTGACGGTTATTCCGGGAATATGCGATATGCACGTTCATCTGCGCGACCCGGGACAGACCCATAAGGAAGACATCATCACCGGCGGTGACGCTGCGGCTGCGGGCGGTGTAACGGCGGTTGCGTGTATGCCCAACACAATTCCCGCTGTTGACAATGCCGAAACGGTTAAGTATATAGTGGAAAAGGCGAAGCAATCTAAGGTGAGAGTTTACCCCGTAGGCTGTATTACAAAGGGCTTAAAGGGCGAAGAGCTCTGCGACTTTGAGGAACTGCGAAACGCTGGCTGTGTTGCGGTATCCGACGACGGCAGACCCGTACGCAACGCGCGGACAATGGCAAACGGTATGGTTAAGGCGCATTACGCGGGGCTTAAGGTGCTTTCGCACTGCGAGGATTTGGATATAATACAGGGCGGCATAATGAACAGCGGCAAGGTTTCAAAGGAGCTTGGCGTAAAGGGTATGCACAGACTTAGCGAGGATATCATCACCAGCCGCGAGATTACACTTGCCACTGACCTTGAAATGCCGATTCATATATGCCATGTATCCACCTCTACATCAATGCAGAATATTCGCATAGCAACGCGGTACGGCTCAATGGTTACAAGCGAAACCTGCCCGCACTATTTCATGCTTACAGACGAGGAGCTGCGCTCGCGCGACGCCGATTACCGCATGAATCCCCCACTGCGCACACAGATTGATGTTGACGCTATCACGGAGGGTATCTGCGACGGCACGATTGACTGCATTGTAACCGACCATGCTCCGCATTCCGCAGAGGAAAAGGCAGATTTTGAGAAAGCGCCCAACGGCGTGGTAGGTCTGGAAACCTCGCTTGCGGCTACGCTTACGGCTTTGTATCACACGGGCAAGATTTCTCTTGCGAAGATAGTAACGCTTATGTGCGTTAATCCGCGCAAAATACTCGCGATACCGGGCGGCTCGCTTGCGGCGGGCGATATTGCGGATATTGCGGTGTTCGACCCCAACGAGGAGTGGACAGTAGACCCCAACAGACTTCACTCCAAATCGAAAAACACCTGCTTTAAGGGCAGAAAGCTCAAGGGCAGAGTAAAGTACACGATTGTAGGCGGAAAAGTCGTATATACAGACGGCGAATGAATTGTAAATTATTAAAATACGATAAAGGAAGGTACACCACCATGTCACTTGACAGACTTATTGAAAAAATCGAGCAGACACAGAACCCCTCTGTTGCGGGTCTTGACCCCAAGCTTGACTATGTCCCCGAATTTATCAAGGCGCGCTGCTTTGATAAGTACGGCGAGACGCTCAAGGGCGCGGCAAAGGCGCTGCTGGAATTCAACAAGGGGCTTATAGATGCGCTTTATGATATTGTTCCCGCAGTAAAGCCGCAGGCTGCATACTATGAGATGTACGGCCCCGCAGGCGTGAAGACGCTGTACAAAACACAGGAATATGCGCGCAGCAAGGGAATGTATGTTATCACCGACGGCAAGCGCAACGATATCGGCACAACAATGGAGGCATACGCAGCAGCTCATCTGGGCAAGGTAAAGGTGGGCTCGGCAGAGCTGGAGCCGTTCCTCGGCGACGCGCTGACGGTAAACGGCTATCTCGGTTCGGACGGAATCAAGCCGCTGCTGAATATCTGCCGCACAAACGATAAGGGCATTTTCGTTCTGGTAAAGACCTCAAATCCTTCTTCGGGTGAGCTTCAGGACAGAAAGATAGACGGTATGCCCATTTATGAGGTCATGGGCAAGATGTGCGAGGAGTGGGGCAAGGAGCTTCCGGGAGTATACGGTTACAGCGGCGTCGGCGCGGTTGTAGGCGCTACATATCCCGAGCAGATAAGCTACCTGCGCAAGGCGCTGCCCACCACATTCTTCCTGATTCCCGGCTACGGCGCACAGGGTGCGGGCGCAAAGGATATCGCTGCAGCATTTGACGAGAACGGTCTGGGCGGTATCGTCAACAGCTCGCGCGGAATCATGTGCGCGTACCAGAAGCAGGGCGTGCCCGAGCAGGAGTACGCCGAGGCTGCCCGCCGCGAGGCAATCAGAATGAGAGACGAGATAATGGGCTTTGTGGGCAAAATCACACTGAACAAATAAGACAGATAAAGGGAATTCGCGGGATAGAGCAAAAGAACTACGAGCGTTGAACGGGCGTTCGGAAATGAAGCGGAGGAACAAAATGATATTCGAGAACAACAAAAAAGCGTCGCTTGTCCTCGCCGACGGAACGGTGTTTGAGGGCAGGGGCTTTGGCGCAGAGGGCACGGTGATAGGCGAGATAGTATTCACCACGGCAATGGTGGGCTATCAGGAAACGCTCACAGACCCCAGCTACTGCGGTCAGATTGTAACGCAGACCTTTCCTCTTATCGGAAACTACGGCGTGAACAGCATTGACCCCGAATCTGACGGAAGCGTGGTAAGCGGCTATATAGTGCGCGAGCAGTGCGAGGAGCCGTCAAATTTTCGCTGTGAGGGCGATTTGGACAGCTACCTGAAAAAGTACGGTATTGTGGGAATATACGATATCGACACGCGTCACCTTACCAAAATCATTCGCGAAAGCGGCGTAATGAACGGCGCGATAGTATGCGGAGAGTATGACAAGGACGCGCTTCTTGAAAAGATTCGCGCATATACGGTAGGCAGCGTTGTGCCGAAGGTCAGCGTTAAGCAGAAGGAGTACTACCCCGCGGAGAATCCGAGGTTTGATGTAGTGCTTATGGATTACGGCTACAAGCACAACATCCGCCGCGAGCTGGTAAAGCGCGGCTGCAACGTTACTGTTATGCCGTATAACGCAACCGCGGACGAAATCAAGGCGCTTAATCCCGATGGAATCATGCTTTCAAACGGACCGGGCGACCCTGCGGACAATATCACATCTATAAACACGCTGCGCGAGCTTATTCCGGCGCAGATACCTACCTTTGGCATTTGTCTGGGACATCAGCTGCTTGCGCTTGCAAACGGCGCAAAGACCGAAAAGCTGAAATACGGTCATCGCGGCGGAAATCAGCCGGTAAAGGATATCGCGCTGGACAGAACCTTTATTACCTCACAGAACCACGGCTATGCGGTTGTAAGCGACAGCGTACCTGCCGAGGCAGGCGTAGTGAGCCATATCAACGGCAACGACGGCACCTGCGAGGGTGTTTGCTATCACAATGCGCCCGCATTCACCGTGCAGTTCCACCCCGAGGCTTGCGGCGGTCCCAAAGACACCGCGTACCTGTTCGACCGTTTTATCAAGCTAATGGAGGAGAAGAGCAATGCCGTTAAGAAGTGATATCAAAAAGGTTCTCGTTATCGGCTCGGGTCCTATCGTAATAGGTCAGGCAGCCGAGTTTGACTATGCCGGCACACAGGCTTGCCGCGCGCTTAAGCAGGAGGGTCTGGAGGTAGTGCTTATCAACTCCAACCCCGCAACAATAATGACGGACAAGCACATGGCGGATAAAATCTATATTGAGCCGCTTACGCTGGATGTTGTAAAGAGAGTTATAGAAATTGAAAAGCCCGACAGCGTGCTGTCAAACCTCGGCGGTCAGACAGGACTTACGCTTTCAATGCAGCTTGCAGAGTGCGGTTTTCTGGAAAGCCACGGAGTAAAGCTGCTGGGCTCCAATCCCGAAACCATTCACAAGGCAGAGGACAGACAGGCGTTTAAGGACACAATGGAGAAAATCGGGCAGCCGTGCATACCCTCAAAGGTGGTTGAAACCGTTGAGGATGCAATGGAGTTTGCCGAGGAGATAGATTACCCCGTTATTGTACGCCCCGCATTCACGCTGGGCGGCACGGGCGGCGGCATTGCTTATTCACCCGCAGAGCTTCACGAGATTGCCACAAACGGTCTGCGCCTTTCGCCTATCACGCAGATTCTTGTTGAGAAGTGCATTTCGGGCTGGAAGGAAATTGAGTTTGAGGTAATGCGCGACAGCAAGGGCAATGTAATTACCGTGTGCTCAATGGAGAATTTTGACCCTGTGGGCGTTCACACAGGCGACAGTATTGTTGTTGCACCCTGCGTAACGCTTGCCGATAAGGAATACCAGATGCTGCGTACAGCGGCAATCAATATAATTCAGGAGCTTAAGGTCGAGGGCGGCTGCAACTGCCAGTTTGCGCTCAAGCCCGACAGCTTCGACTATGCCGTAATCGAGGTAAACCCGAGAGTATCGCGCTCATCCGCGCTTGCTTCAAAGGCGACGGGATATCCTATCGCAAAGGTTGCCGCAAGAATCGCAATCGGCTACACGCTTGACGAGATAATCAATCAGGTTACGGGCAAGACCTACGCCTGCTTTGAGCCTGCGCTTGACTACCTTGTTGTAAAGTTCCCGAAATGGCCGTTCGACAAGTTCGTTTATGCCAAGAAAACGCTCGGCACACAGATGAAAGCAACGGGTGAAATCATGGCAATCGCGCCCAGCTTTGAGGCGGGCATGATGAAGGCAGTGCGTTCTATTGAGCTGGGCATGGATACTCTCACCAAAAAGGCGTTCACGGAGCTTACCGACAAGCAGGTGCTTAAAAAGCTTGAGGATGTTGACGTTGACCGCGCGTTCTGTGTATTTGAAGCGCTCAAGCGCGGCATTTCGGTTGATACCATTCACGATATCACAAAGATTGACAAGTGGTTTATTTCAAAGCTGAACAATCTGGTGCAGCTTGAAAAGTGGCTTGCCGAGGGCGAGCTGACACAGGAAAAGTACGACATGGCGAAGAAGTACTGCTATCTTGACAGCACTATCGAGCGCATTTCGGGTCAGAAAGTAAAGGAACGCCGCCTTGCCGTTTACAAGATGGTTGATACCTGCGCTGCGGAGTTCTCTGCCGATACGCCGTATTTCTACAACACCTTCGACCGCGAGAACGAGGCTGCGGAGTTTATCAAGCAGCACCCGACCGACAAGAAGAAGGTCATAGTTTTCGGCTCGGGACCTATCAGAATAGGACAGGGCATTGAGTTTGACTACTGCTCCGTTCATTGCGTTTGGACTCTGAAAGAGGAGGGCTGCGAGGCTATAATCTGCAACAACAACCCCGAAACGGTTTCCACCGACTTTGACACGGGCGACAGACTGTATTTTGACCCGCTCACCCGCGAGGATGTTGAGGCGCTGATTGCTACCGAAAAGCCCTACGGCTGTGTGGTTCAGTTCGGCGGACAGACAGCAATCAAGCTCATCAAGCACCTGACGGAGCTGGGCGTAAGAATACTGGGCACATCTGCGGCTGATGTTGACGCTGCGGAGGACAGAGAGCTGTTTGACGAGCTGCTTGAAAAGTGCGGAATCCCGCGCCCGCAGGGTACAACGGTGTTCACCACCGAGGAAGCGCTTGAAGCGGCGGGCAAGCTGGGATATCCGGTTCTGTTAAGACCGTCGTATGTGCTGGGCGGTCAGAACATGATAATTGCGCACTGCGACAGTGATGTAAAGGAGTACATGGCTATCATCACCGCAACAGAGCTTGAAAACCCCGTGCTGATTGATAAGTACATGATGGGCACGGAGGTTGAGGTTGACGCAATCTGCGACGGCGAGGACTTCCTTATTCCGGGCATCATGGAGCATATTGAGCGCGCAGGCGTACACAGCGGCGACTCTATCTCAATCTACCCCTGCCAGACGCTCACGGAGCATATCAAGCGCGTAATTATCGACTACACCGAAAAGCTCGCAAAGGCGCTTCATGTCAAGGGTCTGGTGAATGTTCAGTATGTAGTATACAACCATGAGGTATTTGTAATCGAGGTCAACCCGCGCTCTTCCAGAACAGTGCCTTATATCAGCAAGGTTACGGGCGTACCCATGGTTGACCTTGCAACAAAGATAATTCTTGGCAAGACGCTCAAGGAAATGGGCTACAAGAGCGGTCTGCACCCCGTGGGCGACTATATTGCGGTAAAAGTTCCCGTGTTCAGCTTTGAAAAGCTGCATGATGTTGACAATCAGCTCGGTCCCGAGATGAAGTCAACGGGCGAGTGCCTTGGTATTGCCAAAACCTTTGGCGAGGCTCTTCTTAAAGGACTTATCGCGGCAGGCTACAAGCTGTATCACGAGGGCGGCGTGTTGATTTCCGTCAAGGACGGCGACAAGAACGATGTAATCGAAATTGCCAGCCGCTTTGAGGAGCTGGGCTTTAAGATTTACGCAACAGCGGGAACAGCATCGGTATTAAACAGAAACATGATTGCTGCAAGCCACGCATTCAGAATCGGCGAAGGCGACCCGGATGTAATTTCACTGCTGGAGAGCGGCAAGATAAACTATGTTATCTCCACATCCGAAACGGGCAGAAAGCCCTCGCTTGACAGCGTAAGAATGCGCCGCAAGGCAGTTGAACGCTCAATCGCGTGTCTTACCTCTATTGATACGGCAAACGCCCTGCTTGACTGCCTTGAAATGCACAAGACGGTTGACGATATAGAGCTAGTAGACA
>JBJESB010000056.1:0-15601 GCA_051882575.1 Oscillospiraceae bacterium
TGCTGCGCAGCCGCAGCCTAGCGGCTGCATACGGGAACAAGTTCCCGTAATCTATTATTATAAGAACCCCACGCCGTTCCCCGAAATAAAATTTCGGACGGCTGTGAGAACCTTGAAATATATGTTCGCCGCTTTCCGGCGGTCAGCTGTCGCTGACTATGAGAACTCCGTTCTCATAACATATAATATCATAACATTTGGGGAATGTAAAGGGCTTTTCGGCATACTTTTTCCAAAACAGGCGAAAGTGTATCACGAACGGCACAATAATGTGCGTTGGATGATATAATAGAAGAAAAGAGATATGAAGTAATTTTATCAAATAATTTACCATAAGTCGGGCGGTATTCTACGCCTGATTATTGTGCTTCTATTTAATTGACTGTACATCACGCATGAACGGAGAATTTGATTTAGCTCATATATCTTCTCCGCTTCCCTGCCCCTTTGAATACCATTTCTCCAAAAACTTCTTTTCAATCTACAGCCGCAGACTTTCAAGCATTCGGTTAGTGCAAACTCGTTCGGTGAAATCTCCAATTTAGTGTCCGATATTCATTTACATTTCGTACTCGTTCATTCCTGCAATCTTCCACCTTCTATCCGCCAAAATGTGAGTATGAAAAAAAATAAATTTTTTTCATACTCCGTATTGTTGACATACTTGTGTTAATATGATATAATTCCAGTAAAACCTATGAAGCATATAGGTATAATCAACAATGAAAAGAGGAAAGATTATGTCACAAATAGAATTATCTCCACAGGAAAAGAGGATTATCTCAAACAGCACAAAGACCGAAACCCGCGCGGTAAGGATACTCAATAAGTTTCAGGGAACGCGCCCTGTTATCGACATTGAACGCGGCCGCTATTTCACCGAGTCATTCAAAACCACAGAAGGACAGCCGCTCATTCTGAGGTGGGCGAAGGCGCTGTACCACTATGCGCAGAATGCAAGGGTGTATGTTGACGACGAACAGCTTATCGCAGGACGCGCCGGCAGAGAGGGCAGATACGGCATTCTTTACCCCGAGCTTGACGGCGATTTCCTTGACGAAGCAATAAAAAGCCTTCCCTCGCGCGACAGTTCGCCTTTTGATATTACCGATGAGGACGCGGCGTATATCGTAAACGAAATTTCACCCTACTGGAAGGGAAAAACCTTTCACGAAGCGCTTGCCGCGGCTATTCCCGAGGACACAAGACGTTATACCTACAACAATGACGCGGAGCTTACCTCTCGGTTTATTGTAAACGAAACCGCTTCGTTCCGTTCGTCAATACAGTGGGTACACGATTATGAAAAGCCGCTCAGAATCGGCTTCAACGGCATTAAGAAAGAGGCGGAGGAAAAGCTCGCCGCGCTTGACGAGTTCAGCCCCGTTGACAATACCGAGCGCAAGCCCTTTCTTGAGGCAGTAATAATCACGGCAGACGCTATAATACTCTGGGCAAACCGTCACGCCGACTTAGCCGAAGCAAAGGCAAAATCCGAAACTGACGAGAAAAGAAAAGCCGAGCTTCTGGAAATTGCGAAAATTTGCCGCAAGGTGCCCGCCGAGCCTGCCGAAAGCTTTTACGAGGCTGTACAGAGCCAGTGGTTCATTCAGCTGTTCTCGCGCATTGAGCAGAAAACCGGCACAATCATTTCAAACGGCAGAATGGACCAGTATCTTTATCCGTATTACAAAGCAGATAAGGAAAAAGGTGTGATAGATGAAAATAAGGCGGAAGAGCTTCTCGAATGCGTTTGGGTTTCTATGGCACAGTATATCGACCTGTATCTTTCAAAGGCAGGCGGCGCGTTCAATGAGGGCTACGCTCATTGGGAAGCGGTAACAATCGGCGGTCAGACAAAGGACGGAAGAGACGCGGTAAATGAGCTTACCTATATTTTCCTGCGTTCAAAGAGGCAGTTCCCGCTGAATTACCCCGACCTCGCCGCAAGAATACACACCCGCTCTCCGCAGAGATATCTCTGGGAGGTGGCGGAAACAATCAAGGACGGCAGCGGTTTTCCGAAGCTGATAAACGACGAGGAGGTAATTCCGCTGCTTCTCTCAAAGGGCGCTCAGTTTGAGGAAGCATACGATTACTCCGTTTCAGGCTGCGCGGAGGTGAGAATGCCCAACAGGGATACCTATACGTCGCCGTGCGCTTACATCAACTTCGCGGCAGCGGTTGAGATGACGATATATAACGGAAGAATGCTCAAATACGGCGATGAGATTATCGGATTGCAGACAGGCGAGCCTGAGGATTTCAAGACCTTCGACGATTTTTTTGCGGCATATCTGAAGCAGCAGAAGAATTTTATGAAGCAGGCATTTATTCAGCAGCATGAGATAATAAGACTGCGCAGTGAGCATTTTGCTTCTCCGCTGGGTTCATCGCTTCACGCTCTGTGCATGGAGCAGTGCAAGGATATTCACACGCCCAGAATTGAGGGCGGCATTGACCTCGGTTACTTTGAGTTTATCGGCTACGGTACGGTTATTGATTCTCTCGCGGCGATAAAGAAGGTTGTCTACGAGGATAAGCGCCTGACACTTTCGAGAGTTAAAGAAGCTTTGGAGCATAATTTTGAGGGCTATGAAACAGAGCGTGAGCTTCTCAGAAATGCGCCCGCATACGGAAACAACGACGGCTATGCGGATGAAATCGGAAAAATCCTTGACCGCGAGCTGCTTGAATTTACAAGAAAGTATTCGCAGGAGCTTGGCGTACATCTCGATTTGAGATATGTTCCGTTCACATCAAATGTTCCGTTCGGAAAAGTAGTTTCCGCAACTCCAAACGGCAGGCTTGCGTATGTTCCGCTGTCAGACGGCTCTTCGGCGTCGCAGGGCGCTGATAAGAACGGACCTACTGCTATACTGCTTTCAAATTTCGCAACAAAGAATTACGATTTCCGTAACCGCGCTGCGCGTCTGCTTAATATAAAACTAAGTCCGCAGTGCGTAAAGGGCGATGAGGGTACGGAAAAGCTCGTTTCTTTCATAAAAACATGGGGGGATTTGAAGCTTTGGCATCTTCAGTTCAATATTATCAACCGCGAAACGCTGATTGCGGCGCAGAAAGACCCCGAGCGTTATTCGGGACTGCTTGTCAGAGTTGCGGGATACAGCGCGTATTTCTGCGAGCTTTCAAAGGATTTGCAGGATGATATTATTTCACGGACAGAACACACGGCTGTATGAGCGGAATAGTATTCAATATACAAAGCTACTCGCTGCATGACGGCCCGGGAATACGCACAATCATATTCCTGAAGGGCTGCCCGCTGCAGTGTATTTGGTGCGCCAATCCCGAATCGCAGGAAAGCGCCCCGCAGGTGTATTTCAACAGCGGCAAGTGTATTTACTCAAAGGGCTGCTCCCTTTGTACGGAGGTGTGCTCACAGGGCGCTGTGGGCGGTGGAACGCTGGATTTTGAGAGGTGCATAAACTGCGGGAAATGCTCGGAAATCTGCCCGTCGAAGGCGATAAGCATATATGGCAGAGAAATGACGGCAGCCGAAGCGGTCGATATCGCGGAGCGTGACAGCGCTTTCTTTCGCCACGGCGGCGGAGGACTCACGCTTTCGGGCGGCGAGCCGTTTATGCAGGCGGAATTTGCCCTCGAAATACTGCGTGAAGCCAAACACCGCAGAATTGATACCTCCGCCGAAACCTGCGGCTGCTGTAACACAGAGGTGCTGCGACAGGCGGCGGGAATGTTAAACAGCATTATCTATGATATAAAAATTCTCGACGAAGAGAAGCATATCAGGTATACGGGCGGTTCAAATAAGATGATACTCGAAAATCTTGAAATGCTGTTTTCCGAGTTTCCAAGGCTTCACAAGCATATCCGTACGCCTGTTATACCGACGGTCACCGACAGCGAGGAGGATATTTCGGCAATAAGGGATTTTCTCAGAGGCAGAGATAATTACACCTATGAGCTGCTGCCGTATCACCGCTTCGGTGAAAAAAAATACGAGTTTCTCGGCAGGAAAATACCCGCTCTTCCCGAGCGGCTTGACGAAAATACTTTTGAACGGTTAAAATCGCTGTGATTAGGAGGTGCAAAGCCGTGTACAGAGTAATTCTTGCGATTGAAAACGAAGAGCTTTCGGCTGAAATTTCGGCTTTGCACATCTGGGGCGAGCATACCGAGTTTGAAATTTCGGCAGTGAGAAACAGCGGTGATTCGGCATATAACGAGCTGAAAAACAACCATTATGACCTGTTGATTGTCGAAGCCGGACTGCTTAACGGAAACGGGCTGTTCCTGTTCAAAAGGATAAAGGCAGAAGGGCTTTGCACAAGGCTTGCCGTTTGCGGCAAAGAGGGCGATTTCGATTTAGCCCGCCGCGCAATCATTCTCGGCGTGTATGATTATTTTGTTGAACCGTTTGAAGCATACAAATTTGTTGCGGTGTTCAACAGGATAAAAAACGAAACTCACGGCAATATGGCAAGCAAAATATATCATGTTGAGGAGCTTACAGAGCTGTTCAGCAACCGCGACCCTGCGGTTAAGGATTATATCAGCGGACTTAGCGGAAGAGAAAATATCACAGCTATTGTAAACGGTACGGTGGAAGTGATTTTCGAAAGATACGAGTGGCTTGACCTTTTCCTGAGCAAGGACGATTTTCTGGCGGACGAAAGCTGCGCAAATGCACAAAAGCTTGCCGAGCTGTTCGATACATTCTTCGCGCTGTACCCGCAGCATAACTCAAAGATACATGATGTCATTGAGTTTATCCTGTATAATCCCGAAAGCGATTTGCGGTTAAAAACGCTGTCGGATGAGCTGTATATCAACGGCTCGTACCTCAGTACAGTATTTATTGCACAGACGGGGCTTCACTTTGTCGATTACATAATGACCGTAAAGATGTACCGTGCGGCATGGCTGCTGAAAAATACCGGAATGAAGATATTCGAGATAGCCGAAAGGCTGGACTATAAGGATATCGGTTATTTCTCAAAGCAGTTCAAAAAGATTTTTTCCCTTACTCCGTCGGAATTCAGAATACCAAGCGGCTATCAGTTTGTAATTTAGAGGAAGAGTAAAAATGAATTGGAATTACACACAGCCTGTAGCTATAATTTTCGGCAGCGGAAGAATTACGGAGCTATGCACTCTGATTGGTTCTGCAAAGCACCCGCTGCTTATTTCAGACCCGTTTTTTGTTCACAGCGGGCTTGCAGAGAAAGTGCTCGCGCTTATCGGAGGGAAAGATATATTCTGCAATATTTCGCCAAATCCCGATGTAAGCGAGGTAAACCAATGCACCGGGCTTATCCGCGAAAAAAATACCGATATTATCATCGCTCTGGGCGGCGGTAGCGCGCTTGACCTCGCAAAGGCGGCGTCCGTCAACACCAATGATATATCGGAATATCACGGCACAGGCAAAGCCGTCCCGGCAGAACATATTCCGTTAATCGCCATTCCAACCACATCGGGAACAGGCAGCGAGGTTACCTGCGTTTCGGTTTTAACCGACAGAAAAACCGGCAAAAAAGCTCCGATAGTTTCGGATAGCTTTTACCCGAAAGCGGCGCTGATTGACCCCGAGCTTACGCTTTCCCTGCCAAAGAATGTTACCGCAAGTACAGGAATAGATGTGCTGTGCCACGCGGTCGAGGGTTATTGGAGCAAAAATCATCAGCCGATATGCGACGCGCTTGCCTTATACGCAATACAGACGGTTTTTGAGTACCTGCCAAGGGCGTATGACGAGCCGAATGATATATCCGCGCGGGAAAAGCTGTCTGAGGCGTCGGTAATTGCGGGTCTTGCGTTCACTTTGCCGAAAACGACTTCTTCTCACGCCTGCTCATTCCCGCTGACAAGCATTTACGGTATTCCTCACGGTGAAGCCTGCGGACTTACACTGGATTATTTCGCGCGCATAAATGCCGCCGAGGAAAGAGTGAAGAACCTTGTGCAGACGCTTGGCTATGAAAGCACAGACAGCTTTGCCGACGCAATTCTTGAATTGAAGAAAAGGGTCGGTCTGCGGACAAGTCTTTCAGACCTGCACCTTACAAGCACACAGATAAACGAGCTTGTTCGACTGAGTCATCATCCGAATATGGACAATAATCCTGTGAGAATCACAGATGAAATACTCACGGATTTGTATAACAAATTAAGCAGCAATTAACGAAGGGAAGAAAAATTATGTCAGAGCTTACAAGAGAACAGGTCGTCGAGTACGACCAGAAATTTAATCAGCACCCGTGGCTTACGGGTTCGGTGAACGCTATTCCGATTGAGCGCGCGGACGGTATTTATTTTTGGGATTACAACGGCAAGAGATATTTCGATATGTCGTCTCAGCTTGCAAATGTAAATCTCGGCTACGGCAACAGGGATATTATCGAGGCGGTTCAGAAGCAGGTTGAAATACTCCCGTACATAGCTCCCGCCCACGCTTCGGGTCCGCGCTCGGAGCTTGCCAAAATGCTGATAGATTTAGCGCCGGACAATATGGGAAAGGTGTTTTTCAGCTGCGGCGGCTCGGACGCCAACGAGGCGGCAATTTATGCGGCAAGGACTTTCACGGGCAAACCGAAGATATTATCGCGCTACAGAAGCTATCACGGCTCGACACTAGGCTCGGGCAATCTTTCGGGCGACCCGAGAAGATTTGCGCTCGAAAAGCCCGCCGCGAATGGTTTTCTGAAGTTTTTTGACCCCTATGTCTACCGCTCCGAAATACAGTTCAAGGACGACGCGGAAGCCTCCGCATATTATCTTGGACTGCTGGAGCAGCAGATACAGTACGAGGGCGCAAATCAGATAGCCGCGATAGAGGTTGAAACAATAACAGGCGCAAATGGTGTAATTATCCCGCCGGATGGCTATTTGCAGGGACTTCGCAGGCTTTGCGACAAGTATGGCATTCTTCTTATCTGCGATGAGGTAATGGCGGGATTCGGCAGAACGGGAAAAACCTTCAGCTTTGAGCATTGGGGTATAAAGCCCGATATTATCACATTTGCCAAGGGCGTTACCTGCGGCTATGTTCAGCTTGGCGGCATTATCATCAGCAAGGAGATTGCGGATTATTTCAAGGATAATGTATTCCTTTACGGCTTAACCTACAGCGGACATTCGCTCGCGTGTGCTGCGGGCGTTGCTTGTGTGAAGTATTATTCCGAACACCATATACTCGACCATGTGAACGAGGTCGGCAAGGTATTCGGAGAGCTTCTTGAGAAAATAAAGGCTAATCACAGGTGCATTGGCGATGTCAGATATATTGGTCTGTTCGGCGCGGTTGAGCTGATGAAGGATAAAGAGAAGAAGATTCCTCTTGTACCGTACGGCTATGATGAAAACAAAACAATGGCAAGAATTCAGGGCTTGCTGAAAGAACGCGGATTTTCCGCATTCGGACGCGAGAACAACATCAACATTACCCCGCCTCTCATCATAACCGAGGAAGAACTCAGAGAAGCATTCAAGATACTGGACGAGGTATTGACTATCGTCGATAATGAGTTTCTCGGATAATCTTCAATAACCAAAACCGCATAATGACCGCCAATGGTCTTATGCGGTTTTGTTGTATTATTCCGCTGCGGAGCCTGACAGCCGCCGCTTCCTCATTCAGCCGAAAAAATACACAAGCGAAATCCTCCTTACCGCAATGGCAGGGAGGATTTCTGTATGTTGAAAGGCGGGTACATATCAGATGTAGTATTCGATATTCTGGGAGTCTCCGTTTCCAAACAGCTCCAGCATAACCTTTCTTCTGAGATTCAGAAAATCAAAGTCGCTTCTTTTGCGCGGGCGCGGCAGGCTTACAGTGATATCTGCCTTGACAAAACCGGGCTTTGCAGACAGGACTATTATCCTGTCGCTCAAATAGAGCGCTTCATCAATATCGTGAGTAACAAGCAGCATTGTTGTTTTCTCCTGCTCCCAGATGCGAAGCGTTTCGTCCTGCATATTTATTCTGGTAAATGCGTCAAGAGCGCCGAACGGTTCGTCCAGCAGCAAAAGCCGGGGCTTGGTTGCAAGCGCTCTCGCAATGCTTACGCGCTGCTGCATACCGCCCGAAAGCTGTGAAGGAAGCGCTTTCTCAAAGCCCTTCAGCCCGACAAGCGCGATGTGGTCGTCAACAATTTTTTTGCGCTGTTCCTTTGGGATTGCCTTTGGGAGCGTAAACGAGATGTTCTTTTCCGCAGAGAGCCACGGGAAAAGCCGCGGCTCCTGAAAAATAACGCTGCACTTTTCACTTGGCTTTGTGACTTTCTCGCCGTCTATAAGAATCTCACCCTCCGTCACTTCTTCGAGAGCGGTAATCATTTTGAGAAGCGTGCTTTTTCCGCAGCCGCTTTCTCCGACGATAGAGATAAATTCACCCTTTTTGACTTCAATGCTCACGCCGCCAAGGACTTCTACGGTATTTCCGCCTATGTAAAAGTTCTTCTTTACATTCCTTATGCTCAGTATACTGTTTTCCTGTTCCATAGCCAAATCCTCCTTATGCGCGACCTGCTACAAATCGTCTGCTGATGATGTTCTGCAATAGGGTAAGCACTTTGTCTATCGCAAAGCCGATAAGTCCTACAACAAGAACCAGCACATACATATTCGCCGCCTGCGCAAGAGATTTTGCGAACATTATCAGATAGCCTATACCGCTTGTTGCGCCAATCATTTCCGCCGCTACAACGCTTATCCATGCGCCGCTTACTCCAAGCCTCAATCCCGTGAGAATACTGTGCAGCGCGGACGGCACAACTATCTGCAAATACTGCTTAGGTTTGCTTATTCTGTACACATGAGCAAGCTCCAAAAGCTTTTTGTCCGTATTAGCAACGCCCGCAGTCGTGTTCAGCAGAATCGGCCACAGTGCGCCGATAACAATAATCGACACATTAGCCGATTCTCCTACACCCAGAATGATGATAAGAATAGGAATCAGCGCCACAACGGGGATTGGTCTTAAAATATTTACAAGCGACGATAGCAGGCGATTGAAGGTTGCGAAAATTCCCATGAAAAAGCCAACCACAACGCCGATTACAGCAGCGATAACGAATCCTGCCAATACTCGCTGAAAGCTTATGAGAAGCCCTTCCTGAAGCTTGCCGCTTTCTATCAGACCGATAAAGGTTTTCACAAGCTTGCTCGGCGCGGGTATTACATTGCCGTTGATATTTCCGCTGCGCACACCGATTTCCCACAGCGCCAATATCAGTACCGGAAGCAGCACCGCCAGAAATACATTTTTCACCTTGGCAGCAGCCTTGTTTTCGGAAGCCTTATTCATACCTTATTCCTTTCGTTTGTACACCGTTTGTCCCTCTTTGATTGTTTCAAGGACTTTTATATTTTTGATTTCCTGCGCGGGAACAGTTAGAATATCGCGGTCGAGAATAACAAAATCTGCGAGCTTGCCCTCTTCAATACTGCCCTTGCTGCGTTCCTCAAAAATCTGATAAGCCGCGTTTATCGTAACTGCCTTGAGCGCCTCCTGCGGAGTAATCCTGTATTCTTCTCCCAGCACTCTGCCGCTTCTTGTAAGGCGGTTTACAGCGTTGTGTATCGCAAATATCGGGGATTGCTTTGTAACGGGCGTATCCTGATGAATCGAAAAGCTTACACCCTTTTCAAGAGCTTCTGCAAGGGGAGATATTCGCTTTGCTCTGTCCGTGCCGAGAATTTCCTGCTCGTGATAATCGCCCCAGTAATAAACATGGTCAACAAAAAAGCTTGCAAGAATACCCAGCTTCTTCATTCGCTCAATCTGGTCCGTTCTGATTATCTGGCAGTGAATCAGAACAGGGCGCGTTGCCGAAGCTTCGGGGTAATTTTTGCTGACGGCTTCGTACACGCGCAAAAACTGCTCGACAGCTTCATCGCCGTTTGTATGCACATTTATCTGCACAGAATGCCCAAGAACATTTTTCAGTATTTCTGCAAGCTGTTCATCGGTCAGGATACCGCTTCCGCGATAATCCTCGGCTCTTCCCAAAAGCGTGTGTTCATACGGCTTGGAAAGCCACGCTGTTTTTGCCTGCGGCGAGCCGTCAAGGAAAATCTTATATCCCGCGGCTCTGTAATGCGAGCTGTATCGGGTGTTCTTAGGGTCGTCAAAAACACGCAGGGTATCCTCACCGAAAAGATAGCTTACTAAATCAATCGGCAGCTTCCCCTCTTCGGCAAGCTTGCTTACCGTCTCGAATTGTTCAAGGCTTGTCGCTGCGTCCTGCGCGGTTGTTACGCCCGCGCTTGAGTAATTCAGCACTGCGTTTCCTATATTCCTTTCCGCCGTTTCCCGAAACACCGAGGAGAGTTCAAACCCAATATCTCTGCGTGCGTTTTCGTAAAACACGCCCGTAAGGCTTCCGTCCGTAAATCTGCCCACAGAGCCATCGTATGGCGGCTCATAGCTGTCGTCAATTCCCGCAAGCTTAAGCGCGGCGCTGTTAAAAACGGTATTATGCCCCGATATTTGCGAAAGCGCAAGCGGTCGGTCGGTTACTCGGTCGAGGTCGTATCGCGTGGGCAGTCTGTGGTCGGGATATACCGACTCGTCATAGCCGCTTGCATAGAGATAACGCTTATCATCAAAACGCGGGTCGGAAAGCTGTTTTTTCAGCGACTCCACAAGCTGTTCCACCGAGTCGCATTCTCCCGCGGGAGAGGTCTTTGCGTTTAACAGCTCGCTTTCCGATATCGTCTGAAAAAAATGCGAATGTCCGTCAATAAATCCCGGCGCAAGAACAGTTCCGTTCAAATCCACGCGCTCGTCAGGGGCAAAATCGTCTGCGATATTTTCCGCGTCGTATATTACACGGCTTATTCTGCCGTTTTCGACAACTACTGCGGAAGCTACGGGGTTTTCGTCTGTGGCAGTGAGTATTTTTCCGTTATAATAGAGCTTTCTGCTCATGTTAATCACCCCTCGTCAATCCTTAATCTGCTGTGCAAACGAGCGGTCAAGCAAGGAATCGGGGTCAACATCAGCACCCACATACTCAACGCTCTTCATCCATTCCACAAATTCGACATAATGCTTGTAGTCATTATCATCGAAATCCTTAGCGGACTTTATAGGGAAATTCTCCTTCCAGGTTGCGGCGATTATCGCCTCATCAACTCCCGACGCCCCTGCGTAGAATTTTATATACTCGTCTTGATGCGCAAGCGCATAATCCCATGTATCGTTGATAAGCTCAAGAACCTTCACGGTGATTTCGGGGTATTTCTGTGCAAATTCTTCTCTGCCCACCACATAATTATATATCGGAGCCTGCTCCGCCGAAAGAATGCGCACAGTGCCCTCTGCGACAAGCTGATTTGCTATAACGCTTCCGAGAACCGTTGCGTCTATGTCGCCGCTTCTGAGCGAGGTTGCAGCCTCTGCACCCACATTGAGCAGGTTTACATCGTTTATGTCTAAGCCCGCAGTTTCAAGATACTTTGCTATTGCAAAATGTGTGACCGTTCCTACATAAGTTCCAAGATTTTTGCCTTTAAGGTCGGCAATGCTGTTAATATCCGAATCTGCGCGCGCAACAAGAACATACTCGTTATCATAGTAGTAGTTTACCGCAAGAATTTTTGTTCCGTAGCCTGCCGCCGCACCGGATACTGCGGGAATATTGCCCATGCTGGAGAAATCAATTTCCTTTGCGGCAAAAGCAGAGTTCTGGTCAACACCGCTTGCCCATTCCGAAAGAGTAATATTTACATCGTAGTCAAGCCCGTCAAAATAGTTGTCGAGTATTCCGATTTCCTTTGCATAGTTAAAGATTGCAATTCCGTAAACGCTCATGTCGGCGAGATGAAGCTCAACCTTTTCCTTTTGAGGTGTTGCCGTACTTGGCGTGTTCTGTGTACCGGAAGTAGCTGCGCTGTGTGTACCCGAATCCGATGCGTTGTTTCCTGCGCAGCCTGCGAATGCTGTAATGCCTAAGGTCAGTGCCGCAAATGCAGCGATAATTCTTGTAATTTTCATGATGTTGTCCTCCTGAATTTATTTATTGGTTTTGTATTATGTACTTGCCGGAAACCAACAACATCGAAGATTTTTTCTGTTCATATATGCTCCTCCTTTGTTCTGTTTACAAATACTATTATACTTATTTATTCCTACTTTTTCAATAGGAGTTATAGGGATTATATTTTAAAAATTTTCATATCAAATTAAAAAGCCCTGTACCCGACTGCCGATTATTCGGCACAGATACAGAGCTGTTTTGGTTATTCATGTGAAAAAATTACTGTCCTTCTATCTCATAAGTAAAGCCTGCCTCGGTAATTGTCTTAATAGTATCCTCTATTCCCTGCCCCTGTTCGGTAAGGTATCCCGAAGCAAAAATAGAATCGACAACACTCAAAAGCTTCTTCTCCTCACCCTTAAAATAGACCTCTCTGCCCGCCGCACAGCGAATATCCGCCCTTGGCACCAGCAGCCGAGCCAAACACAGGACCTTCATGCAGTACGCGGTTGTTAGATATGAAATATCATTTTTTTCAAACGGGGTACCCTTTATCGGAAGCAGAAAGTTTATCGGCAAGGCTTGAGGCTGAATTTCTCTAAGCTCAAGCAGCATATCAACGACATCTTCCTCGCTCTCGCCCATGCCGATAATCCCGCCGCTGCATATCTCGAATCCCACCCTTTGCAGCATACGAATATTTTCCACACGCTGTTCATACGAGTGCGTGGTACAGATGTTCTTATAATATGCTCGGCCGGTGTTGAGATTGTGGTTTATACGGTCAAGACCTGCTTCCTTCAGCATAATTGCCTGCTTCTCCGTCAGAAATCCAATCGAGCAGCAAAGGTGTGTGCCCGTTGCTTTCATGACCTTGATTTTTTCGGCAAGCGCTTCTATCTCGCTGTCCGAAAAGCTGATGCCGCTTAGCCCGATACAATGCCTTGACAAATGATTTTGATTCACCAAATCATTATCGCCGTAAAGCTTTTCGTCCGAAACCCACCTATACTTTTCAATATCGGCTTTTGAACGGCAGGACTGCGCACAGTAGGCGCAATCCTGAGAACAGTTACCGCTGCGGACATTCGTGAGAATATGAATGCTTACGCGGCTGCCCTTGTATTTTCTGCGAAGCCTTTCGGCACGGGCAATAAGCTCATCAAGCCTGTCATCGGGAGTTTTTAATATTGCAGCGGCTTCTTCACGGGTAAGATGTCCGTCATTAACGTTATCGCAATCGGAAATACAATTAAAAATGCTCATTCGTGCGTACCTTTCTCTGTCTTTGTTAAATCCTTGATTACCTCGCCTGCAATGATAAGTCCAACAACCGACGGAACAAAAGCGTTAGAGCCGGGTATATCCCGACGGACGGTACATTTTCTTGCTGTTCCGGGCGGACATACACAATGCTTTCGGCATGATATCTCCATATCCTCAATCGGGCGAACAGGCTTTTCCTCCGAATATACTACTTTCAGGTCGGGTATTCCAAGCTTTCTCAGTTCATAACGCATAACCTTTGCCAGCGGGTCCATTCTTGTTTCGTAGATATCCGCAACCCGAAACGCAGTCGAGTCGAGCTTGTTTCCCGCGCCCATTGACGATATTACGGCAACGCCCAGCGCCTTTGCGCGCTTCACAATCTCCAGCTTGCCCTTTACTGTATCTATTGCGTCTATGATGTAATCATACTGTGTGAAATCGAAATCGTCGGCAGTTTCAGGCATAAAAAAGCATTTATAAGTATTAACCTTTGTTTCGGGGCAGATATCGTGTATTCTCGCCTGCGCAACATCTACCTTGTATTTGCCCACGGTGCTTCGTACCGCAAATATCTGCCTGTTGAGATTGGTAATGCATATCCTGTCATCATCAATAAGGTCAAGCGTACCGATACCGCTTCTAGCAAGGGCTTCAACCGCATACCCTCCCACGCCGCCGATTCCGAACACGGCAACTCTGCTTTTTTGAAGTCGCTCCATGGCTTCTCTGCCGAACATCAGCTCGGTTCTTGAAAACTGATTAAGCATATCTCTCCTTTTCTGCCTTTAGCTCAAAGCAGCCAATATCACAATATTTCCGGTGCTTTTGCATTCTGCCACAGAATATGAATCCGAATTTCTCGTGCAGCGGCTCACTGTATGGAATTATAATCGGCTTCACAGCTGCGCATGGCAAGAATGGTCTGCTCTATCAGGCGGTCAAGCTCCCAGCCCAGCATATCTGCGCCGCGCTCAATTACCTCGCGGGAGCAGCCCGCCGCAAAAGCCTTGTTCTTGTACTTTTTCTTCACCGATTTCAGCTCAAGGTCTTGTACGCTCTTCGACGGGCGCATGATTGCCACCGCGCCGATTAGCCCCGTCAGCTCATCAACTGCATACAGCACTTTTTCCATTTCATGCTCGGGCTTGACATCTACCGTCAGCATATACCCGTGGCTTGCAGTGGCGTGTATTATCCTTTCATCAATTCCATTTTCACGCATTATCTCCTGCTCCTTGATGCAGTGCTGTTCGGGGTATTCTTCAAAATCAAGGTCATGCAGCAAGCCGACTATCCCCCAGAAATCGGCTTCGTCCTCATAGCCGAGTTCCTTTGCGAAGTATCTCATTACTCCCTCAACCGTAACACCGTGTTTGAGGTGAAATGTATCCTTGTTGTATCTGTTAAGCAGCTCCCAAGCCGCCTGCCTTGTCAGTTCAACCATTATTATACTCCCTTTACTTGCTTATTAAGAAATCAGAGCCAAAAGGCTTCCGATTGATTTACATTCATATAATACCACACTATGCTTACTATGTCAATAGGTATAGTAAACTTTGTTTTGCCAATAAAGACTCATCCTTGATAAGCGCTTTCAGCATTCCGTAAAACCGATAAAGTCACTGCTTGCCCGAATGATTTCTGCAAGGCGTTCAACGGCAGAGAAGCGATTGAAGATGATTGATGAAAAGGTACTTGTAACAAATATGGTTGGTAAAACAAAATACTGCTGTGCAGATATAAGCGTTATTATATAGCTGCATATTGTGCAGATTTCAGCATTGTCCTCGGCTGCAGAGCTGCTTGCTCCCGCGGTATAATTTGCGGTTGCGGAAGTTACTGCAATAACCTCTATAACAGTGCCTACGCAGTGTTTTCGGGGATTACTAACGAGTTGCCCGTTATGGGTGTTTCCGCTGCGTCGCCGCTTGAGCCCTCGCCGTAGATTTTGTCTCTCAAACAGCCGGATACCTTGCCGAGATTTATGCAGTTCTTAAATTTTGCAGCATCCTTGTTCTGACCGACAATACCCGCACAGCAATTGCCGTCAGATGTGCCGTTAAGGGCTTATCTGCTGTGCCGACAGGCGTCATCACAAATCCGTCCAACAAAGCGATGTCCGAGGGATTTGAAACGCAGGTATCAAGGAAGAAGCTGACTATGAGAACTGCGTTCTCATAACATATATTATAAGAACCTCTGCTGTTACCGAAATCAAAGATTTCGAACAGCAACGAGAACCTTGAAATATATGTTCGCCGCTTTGCGGCGGTCAGCTGTCGCTGACTATGAGAACTGCGTTCTCATAACATATATTATAAGAACCTCTGCTGTTACCGAAATCAAAGATTTCGAACAGCAAC